>JASHRF010000119.1 GCA_030037545.1 Acidobacteriaceae bacterium | reverse complement strand
TATCGGTCTGTCCAAGGCGCGCAAGGAAGGCAAGAAAGTCCCGTCCAAGAAGAGCTGATCCGGCGCGCGCCGGATCAGCTCGTCCGCTCACCAGCTCTTCTTAATTAGAGTGTCGATTGCGAAGCCGCCGTTTTCATCCCGCGTCGCGCTGATGGCCACCCGCGGCGAAACCTGGTACTGCCCCTGAATGATCTGGTCCTGCGTAGTCTCCACATTGGTGGAGAAGGTGACGAACAGGTTGCCGGTCACACGCTGGCGGATGGTGATGTCGGCGCCCGCCGGCCCCTGCGCTGTACCGCCTTGCAGAACCGGGCTGATGGAGAGCTGCGAAATGCCGGCCACTCTGGAGAGACGGCTCGTGACCTCACTCGAAACCTGCGAAGCAATCAGCGATTCCGCCTCTTCGTTGGCGGGGGTGGGATTGTTCGCCGCGGCCTCGGTGGTGGAACCGAAGGCCAGCAGATGAATAATGTCGGCGGGCGGCAGCGAGGGATTGGAGCTGTATTCGGTGTGCATCTGTTCCACCGGCCCCTGGAAGGTCAGGTCGATGTCGTACTCCTGAATGGTGGTGGTGAGAGTGAGATTGAGCACCGGCTCCGTCTCCATGGGATTGACGAACTGAATTGTGCCGCCCGTCAGAACAAACCGATTGCCTTCGAGAATAATGTCTCCGCCTGTAAGGTCGATGCGCCCCAGGATCACCGGTTGAGCCGCCGTACCGCGTACCTGAAGGTTCGCCGCGCCATCAATACTCAGCGTGCGGCTGGCGAGGCTCATGTTGTTCGCCGAATGCACCGCCAGGTTGAGCGTCAGATCCTGGGTGAATCCCTGCGCCGGCGGTGCCTCCACACCGCCCGAGAGCTGGCCGGCGAAACTGGTGAGATCGAACGCCGGGGTGAACGATAAGTCCGCCAGGTTTACTGTCCCGCCCAGCACGGCGTGAGTGGTGGACCCATCCAGACGGATGTTGGCGTCGATGTTCTCGCGCATCCCCGTGGGATACAACATGCGCACGCCTTTGGCCGCCAGGCCCAGCGCGAAGAGCAGATTGGGCCTGTATTGCACCCCTCCCTGCAGGTTCACCGCACCCCCGCCCACGGTCGCCTGAAAGCTCGAAATATTTACGCGATCGGTAGTCAGCTTCAATACGCCATTTCCGTTTTGCAGCCCAACCGGCAGGGAAGCATCGGCAAAGTTCGCATTCACGATGTCAATCTCGCCGCCCAGGTTCGTGCCCTTGGCAACAATCCCATGCGAATCGATGTTGAGCTTGATCTGCCCCGAGCTGTGGATATCGGGATTGAAGAGCTGCGCAATCTTCAAGTCGAGAGCGCCGCGCAGTTGCAATGACATGGGCTGATCGCTGCCGGTAGGAATGTGACCCTGAAAGGCCAGATCGGTGTCCGTACCGCGAATCGCGCCCTGCGGCACATCGATGACCCCATCCTTATAGTTGAACTGGATAGGCGCAGCCTCCGCCAGCTGAACGGTATTCTGATAAGCCACCTTGAGCACTGGAACCGTAACGTGCGCTTCAATCTCCTTGAGATTTTTGATCGGTCCGTGAACGGTGGCCTGAACCTGAGCTTGCCCGCTGATGTCGCTGGCTTCGCTGGGCGAGTAAAGCGCGAGAATCGGCTGCAACGAGAGAACCGGTGTGTTCAGCGATGCGTCCGTCATGTAGTCGCCGGTGAGCTGGACCGTAGCCTTGGCGTCGATAGGCGCGTTGAGCGCCATCGTGCTCAACGATGCATTCGCAACGTGGTTGGCCAGGCTCACCTGCAGCTTGAGCGCGGAGATGGCTTGTCCGGAGACGGTGAGCGATGGCGACTCCACGGTGGCTTGGAGTTGCGGATTGCTAAAGCTGCCCTCACCCGCGGCATTCAGCGCCAGCACGCCGTCAGCTTTGATGTTGCGTTCTGTGATGGCTGCGAGCTGGTTGAGATGAATGCCCGGCGACGTGAGTTGCGCGGTGTAGGTTTTCTCTTTCGGCTGAACAGTGACGTTGGCCCGCACGTTGCCGACAGGCATCTGCACCGCCAGGCTAGCCTGCGCCTGCGTGCCGTTGCCGGAGAAATTGATCTTGATTGACTTGACGGGCTGCTGGTACGCCGTCACTCCGGTCAGGTCCAAGTCGCCGCTGCCCTCGGGATTCATCACGGTACCGTGCAGGCTCACGTTGGTCTGCAAGGTTCCGGTAACCGGAAACTGCTCGCCGGTAAACTTCACCAGGTCGGCAATCGAGATTTGCACAGCGTGAAGCTGCACCTGGACCGGGTTTTGTTTGCTGAACGCCCATTGGTCAAGCGTGGCGCGGGCATTGAGCGCGATGTGGCCGCGTGGCGCGGGCTCCAGTTCCGCATTTTCGAGCGCGGCGTGATCCGGGCTTACGTCAATATTGGTGCGCACCATTTTCCATGCTGACCCGTTCACATTCAGATTCACGGCCGTGAGCTGCCCGGTAATGTGCGGAGCCGTGGTCGAGCCCTGCACGTTGCCATTGAATGAAGCCGTTCCCGAGACGTCGAGCGGCGCTTCGCCCGGCGCAGACGGGCGGAAAGCATTCATCATGGAGGCCAGTTCCTTCAGGTCATCGGCCTGCAGGCGAATCGCCAGGCTCGAATGTTTGCCGACCGTGCCATTGAAAGTGAGATCGGTGTCGGTGGTGCGCAGATAACTCTTTGCGAGAGTCAGTTGTCCATTGCTTCCCGTATAGGTCGCGTGAATTTCGCTCTCCACGGGAATGGTTGCCGGAGCTGCAGGCGCAGGAGCATTGTTGGCGGCCACGTTGAGAAGATTCTCGCCGGTATTCAGCGGGCCTCGCGGATGCTTTCCTGCTGCTTGCCCATGAATGCTCGCGTCAGCGCGGGCCGCCAGATCGGCCAGGGTTTTGCCCCAGGTAACCGAAGCGGTCGCGTTGAGCGTGCCGGCCAGCGACACTCCCGTAGCAGCTGCCGATTTACCGGCCTCGTTCTCAAGCTGCGCCAGCGAGATGTTTTCGAGCCCCGCGTTGAAGCTGGAATGGCTATTGCCGCCGAGGTTGGTCATCGTGCCCCGCGCTGTGACCTCGCCGCCCAGAATGCCGGCGCGGAAATCGCGCAGCGACGCATTACCGTTGGCCATAGAATAGTGCGCGTCCAGATTCGTGATCTGGGCCTGCGCTGCTGCGGTGGTCACGTCGAGACGATCGCTGCTCAGGTCGCCATTCAGAACCACCGACTGAAGCAACGGCCGGTTCGCCTGCTTCTGATACTGGATAGAACCCGCAGCGCGAATGAAGCCAGTGGGAATCGACGGATTGTTGAGGATCCGCCGGAATTGCGCCGCATTAACGGCAATGCTGTACTGCGCCTGCACGGCAGGATTGTTCTTGTAATTCTGAATCACGGTGGAAAGCACCACCTGCGAATCGCCGCTCCAGAGCCTTGCCCGGTTCAACTGAAACGTGGTAGGCGTGAGGCTGAAGGTCGCGTCCAGGTTGTGCGGGATGGGCTGATGGGCGCCATACTTCAGCATTCCGTCGGAGTACGCGAGCCTTCCGCTATACATCTGCCGCGGCGCGTTAAACTCAGCTTGCAGATTGAGTTGATGGAGATCGGCCGCCAGCGCGCTCGCGACGCTGTTGTAATACACTTCACCCCCGTCCAGCACCGCGTGGCGAATCCCCAGGTTGAAAATCTCATGATTGCTGCTGCTGTTGCTGCTGCTTTTGAATGCGGGAAGGTTGGACACTCGGTTCCTGTCGACAGTGATCCACACCACCGGATGATCGATGCGCAGGCTGCTGAGATACCACTCTCGCTTAAAAATAGAGACGATGCGCACGCCCACTTCCACACGATTCACCTCGAGCAGCGGCGGCGTGGGATGTAGGCCGGCGCCATCGACGCTGACCCCATAGAGATCGAGGCCGAGCGGAGCCCAGTGAATTTGAAAGTTCTCGAGGCGCGCCCGCACCCCGAGTTCTTTGCTTGCTTCTTTCTGCGCAAAATTCAAAATGGCCCTGTGCACGCCGTCGGTGTCCACCAGCGCGGCGAGCACCAGGACGGCGGCGATGACGAAGCCGATGAGGCCGAGAATTGACCAGCCCGCAATGCGCCACCCGCGGTGCTTGCGCTTTGGCGGTTTGGGTGGTTCGGGATCTTCAGGGCGTGATGGATATTTTAGAAGCGTATTCATAAGGGCCTCTTAGAATGCTTGTCCAATACCGATGAAATATTGCAGTCCATAACGTTGCGGCGGCTTCGTTCCGGGCTCTGTGTTCAGGTCCTCACCCAGATCGAAGCGGATGGGGCCCACCGGCGTTTCATAGCGCAGCCCGATGCCCACGTTGTTTGAATAGAGTGAACTAAAATCGTGGAACCCTACGTCTGGGAACACGCTGCCGCCATCGTAGAAGAGAACATAGCCCAGGTTCTTCATGAGCCATGAGAGCGGAATGCGCGCCTCGGAGTTGAGGATGAGCATCTCGTTGCCGCCCGTGGGGAAGGGAATTGTGGTGCCGCACGACGTGGTCCCATTGGGGCAAATGTAGATCGAACGCTGCGGCCCGGCGCTGTCCAGCGGAATACCGCGCAGTGAGTTCCCGCCGCCGGTGAAAAATTGCTCGCTCAACGGCACAAAGCTGTTGTTGAAGGGCTGGGCCAACCCCACGCGAATGCTGTCGGCCCATACGATATGGTGAATTTTCTCCTTGTAGAACGCGGCCTGGCCCGTCAGTTTCGCGTAGTCGACATTCGAGCCCAGCTTGCTGGTATTGAAATCGAGTTCCAGGGTGTCGAACACGCCCCGATGCTCGTCCATCGGATTGTCTCGCGTATCGCGCGTAAAACTGCCCGACAGCGTAGACAGCCGGATGTGATCATCCTGCGGAGGAACAAGCTGTGCCAGCAACACGTGCGTCAGGTCGGTCTTGCTGTAACTGTACGTGGCAAACACGATGTTTTTCTTGCTGCGATCGACGGGCCGCTGAAATTGCAGGCTGGCGGTTGCGATCTGCGAAGAGAAGATCGGGTTCTCCTGGTTACGCTCGATGGACAAATCGGTGGTCGCCTTCCACGGCGACCAGCGAAAGTTGGGATCGATATAGTAGACCGCGCCGCGCTGATCCAGGCGGCCTGCAAATGCAGTCAAGGAGAGCGATTCGCCTTTGCCGCGCATGTTATTGCGCGTATATTGCGCAGTGCCCCGCGGGCCGTAAAAGGTGCTTTCATTGGTCTTGAAGCTCGCGGGCAGCCCGATGGGTGGAAGGTTTGGCAACGCCACCGTGCCACTGGGAATGCTGCCTCCGCGCTCGATGACTTCAAACCCGAATCCGTACTGGAACTCGTTTCTCCTGGCCTCGTGCACCTTCACCAGCACATCTTCATTCGTCTGCGTAGTAATGGCGCGCTTGGGATCGACCTCGGCCCAATCAAAGACTCCGGTGTGATCGTAGAGATTGCTGCCGGCGGTGAGCAGACCGGATTCGGTGAGCGGCCGCTCCGGCTTGATCTGCGAAGTGTCTCCGTTGATGAGACGCTGCACGGTGTGCACGCGGCCCAGGGTAATCACATCGCCGGTCAGCACGCGCGGCCCTTCAACAATGTAGTAGACGACATCGACGCGGTGCGGCTCCTGCTTCGATACATCCGCAGCGGTCTCGCGGAAGCTGACATTCAGATAACCGGCACGCAGGTAATTGGCGATGATGGTAGTGCGATCCTCTTCCACGTGCGCCTGCGAATAGGGCTGACCGGCTCTTACCTTCAACCCGTGCGGAGCAAACTTCGATTCGGGAAATGTCTTGTCGCCTTCAATGGCCACCGCCTTGACCATATTGCGCGGCCCCTCGACCACCTTGAAAGTGACTTGAATGTTGCCGTTCTGAGTTGCCACCGAAGATGTTACCTTCACGTCGCTGAAGCCTTCTGCCTGATAGATCCCGGTCAGATTCTTGATGCTGGTGCGAACCAGGTCATCGCTGAAATCGCCGGGCGAGAAGAAGTGCTTTTTCTGGACCGCGATCGCGAGACCCAGCCGCGAGCCGTGCAGTTGCTTGTTGCCGGTGAGATGAACCTCCGTGACCTTGTGTCTCTTTTCCTTGTCGATCTGGTAGAGGACGGAATCGCCGCTGGACGCGGTTTTGAGCTGCGACTCCACCTTCACATCGAAAAAACCCTTCTTCTGGAAGTAGGAGACAAGCGCGTCGCGGCCCTCCTGAACCGTTTCCTGGTCGACACCGACGCCCTGATATACAGGCAGAAGATCTTTGCGGTCCCAGCTCCAAATGTGGGCGCCGGTGATCTTCACGTGCGTCTTGACGCCGGGATCGATCTGGAAATGAATGTCGGCGCGGTTGGTATCGGCATGGTACTCAGCTCCCAGAAGCTTGACCTGCGCGCTCAGGTAGCCCTGGTGCTCGAGAGTGGATTGAAGATAGTGCGTGGCATGGTTGAGCGTGGAATGGTGAAACGCCTTTCCCGGCCGGATGCCCGCCCCGCGCAGACGCGCCATGACCGTTGTCACCTTGTGCTCCAACTGCGCTTGCTGCTGCGCCGTCCCGCCCTGCATGGACAGGGCTCCAAACTTGGCCTGGCGATCGAGCGTGACATGAAAGTCGATATTGGCGATGGCACGCGGCGCATCGACATTCACCTGCGTGTGCACCTGCGCTTCGAAGAAACCCTCCTGCTGCAGGAACGATTCCAGCTTTTTGCCGTCACGCTCCACTTCGGCCGCGTTAAAGGGTTTTTGAACCGGATAATCGGAAACCTGGATCAACTCTGAATAGGCAAAGCGCTGCGCGCCCGGAAACCGGTAGATGCCGTACCAGACGGCGGGCTCCAGAACATAAATGACGTGCACGCCATTGGCCTCAGCCTCAACGTCGATGTGCACCTGCTTGAATTTTCCCGTGGCCCGCAAGGCTGCCGCGGCTTGCTCCACCTTTGCGGCCGAGAACGGCTTACCTGGCTTTTGCGCCATGAGCCCGGTAAATTGAGAAGGGTTCAGATTCGGCTGCCCGGCAATTTCAACCGCGGACACTTTTTGCCCCGCGTAAGAGGCAAACATTTCTTCCGCGGCCGGCGTGGTAGCCGGCATCGGCTTGGCGGTGGGGGCTTGGTCAGGGCTTCCCGCACCCGGCTGCGCAGCGCCTTGCGCGCTGAGCACCGCAGCACAAAATGCTCCAGCAAAAAACGCGCGCCTGGCGGGAAGCCAAAGTGGTTTTGCCCATCCTGCTAAGGCATTGAAAATGGATCGATGAACACCCCATATCACCCTGAGTTACGATGCACTGCCAACTGAGATGGTTTGATTCCGGAGCAGCGCCCGTCGCTCTGTGCCGGACTCTCCAATGGGCTATCGGCCGATGTGCGGCGAGCATCCATACCAATTGCACCAGCAGGCGGAAGCGTTGGCCATTCCCAGCTACAACGCGAAAACAGAGAAGTCGAGAGAACACCGCGTGTGGCGGATCGTAGCTCACGCACCGCTCGATTCGCTTTGGACCCTGCACGGAACCTCGGTGAAGCAAATCGCTCGCCGGACGTGGAGATCGCTGCTGAACGATCGCGTCTTCGGCCGGGCGGCGGAGTTGGGGTTCTATTTTTTCTTCTCTCTTTTTCCCGCCTTGTTTTGCGCGGCGGCGATTCTGGGACTGGTGGCGCGTTCCGCGCAGATTTATTCCCGGCTGCTCGGTTATCTCGCGCTCGTGGTGCCCACCTCCGCCCTCGGAACAGTGCTGCACACTTTCAACCAGACCGCCGCCACTGCCAGCTCAGGAAAAATCACTTTCAGCCTGATCGGCGCCGTGTGGTCCGCGTCGGTGGGCATCTCCGCAATTCAGGACACTCTGAACGACGTTTACAAGATCGACGACTCCCGCTCCTACCTCGGCGCGCGGATCAAGGCCATCGGGCTCACGTTTCTGGTGGCCGCGATGATCACCGCCAGTCTTTTGTCGATGTTCGGCGCCGATTCTGTCGCCCATTTCGTGGCATCCCGGGTATCGGGTCACCTCGCCTCTCTGGTCGCGGCCATTGGAATCCGGGTAGCCGCTTGGGCCGTGGCCACGCTGCTTCTGATCCTGGTATTCGCGGTCATCTACTACTGGGCACCCGACTGGCGCAGACGACGCTGGCGCTGGCTCACTCCGGGCAGCGCCGTCGGGATCGCCGGTTGGCTGATTGCGTCGGTGGGTTTCCGCCTATATCTGCATTTCTTCAACAATTACTCCGTGACTTACGGGTCGCTGGGTACCGTCATCATCCTGCTCATGTGGTTCTACATCACAGGATTGATGCTCC
This sequence comes from Acidobacteriaceae bacterium, assembly GCA_030037545.1. Lineage (GTDB taxonomy): Bacteria > Acidobacteriota > Terriglobia > Terriglobales > Acidobacteriaceae > Telmatobacter. Next base: position 35,684 of record JASHRF010000119.1, on the reverse strand, counting down.
TGTTGGGCGGCGAGATCAACAGCGAAATCGAAGCCTCGGCAGTGGAAACGCGCTTGGCCCATCGGCGCAGCCAGCAGAGCAGACCGCAAGTCGCCGCCTGAGCCTCTACCCGCGCGCCCTCTGCTCCCGGGCGGCCGCAGGCGCACTCGGTTGTAGGGTGGCTCCTGACAACTTCATGTAGGGCGCAGTTAAGGGATTTTTCCCGTTCCTGACGAGGGTTCAGCCGAATTGCGTTTTTTTAAGACAGGGTTAAGCTCGTGTTCGGGCCGTCTCCGGAGATCACGGCAAGGAGGACGTGCGAAAATGGCGGATTTCGGCACTGCTGCTCCGCCCGACCTATGGGCAAGCGCACTTGAGATCAATCTCGCGGGCCCTGTGCCCGCGAGCCTTGTGACTGCGGCTGGACCAGCGCATCCACAGCCCGCCCCTGGCGAACGCGGTCCAGACGCAGTAGAACGCCTCGACAACCGCCATGCTCTGGTGGCCGTGAGCCCCGCCATGCGCGAGGTCCGGCGTCAGGTCGAGCAGGTGGCCGGCATCGACGCCGCCCTGCTCCTGCTGGGCGAAAGCGGCACCGGCAAGGAATTGATCGCGCGCATGATCCACAAGCTCTCCAGCCGCTCGGCGCGCAAATTCCTGAAAGTAGACTGTGCGGCTCTGCAGCCCGAGTTTCTTGAGAGCGAGCTCTTCGGACACGAGGCCGGCGCATTCAGCGGCGCCCGCCAGGCGCGCGCGGGAAAATTTGAGATTGGCCACAAGGGCACCATCCTGCTCGAAGACATTGCCGACATGCCTGCGTCGGCGCAGGCAAAACTGCTCCGCGTTCTACAGGATGGCGAGTTTTCGCGGCTGGGCAGCGCCGGTACGATTTTTTCCAACCTGCGCGTGCTGGCGGCCGCCAACGCGGACCTGCGCCCGACGGTGCAGAACGGCACCCTGCGCGCCGATCTCTACTACCGGCTCAATGTCTTTACCATTCATCTGCCCCCGCTGCGCGAGCGCCGCGAAGACCTGCCCTACCTCCTCAATTACTTCATGACCATCTGGGCGGCCAGCTACGGCCGGCCGCGCCTGCCCATCACGCGGCGCATTCTTGAGACAACCGCCGCCTATCTTTGGCCGGGCAACGTGCGCGAGCTCGAAAACTTTGTAAAGCGCTACCTGGTGCTGGGCGATGAGAAACTGGCGGTGAGCCAACTGGATTTCCAGTCTGCCGAGAGCTCCCAGCCGGCGCCAAAATCCGAGGGTCCCATCCGCATCGACTCCGTAGCTAAGCCCGGAAGCTGCAATCTCAAGTCGCTGGTTCGCGATCTCAAGCAGGATGCCGAGCGCGCCGCCATCGTGCAGGCGCTTGAGCAGTCTGGCGGGAACCGTCAGGACGCCGCCAGCCTTTTGCAGATCAGCCTGCGTGCCTTGCACTACAAGATCCGGGCTTACGGCATTGAGTCCGCCTTCTCTCGCAGGCAGAACTGGGCAGACCAGCGCGGAGCCCCGGGGCCGCGGTCCATAGCTTCAGCCGGTGCCGGGGGGCCCTCTGGCCCGGACAAGGCTTCGTCCGTGGCGCGGGGAGGCGCTGGCAGTGTCTACCCGTTTCCGCGCGGTAGCGGCGGCAAGGTGATCCCGATGGACCGCACGCCGTGGCCACCCAGCCGTTAATCGCACATCTCCAAGTGGTAAGAGACCCCGGGTCAATATTTCAATAGAGAACAATAAAAAAGAGCGCTTTGACGAGGAGCTAGCTACATCCGAAAGGGCCACAAAATGCCCCTAACGTCATCAGAGTGTATAGGAAAGCAAGTCCATTGACTAAAAGTCGCTCCAGCGCACCCACCCCAAGCCCGAACATTGAGGCTACAAATAAAAAGGGCGATCCATAGAAATCCAACTTCCAGAGCAGCCCTAGCTCTCGTCCATGTTGAAGCCTCTCTTGCACATGCAGGTCTGATGGATTTGATGCGTACCTCGCGTAAGTGAAGCAGGCGACCGCGAGCAAGAGCAAACCCAGTAGAGCGGTAGCTGCCCCAATCCTGCGTCTCCAGATCGAAATGCTTGGACCGATCACTCCTTCATGGGGAACAAGTATATGTCCAATCCTCGCCGGACGGGACCGGCACATCCGGCGTTCCCCACCGTCCTACGCCCATTTCCATCAGGTGAATACCACTGCGCCATACCGGGAAAGCAGTACAGCCCCTGTCCGCATCCAACCGGATATCAGCAGGGCAGAGCACGGCGACTGCCTGGGCTGCGGATTTTCATCAAGAGGGCACGGATTCCGCGCCGCCAACGCGGAATTCGTGAACAGATTGCTTGAATCATCTTCATAGAAACGTCGATCACAGCGAATTGCCGGCTCGTCCTGCCCTCGGGCAGATGCGGACCAACGGTCAGGCGCGCCCGGCTCAGAGCCCCCCCAGGCGCACGCGGCCGGCGGGACACATCCGCCCAGCGCAAACCATTGCCGCACAGGAAGATGGATTCCGGATTCCCATCCGCACCAGCGACGACATTCTGGAAGCGCGCCGCCGGGCACGCGAACTGGCCGCGAAGCTGGAGTTTCCGTCCATTGATCGCACCCTGATCGCCAGCGCCATCTCTGAGCTGGGGCGAAACATCGTCCACCACGCCAATCAGGGCGAAATTCACCTGCAGAGCGATGAGGGCGCCCGGGGCATGGTCATTATCGCCACCGACCGCGGGCCGGGCATTCGCGACGTGCGCAGCGCTCTCCAGGATGGTTCCAATCCGGAGCACGGCCTGGGCCTGGGTCTGCCTGGCGTGAGACGCATTATGGACGAGTTCGAAGTCGTGTCCAGGCCGAGACAGGGAACCACCGTCACGGTGAAGAAATGGAAGCCACAATAAATGGAACGGATGCCGCTCCAACCGGAACGGATACCGCTCCGCCGCGGAACGAATTCGAGCGCGAATATGCCCGCGCATTAGGCAATTACCTGCTGAACGGGGGCGAAGCTCCGCTCGAAGAGGCATACGAACTGGGTCGCCAGGCCTTGACTGCCGGCGAAGGCGTGCTGGCCATGGCCCATTTCTACCACGACGCCTTGGCCGCTGCCCTACACCAAGCGCCGGCCCGCGATGACCCCTCTGCCACGGTCTCCAAAGCCGCCCAGTTTTTTACCGAAAGCATGTCCCCTTTCGAGATGACGCATCGCGCCATCGGCGACGCCAATACCGCGCTGCGCAAATTGAACGAAACCCTGGAGGAAGAAGTGCAGCGCATCGCGCTGGCGCTGCACGACGATGCCGGCCAGTTGATGGTGGCCGTCCACCTCAGCCTGGATGAGGCCATACGCGACATGCCGCCCAATGTGCAAGCCCGCATGAGCGGCGTCAAGGCCCTGCTGGGGCTGGTGGAGGAGCGCATTCGCGATCTCTCCCACGAGCTGCGCCCAGCCATGCTCGACCACCTCGGCCTGGTGCCGGCCGTCGAGTTCCTGGCTGCCAATTTTGGCCAGCGCACGGGTTTGCACATCACCGTCGATTCCTCCTTGAAAGGCAGCCTCTCACCCCGGCTCGCGATCTCGTTTTACCGCATCGTCCAGGAAGCGCTCACCAACGTGCGCCGTCACGCCCACGCCACCCGCGTGCGCATCCAGATCGGCAAACGCGGCCCCTGGCTTCGCTGCCAGGTAGCCGATAACGGCGTGGGTTTCGACCCCGCCGGCACCATCAGTTCCGGCCATCCCGGTCTCGGCTTGGTGGGCATAAGGGAACGCCTGAATGCCCTGGGAGGCAAACTCCGCATCCAATCTGCGCAGGGGCGTGGCACGAAGGTGGAGATTACTGCGCCTCTACATCAGAGGGAACATGCCGATTCAGATACTCCTCGCCGACGACCATCCCGTAGTGCGTGACGGCCTTCGCGTCATTTTAGAGCGTGAAGGATTCAAGGTTGTCGCGGAAGCCTCGAACGGCCGCGAAGCAGTGGAATGGGCCGAGAAACTCCGTCCCGACGTGGCTGTTCTCGACCTTTCCATGCCGTTCCTCAACGGCATCGACGCAGCCCGCGAGATTCGCCGCCTCTCGCCGGCCACCAAATGCATCATGCTCACCATGCACACCGAGCGGCAGTTCATCCTGGAGGGACTACGCGCCGGAACCCGCGGCTTTGTCATGAAGACGCGCAGTGCCGAGGAACTGGTGCACGCCGTCCGCGAAACCGCGCGCGGCGGCAGCTACTTCAGCCCTGAAGTGACGCAGGCCGCGGTCGAAGCCTACCAGAACAAGTCGGAGCTGCCCGAGGATCCGCTCACCCCGCGCGAGCGACAGGTGCTGCAACTGATCGCCGAGAGCAAGACCACCAAGGAAATCGCGGCCCTGCTCGAGATCAGCGTGAAGACCGTCGAAACTTACCGCAGCCGCATCATGGAAAAGCTCGGCATCCACGAAACCGCCGGCGTAGTCCGCTATGCCATCCGCCACGGCGTAGTCCAGCCGTAGTACCGCGACTTCGTGACTTCGTGACGTCAAGCTGAGGTGCTCCCTGTATGACAGCGTCTCTCCTTGTCAAGTGAAGAGGCGCACACTTTCCCGCGGTGGTCGGGACGATGTCAAAGGCGCCGTTTTGTGGCGTTCATCTTGACCCTTGCCATCGTCCCGGCCACTTTCAGAATCGGCTGGGGAGCGAAGCTCAGATGTTTTCCCGGGTGAATCATCAGAAGCCTGGCCTGCGGATGGGCTTGGGCCGCTGCCCTGACTGCTTCTTGCAGCGGCTCGATCCGGTCCTCCAATCCATCCAGCAGCGACAACAAGTCCTGCCGCCGTTGCCCGTACCGGCTCTCCAGCTTGAGCGCTTCGACCTCACGCCGCCGGTCTGTCCATCGCCGGCTTCCCACCCGGCCTTCGTCCTTGCCAATAGCGTCCAACTCTGGTTTTCGATCCGCGGGCCCATCCGCACCAGGCGCGACTGGGGCAACCAAAGTTCGCGGTCGCCTCCAGCCCCACTCGCAAACCCCCTGGCCCGCCAGGGACCGATAAGAACTCTCTGCCTCGGCCCCATGCATCCGTCGCCGTTCTGCGTACTCCCCCGTCTCCGTCTCCATATACGCGACCTGCTGAAAACGAGGATGGAAATCACGGCCTATAATCATCCTGCTCGGCTCCTGCTCCCCAGCCCAAGGTCGTTTAGCCACAACCCATGTACTCAGCTTGAAGGAGCCGACGCTGTCATGTCATCAGGCCCCGTGTTTGGGACTTGGGAGCCCACCGATCCTGATGCGGGAAGTCTCAAACGGCCCACGCGTGGCCACCACACCGCCGACTTGCCGGGTGCCCTATCCTTTCGCGTCTTTTGCGATGGGGTGGGAGACCATAAATGCCACATGGGTTCTAACAGCCCCCGCGTCGCCACCGCACTCGCTGACTTGTCGACTCGCTGACTTGCTGACTCGCTGTCTCCGGCCTATCCTATCCCTAGCCGGGATTGCGGCTTCCCGCTCGCCTGCCCCGGCAGAACAGGAATCGCAGCAATGACTTCCCCGCACTCTGCTTCCGCAGGCGCGCAGGCTGTCGCCGAGCCCGCCCGCCAACCCCAAAAGGATTTCCTGCCCCTCCGGGGCACCGACCACGTGGAGTTTTACGTGGGCAATGCCCGCCAGGCCGCATACTTTTACCGCACTGCATTCGGCATGTCGCTGGTGGCTTATGCCGGCCCCGAAACCGGGCAGCGCGATCATGCTTCCTATGTCGTTCAGCAGGGCAAAATCCGTTTTGTCCTCACCACCCCCCTGCGCAGCGGCCATCCCATCGCCGAGCACATTCAAAAGCACGGTGACGGCGTGCGCGTGATTGCGCTCTGGGTAGACGACGCGCGCAGCGCTTGGGCTGAGACCACAAAGCGTGGCGCCACGAGCGCAGCCGAGCCGTATGAGCTGAAGGACGAGCACGGCCGCGCGGTGCTCTCCAGCATTCGCGCCTACGGCGATACCATCCATACGTTCGTGGAGCGCGGCCACTATGCCGGCCCGTTCCTGCCCGGCTTTCGCGCTATTGAAAGCGATCCCGTCGCGCGCCCCGTAGGCCTGCTCCACGTCGATCACATGGTGGGCAACGTGGGCTGGAACGAGATGAACACCTGGGTCGATTTCTACGCCCGCGTCATGGGCTTCTCGCTCTACCAGCACTTCGACGACAAGGATATTTCCACCGACTACTCGGCGCTCATGTCGAAGGTGATGGCCAACGGCAACGGCTACATCAAGTTTCCCATCAATGAGCCGGCCGAGGGCAAAAAGAAATCGCAGGTCGAGGAGTATCTCGACTTCTATCCCGGCCCCGGCGTGCAGCACATCGCCCTGGCCACCAACGACATTCTGCATTCCGTCAACAAGCTGCGCGCGCAGGGCGTGGAGTTTCTGCGCGTTCCGCATTCCTACTACACCGAGTTGCAGGGCCGCGTAGGCAAAATCGACGAGCCGGTCGACGAGCTCGAGGAGCTGGGCATCCTGGTCGATCGCGACGACGAGGGCTATATGTTGCAGATCTTCACTCGCCCCGTCGAAGACCGACCCACGCTGTTTTTTGAAATCATCCAGCGCAAAGGCAGCCGCAGTTTCGGCAAAGGAAATTTCAAGGCGCTCTTCGAAGCGATTGAGCGCGAGCAGCAGGCGCGGGGAAACCTCTGATAGCTCTTTCCCACCGTTGTCATCCTGAGCGCAGCGAAAAATCTGCAGTTGTTCTTAAGCCAATCGTCCGAGGCATTGCATGAAAACAAAACTCACCTACCAGTCCGGCTTCGGCAACGAATTCGCCACCGAAGCCGTTCCCGGCGCGCTGCCCGTGGGCCAGAACGCCCCGCAGGACCATCCCCTCGGCCTCTACACCGAACAATTCAGCGGTACCCCCTTCACCGCGCCGCGAGCCGTCAACCGCCGCACTTGGACCTATCGCATTCGCCCCTCGGTCACCCACCGGCCCTATGAAGAGTTTCCCATGGGCCTGATCCGCAGCGGTCCGTTCAACGAAGTGCCGCCGATGCCCAATCAACTGCGCTGGGATCCGCTTCCGCTTCCCGATCCGCAGACGGATTTCGTCAGCGGCATCGTAACCCTGGCCGGCAACGGGGATCCCGCCATGCAAACCGGCATGGCCATTCATCTTTACGCCGCCAACGCCTCCATGGGCGACCGCTTCTTTGCCGATGCCGATGGCGAGCTCCTCATCGTCCCGCAAATGGGCTCACTACGCCTCCACACCGAGCTGGGAATGATTGAGGCCGCGCCGGGCGAGATCTGCGTAATCCCGCGCGGCGTCAAGTTCCGCGTGGCGCTGCTCGATCGCCAGGCCCGCGGCTACATCTGCGAAAATTACGGCCTCACCTTCCGCCTGCCGGAGCTGGGGCCCATCGGCGCCAACGGCCTGGCCAACCCGCGCGATTTTGAGGCGCCCGTAGCGGCTTTCGAAGATCGCGATGGCGACTTCCGCATCATTACCAAATTCATGGGCCGTTTGTGGCAGGCGGCCATCGATCACTCGCCCCTCGATGTGGTCGCCTGGCACGGCAACTACGCGCCTTACAGATACGACCTGTCGCGCTTCAACTGCATCAACACCGTTTCGTTCGACCACCCCGACCCTTCTATCTACACCGTGATGAGCGCGCCCTCCGCGATCCCCGGCACCGCCAACTGCGATTTCGCCATCTTCCCGCCGCGCTGGCTAGTGGCCGAGCATAGCTTCCGCCCTCCCTGGTTCCATCGCAACCTGATGAACGAGTTCATGGGCCTGGTCTCCGGCGCTTACGACGCCAAGGCCGAGGGCTTTGTCCCCGGCGGCGCCAGCCTGCACAACTGCATGGCCGGACACGGTCCAGATGCCAAAACCTTCGAACGCGCCAGCAGCGCGGAGCTCAAGCCCGTCTACCTCGACAACACCCTGGCCTTCATGTTCGAAACCCAGTTGGTCATGCGCCCCACCGAATTCGCCATGAATACGCGCATTCTGCAGCACGAGTATTTCGAATGCTGGCAGGGATTGAAGAAGCGCTTCGCGCCGGAAGCAGTCGCGGAGACCCGACTGGAGGCCGTCCCGGGGTCCAGGAAAGGATGACCGCGATCGAGTTCCTGCTCGACGGCTTGATCGACTACGCGGGCCTTTATCCGCCCGCCTCGCTCGACATGCACACCGCGGTGCGCAAGTATCTCGAGTACGGCCGCAGCACCCACGCGCAGGCGCTGGGACGTTTCATCGTCGATCTTGACCAATTTCCGTATCTGTGGGACGCAGCCGGCGATTATGTGCGCGGCATGAAGCTGAGCGTAATCGCATCTTGCGATACAGACTGGGACGAGCTCCAGGGCGAACTGGGCCGGCTCGTCGACAAGGGCTTTGCCATCGAGGCGGTCGAAATCAAAGGCGCCCGGGCTGGAGACATCGGACGAATTGCCATGCGCATCCCATCCGGCGTGACGACCTATTTTGAAGTGCCGATCGACGCTGCGCCAGAGGTGCTCGACGCCGTCGCAACCGCCGGCGCGCGCGTCAAGATTCGCGCCGGCGGCCCCACCGCTGAAGCTTTTCCTTCCACGCAGGCGCTCGCCCAGATGCTCTCCGATCTTGCCGCGCGACGCTTGATCTTCAAGGCCACGGCCGGCCTGCATCATCCCCTTCGCGGCCGTCATGCGCTCACTTACGCCGGCAATAGCCCGACGGCCGTGATGCACGGATTTGTGAATCTCTTAAGTGCCGCCGCGTTGCTCTACTTCGGCGGTGATGCCCGGGATGCGCAACTGGTGCTCGAAGAAGAATGGCCCGGCGCATGGCAGGTGACGGACGAGGCCATCGTTTGGGAACAGAATGGCTGGAGCGCCGACGAATTGCGCGAAGTTCGCCGGCAGTTCTTCGCCGCCTTCGGCTCCTGCTCGTTTGAGGAGCCGGTACACGATTTGGAGGCGCTGCGATGGCTATGATGCCGCCTACAGCGGGGCTGCCGCAGACGGCGGGCCGAAGCTGGCTCGCCTCTGCCAACCATCCGCAAACCGATTTCCCGCTCGCCAACCTGCCCTATGGAATTTTCCGCCACGCGGGCCGCTCGCGCATCGGCGTGGCCATCGGCGATCGCATTCTCGATCTTCGCGCCTGCGCTGAGCACGGCCTCCTGTGCGGCGTGGGATGCGAAGCCCTCGAAGGCTGTGGCGGCCAATGCCTCAACGCGCTCATGGCCTGCGGTCCGCAGGCGTGGTCGGCGTTACGGCGTCGCGTCGCATCGCTTCTCGACGAAGACGCTGCCGGCGAAATCAAGCAGCGGGTCGACCCGCTCCTGATCTCCATGAACGAAGCCGAAATGCAGCTTCCCGCCGTGATCGGCGATTACACCGATTTCTACGCCTCCATTCACCACGCCACCCGCGTGGGCAAGCGTTTTCGCCCCGACAATCCTCTTCTGCCCAATTACAAATACGTGCCCATCGGCTATCACGGCCGCGCTTCGTCCATTGTGGTCAGTGGTACCGAGATTCGCCGTCCGTGCGGCCAGACCAAGATCCAGGATTCCGACCCCGCCTTCGGCTCCACGCGCATGCTCGATTACGAACTGGAAGTCGGCATCTTCATCGGCCCAGGAAACACGCTGGGCCGCGCCCTTCCCATCGCCGAAGCTGAGCAACACGTCTTCGGATTGTGCCTCGTGAACGACTGGTCGGCGCGCGACATCCAATCCTGGGAGTATCAGCCGCTCGGCCCATTTCTGGCCAAGAATTTTGCCACCACCATTTCGCCCTGGATCGTGCCGCTGGAGGCGCTCGCTCCCCACCGCGTGCCCGCTACAGCGCGCCCGCCCGGCGATCCAGCACCGCTGCCGTATCTTTCCGCGCCGTCAACCGACTGCGCCGCCATCGATCTAACCCTCGAAGTGTATCTTGAATCGAACCAGATGCGGGAAGCGGGCGCGGCGCCGGTATTGCTCAGCCGCGGCAATCTCCGCGATCTTTATTGGACAATCGACCAGCTGGTCACGCATCATTCCAGCAATGGGTGCAATCTGCGCCCCGGCGATCTGCTGGCCACCGGCACCATCTCCGGCGCGGAACCGGGCTCCGAAGGTTGCCTGCTTGAAATGCAATCCGGCGCGGAAGCGGTTCGGCTTCCCACCGGCGAAACGCGACGCTTTCTCAAGGACGGCGACACGGTAATATTTCGCGGCTATGCGCAGAAGGACGGATTGCCGCGCATCGGATTTGGCGAATGCACGGGAACAATTGTTTGTGGAGCTTTGTCATAAGGGCACGACCGGGGAACCCACCATAGCGGGTCGCAGGGCAAAAACGCGCCGGAGGCGCAACGGTCATTAGCCCGCGCTTCAGCGTGGGGAGGCGGGATTCGGGAAGAACTTCCGAGTCCCGCAGGGACGGTGCAACGAAAGGTGCAATGACGGAAACTCTCAAGCTGGACAACGAAATCGGCTCCGCGGTGGCCCTGGACGCGCCACGCGCCAAGATGAATCGCGAGGCGCTGCTGCACCTGATAGCGGAGTTGCACGATCAGGAGCACGCCATCCGCCAGGGCGGCGGCGCAAAAGCTGCTGAAGCGCAGCGCGCCAAAGGCCGCCTCACCGTCCGTGAGCGGCTCAAATTGCTCCTCGACAAGGACACTGAGCTCTTCGAGCTGGGCCTGTGGGCCGCGCACGGCATGTACGCGGAATACGGGGGAGCGCCCAGCGCCGGCGTGGTCACCGGCCTGGGCCGCGTCAGCGGACGCCTGTGCATGATTGTGGCCAACGACGCCACGGTGAAGGCGGGCGCATTCTTCCCCATGACCGCGAAGAAGGTTCTGCGCGCCCAGATCATCGCCATGGAGAATCGCATCCCCACCCTCTACCTGGTCGATTCCGCGGGCGTCTTTCTGCCCCTCCAGGAAGATGTCTTCCCTGACATGGACGACTTCGGCCGCATCTTCCGCAATAACGCCGTGATGAGCGCCATGGGCATTCCCCAGATCACGGCCATCATGGGCATGTGCGTGGCCGGCGGCGCATATCTGCCTGTTATGACCGATACGGTTCTCATGACCGAGGGCTCCGGCCTGTTTCTCGCCGGCCCGTCGCTGGTGCAGGCCGCCATCGGCCAGAAAACCGGCGCGGAAGAACTGGGCGGCGCGGCCATGCACGCGGAAATTTCCGGCACGGTGGACTTCAAAGAGCCTAACGATCACATCTGCCTGGCGCGCTTGCGGTCGCTGGTTGAAAAAATGGGCGAGCGAACAGCTAAGTCTGAAGGTTTCCGGCGCCGCGAATTCAATCTCCACCGCGATGCGCCGAGATTTCCAGCCGAAGATGTGTACGCACTCATGAATCCCGCCCCCGGTGCAAGCAATGTCTACGATATGCGCGAAGTCATCGCCCGCATCGTCGACCGCAGCGAGTTCGATGAGTACAAGCAGGAGTTCGGGCGCACCGTGCTGTGCGGCTACGCTTGGATTGGCGGACACGCGGTGGGCATCGTCGCCAACCAGAAAACCAACCAGCGCGACACCGTCGCCATGGGCCCAGCGGCTGGCGCCATGAAGATCGAGGTCGGCGGGGTCATCTACACTGAGGGCGCGCAGAAGGCCGCGCGCTTCATGATGGACTGCAATCAGAATCTCGTGCCGTTGATTTTTCTGCATGACGTCAACGGCTTCATGGTGGGCAAGGATGCGGAGTGGTCGGGTATTATTCGCGCCGGCGCAAAAATGGTCTCCGCGGTCAGCACCAGCGTGGTGCCGAAGATTTCAGTCATCGTCGGCGGCAGCTTTGGCGCCGGCCATTACGCCATGTGCGGCAAGGCCTACGATCCGCGTTTCCTGTTCGCGTGGCCCACGGCGCGCTACGCGGTCATGAGCGGCGCATCGGCTGCCGCCACGCTGGCCGAAGTCCGCGCCAAACAGCTTGAGCGCAATGGGAAAAAACTCTCGGATGCGGAAAAGACGGCCATTCACGAGGAGATTCGCGCCGATTATGACGCGCAGGCCGATCCCCGGTACGGCGCGGCGCGGCTCTGGATCGACGCCATCATCGATCCCGCCAAAACCCGCGAAGTGTTGATTGCCGCGCTGGACACATGCGCGCTCAACCCAGAGGTCCCACCGTTCAATCCCGGCGTGCTGCAGACGTGAAAGAGCAAAGATCAGGGGCCGGAAATCGGAGACCAGCGGAAGATTGAGCATCAAATGATTACGTAGAACTCGAACCGGGACTCGACATTCCCCGCGCAGGAGCTGGATATGAAACTCGAATTGGAGCAGGAAAAAGAACAGAACTTATATCCATTCGTACTGACCGAAGAGCAGGAGCAGCTTCGCCGCGAGATTCGCTCCTTCGCGGCTCGCGAAATTGCGCCCAACATCATGAAGTGGGACGAAGCCGGCGAGTTCCCCATGGATGCCGTGAAGCAGCTCGGCAAAATGGGCCTGCTGGGCGTGATCTTCCCCCCCCAATACGGCGGCGCGGGACTCGGCTACGTGGATTACGCGCTGGCCATCGAAGAACTCTCGGCCGTTGATGGCTCGCTGGGTATCACCGTGGCAGCGCACAACTCGCTGGGAACGAATCATATTTTTCTCGCCGGGAACGAAGCGCAAAAACGCACATACGTTCCGCTGCTCGCCGGCGGCGAATGGTTGGCCGCGTGGGGATTGACCGAGCCCGGCTCCGGCTCCGACGCCAGCAACGCCCGCACTACTGCAGTAAAAAAGGGCGACCGCTACGTGCTCAATGGCAACAAGACCTTCATCACCAACGGTCATTACGCCGACGTTGCGGTAGTCATCGCCGTGACCGACAAGAGCAAAGGCACGCACGGCTTGTCCGCGTTCGTCGTGGAAAAGGGGACCAAAGGCTTCCGTCCCGGCAAAAAGGAGAACAAGCTGGGCCTGCGCGCCAGCGACACCAGCGAGCTGATCTTCGAGGATTGCGAAATTCCCGCGGAGAATCTGCTCGGCGCCGAGGGCGAGGGGTTCATCGACGCCATGCGCGTGCTCGACGGCGGAAGAATCTCGATTGCGGCCCTGGCGCTCGGCATCGCGCGCGGCGCTCTCGATGCGGCGCTCAAATATGTAAAGGAGCGACGCCAATTTGGCAAAGCCATCGCCGAGTTCCAGGGCATCCAGTGGAAGCTGGCCGACATGGCCACCGAGCTCGATGCCGCGCGTCTGCTCACGCAGCGGGCCGCCGTGCTCAAGGATGCAGGCCGCAAGGTCACGCGCGAGTCCTCCATGGCCAAGCTCTTCGCCAGCGAAGTGGCCGTACGCATCTGCGATGAGGCGGTGCAGTTGTTCGGCGGCTATGGCTTCATCAAGGATTATCCGGCCGAAAAATATTATCGCGACGTCAAGCTATGCACCATCGGTGAGGGCACCAGCGAGATTCAGCGCATGGTGATCGCGCGCGAAATTCTGAAAGTGTATCCGTCGAGAGGATAGTTCAGGTGGCTATAATCTTAGGCCTTGAGCTTGCAGCTTTTGCGGAATATTTTGTGCGGATTGATGGTTTGTGCAGGTCGATGATTTGAAAGGGCGCGACTTTAGTCGTGCCGCATAGGCAACAAAACGCCTAGGCTTTAGCCTCTGCGGGAAGCGGGCACTCGATTGGTGAGCCTTTCTCCTGCACCGGACACGGAGCGAACAGCGAATAGCTAAAGGCTAAAAGCTGCTTCACATGAGCGACGCAATCAAAATCATCGAATGCCCGCGCGATGCCTGGCAAGGATTGCCGGCGCAAATCCCGGCCGAAGTCAAGGCCGACTATTTGCGCCGCCTCATCGATGCGGGGTTCACGCACATCGATGCGGTCAGCTTTGTTTCGCCCCAGGCCGTTCCGCAGATGGCCGATTCCGAGCGCGTGCTCGAGCTCCTGCAGCCGCCGTCAACGGTTGAAATCATCGCCATCGTTGTCAATGAAAAAGGCGCCGAGCGCGCCATCGCGACGGGCGCAGTGCGCACACTGGGCTTTCCGTATTCGATTTCGCCCCAGTTTCTGCGCCGCAATCAGCACCAGACGCCGGCAGAGGCGCTGCGGACATTGACGGCCATCGCCACGCCGGCGCGCGACGCCGGCCTCGATACCATTGCCTACATTTCCATGGCATTCGGCAATCCCTACGGCGACGCGTGGAGCGCAGGCGCGGTTGTCGATGCCTGCGCTCGCCTCATCGAAACCGACGTTCGGCAGATTTCTCTTGCCGACACCGTTGGCCTCGCCGCACCGCAGCAAATTGCGCAAACAGTCGCCGCCGTTCTTGGCGCGCATCGCGGCATTGAAATCGGCGTGCACTTTCACTCTCGCCGCGTAGAGGCCGCGGCGCGCGTTCGCGCGGCCTACGATGCAGGCTGCAGGCGATTCGATGCGGCCATCGGCGGCCTGGGCGGCTGCCCCTTTGCTCAGGACCATCTGGTGGGCAATCTCCCCACGGAGATTCTCATCGACACCCTGCACGAGCGCGGAGCGGAGTTGCCGAAACTGAGGCCGCTCGACGAGCTGATCGCAACCAGCGCCGGCATTGCGCGCGAATCCGGCTCTTCAGCACAACTGTCGCATTCGCCTACGTAAACTGCCCCAAACGGCTGTCATCTTGAGCGCAGCAGAAGGATCCGTGGTTCCTCTTGATATTTCCATCAATCTGTTTGGTAATTTGGCCATAATGTGGAGGGGCATTGGATTACAAGACCATCGCCGTTGCCGATCACGGTCTCATCCGCACTATCACGCTGCATCGGCCGGAACGCCGCAACGCCATGACGCCGGAGATGCAGATGGAGTTGATCGCCGCTCTCGAAGAATCGGCCTCAAGCGCGGCCCGCGTGCTGGTGCTTACCGGCGCGCAGGATGCTTTTTGTTCGGGCCTCGACATCGCGGTCCTCCGCGAGATGAGCAACAAGACCGCGCTCGAATATCGCGCCGACGCGGAGCGCATCGCGCGCCTCTTCCTGGCGCTCTACGAACTGCCGATCCCCACCATCGCGGCCGTGCATGGGCCGGCCGTTGCCGGCGGCGCGGGGCTGGCCATCATCTGCGATTTCACGCTGGCCACGCGCGAAGCCAGATTCGGATTTACCGAGGCGCGCATCGGATTTGTGCCCGCGCTGGTTTCGGCGTTCCTCGCTTTGCAGATCGGCGGCAAGCGCAGCCGCGATCTGCTGCTCACCGGGCGCATTGTGGGCGCGGAAGATGCGCAGCGCATGGGGCTGGTGAGCGAGATTGTGCCGTATGCAGAGCTTGCGCAGCGCGTGCAATCTCTCGCCGATACGCTGCTGGCCAACAGCCCGCAATCGCTCGCCGCCACCAAGCGGCTGCTCGCCCGTCAGAACAAGGCCTGGCTCGATGCGGCCATTGAAGCCGCGCTCGAAACCAACGCGCAGTCGCGTGAAACCGCGGATTTTCGCGAGGGCGTTGCCGCGTTCCTCGAAAAGCGCAAGGCGCTCTGGAAAAATGGTAGTTAGTGATCGGCAGCAAATGTCGTTGCTGAAACACGGCAATGCAATATCTCAGCGCACCGGCGCGCCAGTCCGCTGCTTCACTATCTCGCGCGTCACGCCCTCGGCCAGCTCCACCACCTCGAACCCGCCCGGCGTAATATCGACCACGCACAAATCGGTAATGACACGGTGCACCACGCCCGCTCCCGTAAGCGGCAGCGTGCATTCGCGCAGCAGCTTGGCGCCGCCGTCGGGGGTGGTGTGCTCCATCAGCACCACGATGCGGCGCACGCCCGAGACCAGATCCATCGCCCCGCCCATCCCCTTCACGCGCTTGCCGGGAATCATCCAGTTGGCCAGGTCGCCGCGCTCTGAGACCTGCATGGCGCCGAGAATGGCCAGGTCAATGTGCCCGCCGCGGATCATGGCGAAGGAGTCGGCGCTCGAAAAGATGGCCGCACCGGGAATCAGGGTGACGGTCTCCTTGCCCGCGTTGATCAGATCGGGATCGACTTCTAAATCGCGCGGAAACGGCCCCATGCCCAGCAGCCCGTTTTCCGATTGCAGTGAGACCGTCATGCCCGCGGGAACGTAATTGGCCACCAGCGTGGGCATGCCGATGCCGAGGTTCACATAGAAACCGTCGTGCAATTCACGGGCGGCGCGCGCGGCCATCTGTTGTCGGGTCCATGCCATCTTAGGGTCCAGATTTCAGGTGTCAGGTTTCAGAAAATCGTCGATCGTGGATCGTGAACACGAATCCCAATTCACGAATCACGAGTCACGTCGCGCGCACGGTTCGTTTCTCAATGCGTTTTTCCGGTCGCGGATTATGGACCAGCCGATGCACAAAAATGCCCGGCGTGTGAATCGCATCGGGATCGAGCTCACCGGGTTCGACCACAATCTCCGCTTCTGCAATCGTCACCTTGCCACACGTTGCCGCGTTGGGATTGAAATTGCGCGCGGTGCGTCGATAAACGAGGTTGCCGTGCAAATCAGCCTGCCATGCCTTCACCAGCGCCACGTCCGCCTGGATGCCGCGCTCCAGGATGTAGGAGACGCCGTCGAATTCCTTCTGCTCCTTACCTTCGGCGATCGCGGTTCCAATCCCGGTGCGCGTGTAGAACCCGGGAATGCCTGCGCCTCCCGCTCTCATGCGCTCCGCCAGCGTGCCCTGCGGGCAGAATTCAACCTCCAGTTCGCCGCGCAGGAACTGGCGCTCGAACTCCGCATTCTCGCCCACGTAGCTTGAAATCATTTTCTTGATCTGCCGGGTTTCCAGCAGCAAGCCCAGGCCCCAGCCATCCACGCCCGCGTTATTACTCGCCACCGTAAGGTTGCGAACACCCGTATTCCGTAGCGCGCAAATGAGCTCTTCGGGAATGCCGCACAATCCAAATCCGCCGATGGCCAGCAACATGCCATCGTGCACCACTCCCTCGAGAGCCGCATCCGCGCTGGGATAAAGCTTGTTCAATCCGCGATGGAGGGGAGCGTCCATTGTGTGATCCGGTTTTACGCAGCCGAGGCCGAATACCGTCTTGCCAGCCTGAAGTGAAAGTCGAGATTTGAAAGGGCACGACTTCGGTCGTGCCGTAAATGCCGCCCAAAATGAGCGGACTTTAGCTCCTGAGGGGTGCCATCCTTCTGAGATACTATCCAACCCCCAGCGTCAGCTTTGCAATCATCGCCAGCTGCATGAACGACGTGCCTTCGTAAATCTTTCCGATCTTTGCGTCGCGGTAAAATTTCTCCACCGGGTAATCGCGCACAAATCCAGCGCCGCCAAGAATCTCAACCGCCAGGCTGGCCACGCGCTCCGCCACCTGCGAGGCAAAGTACTTGCACATGGCCGCTTCTTTGCGGAACGACAGGCCGGCATCTTTCAGCCGCGCTGCGTTGTAGACCATCAGGCGCGCGGCCTCGATCTCGGTAGCCATCTCCGCAAGCTGAAACTGCATGGCCTGAAATTCGACCAGCGGCTTGCCGAATTGTTTGCGTTCTTTGGCGTACGCTGCCGCGTGCGCCCACGCGCCCTCGGCCAACCCCACCATCTGACCGCCAATGCCGATGCGCCCCTCGTTCAGCGTCTCGATTGCGATTTTGTACCCTTTGCCGATCTCGCCCAGCATCTGCGCCGCAGGCAGCACGCAGCCGTCGAGGATGAGCTCGCACGTGCTGCTGGCGCGGATGCCAAGTTTATCTTCCTTGCGCCCCACGCTGAACCCGGCCATCCCTTTCTCAACCAAAAAGGCGGTGATGCCTTTGTAGCCCGCCGAGGGATCGACAGTGGCAAACACGATGAACAGGCCGGCTTCGTTGGCGTTCGTGATCCACAATTTGCGGCCATTGAGAATGTATTCTTGGCCGCGCTTTTCCGCGCGTGTCTGCAGCGCGAAAGCATCGGAGCCGGAGCTCGCTTCGCTCAGCGCATAGGCCCCGGCCATCTCGCCTGCCAGGCGCGGCAAATAGCGCCGCTTTTGTTCTTCGCTGGCCCAGCGCAGCAGCGCGTTAATCACCAGCGTGTTCTGCACATCCACCAGCACGCCCACCGACGGATCGACGGCCGAGATCGCTTCAACCGCCAGCAATGCGTCAAAGAACGTGCCTCCGCTGCCGCCCAGCGCTTCGGGGATTTCGATGCCCATCAGGCCCAGTTCGAAAAGGCGGCGAATGAGGCCTGGATCAAAGTGCTGCTCCTCGTCCATGCGCCTGACCAGCGGAGCGATTTCCTTTTCGGCGAACTGGCGCACCGTATCGCGAAACAGAAGCTCGTCTTCATTGAGCTCCATGGGACGGTTCACGGAAGGAGAAAGCACAGGCGTTTCCATGGCGAATGTCCTTTCATTCCTGACGTCGCATCGGCGTGATAGCCGTGCTTTTCTCCCGCAATCACGCGGCCTCGGGGCAGTCGCGGTTCTCCAATTAATATAAAGCGGAGCCTCATCCTTAAGCGGCCTTTTCATCAAGGAAACGCCATATTGCAGGCCCTCAAGACCTCACCTGAATTGGAGAACCGCCGTAGAGTATTATGACAGATGGCCTAAGGCGCTTGCGCACGAGTCTTGCCCCTCTTTTGGAACAATTTGGCTTTGCTCCCATGAGGCTTTTCACGGCTGGCTGGACGCGACACAAAGGAGATTTTTCATGCAGATTCGGGGTCATGTTTTTCTGGTGACCGGAGCAGCGTCGGGACTGGGCGCAGAAGTGTCGCGAATGATCGCGCACGAGGGCGGTTCGGTGGTGGGCGTGGACGTGAACCGCGCCGCGGGCGAAACCCTTTCGGAGGAACTGGGCGCATCCGCCGTTTTCCTGGCCTCCGATGTGACCAAAGAGTCGGACGGCAAGGCTGCCGTGAATACAGCGTTGGGCACATTCGGCCACGTGCACGGCCTGGTAAACTGCGCCGGAATTGCGCCGCCGGAAAGGGTGCTGGGGCGCGACGGCCCGCACCGGCTGGAAACTTTCACGCGCGTGGTGAACATCAATCTCATTGGCACCTTCAACATGATCCGCCTGGCCACCGCGGCCATGGCGCGCGAAAATCCGCTTGAGGACGGCGAGCGCGGCGTGATTGTCAACACGGCCTCGGGTGCGGCCTTCGAGGGCCAGATCGGCCAGGCCGCCTACGCCGCGTCGAAAGGTGGCGTGGTGGCCATGACGCTGCCCATCGCACGCGAGCTGGCGCGGCACGGAATTCGCGTGGTGACTATCGCGCCGGGAATCTTTGAGACGCCCATGATGGCGGGGTTTTCGCCCGAAGTGCAGGAGGCGCTGGGCAAGAGCGTGCCCTTTCCGCAGCGCCTGGGCAAGCCGGCCGAGTATGCGGCGCTGGTCAAGCACATCTGCGAGAACAACATGCTCAACGGCGAGACCATCCGCCTCGACGGCGCGCTCCGCATGGCCGCGCGTTAGAACCAGGGCCAAGAGAACGAGCAAGCGGGGGCAAAGGGCCCACGAATAAACGACCAAAGGAACAGGCGATCAAGGGGGCCGAGGCAACCAGCGCCGTAGGCGCAGCGTTCTTGAGCCCCGCACTTCAGCGTGGGGAACCGATTGTCCACAGGTGGTCTCCAGTCTCGCAGGGACGGCGCCGTTACAGGCCTTGAGCCTTGCGAATTCGAGCTCGCGCAGTATGTTCCCATGAAGCGCACCGCTTGCCCGCACATCCAATAAGTGAGAGGACGGCTTGAACACTATGCCGATAAATGATCCGATTGTGATTGTGGGCGCGGCCCGGACGCCGCTGGGCGCCTTTCAAGGCGATCTGAAGAGCGTCACTGCCCCGGAACTGGGTGCGGTGGCCATTCGCGCGGCCGTCGAGCGCGCCGGAATCGCGCCCCAGTCAGTCGAAGAAGTCTTGATGGGTTGCGTGCTGCCCGCCGGCCAGGGCCAGGCGCCGGCCCGCCAGGCCGCGCTGGCAGCGGGCCTGCCGCTCTCCGCTGGCGCCACCACCGTGAACAAAATGTGCGGCTCGGGCATGAAATCCGCCATGTTGGCCCACGATCTGCTTCTGGCCGGCAGCGCCAGGATCGCCGTGGCCGGCGGCATGGAGAGCATGACCAATGCTCCCTACCTGCTCGACCGCGTGCGCGCCGGCTACCGCATGGGCCACGGCCGCCTGCTCGACCACATGTTTCTCGATGGCCTCGAGGATGCATACGACAAGGGCCGGCTGATGGGCACATTCGGCGAGGATTGCGCGCAGTCCTACGCATTCACGCGTGAGCAGCAGGATGCCTACGCGGCTGCTTCGCTCCAGCGCGCGCAGCGGTCGGTGACCGGCGGCAGCTTTGCGGCGGAGATTGCGCCCGTCAAAGTGAAGTCGGGCAAAACGGAAGTTGAAGTCACGCACGACGAGTTGCCGCTTAAGGCCAGTTTGGAAAAGATCCCGTTGCTGAAACCGGCCTTCCGTGAAGGCGGCACGGTGACTGCGGCCAACTCCAGCTCCATTGCCGATGGCGCAGCGGCGCTGGTCCTGATGCGCCGCTCGCAGGCGGAAAAATTGGGAGTGAAGCCGCTGGCCGTGATCGCCGGGCATGCAACCTACTCCGACGCCCCCAATCTTTTCCCCACTGCGCCCATCGGGGCTCTCAAGAATCTTGAAGCGCGAACCGGATGGCCGCTCCACTCCGTTGACCTCTTCGAGATCAACGAGGCTTTCGCGCTGGTAGCCATGGCAGCCATGAAGGATCTGGCGCTGCCCCACGAGAAGGTCAACGTTCACGGAGGCGCGTGCGCGCTCGGTCATCCCATCGGCGCTTCCGGAGCGCGCATCCTGGTCACGCTCTTGGCTGCTATGGAGAAATACAGTCTCCGGCGCGGCATGGCGGCGCTCTGCATCGGCGGCGGCGAAGCCACGGCCATGGCCGCAGAAAGGCTAGGTTAGACGAATGCGCATTTTCCAAACTTTCCAGAGACCCGGCGCCCAAATCGCAGCATCCCACGAGCGCCAAGGGGGGTGCCGTCATGCCTGAAAATATCGGCGATGCTCAGAAATATTCTAGCGCCCTCGAGACCTTAAGCGTAGACTGAAGGGCCCCGTCCTGGCTTTGGCGGGACGAGGAGGCCTTCTCAATCCAGTTACCGGCATGGTCATATAGATAGGGATACCGCGTCTCGGAATAACCTGAATCGGCTGGTCCTTCTGCGCCTGTTGCGCTGCTTCGCGTGATCTCCAGCGCCAAATCCCCTTTTTCATTATAGGAATAATTAATCGTTTCCCCGCGACTGAACATTTGCCGAATCATCTGTTTTATATGGCCTTGCGCGTCGTAGAAATACGCTACAGAATACGGTCCGGTCTGTCCGGCCATGAGCAAAGCAATCTGGCTGCGGAGGTCTTCAGCGGACCCGCCCGCCGTCTCCAGAGCCCTAGCGCGGGATTCGGCCGGGATGATCGTCAAGGGGTCGTCAAGGATCTGCCTTTCCTGAGCAATTCGTCCCTGTTCGTCGTAGATACGCACAGCCCGGCTGACCAATTCACCATGCGAATCGAACACCTCAACCTCGATTGGCCGACCCCTTTCGTCGTAGGATGTCCTGGCGCTGCCTCCTCCTGGCAGGTTCGGCGCCCTATCGGCTGCCTCGAAGGGGGAGCCTCCGGCGGAGCAATTTGGTTTATATTCTTCGGGACGCGAATTCTGAACTTTCGTCTTCCTTCCGTTTCCATCATAGTGGAACGTGACCGGATTATCGGGAGCGTGGCTCCAGGAGATACTTCGCATCCTCCCTAAGTCGTCGTAGCGATACACGCACTCAGAGCGGATTTCGCCACCCTCCTCAGATTTCGCTCCGAGCAATACGCCGGAGGAGTCGTAGATATAGCTCGTCCCCCACTCCGAACCTTCGGAATTACGGCTGCGAGTGGACAAGACCCTCCCAACCGCGTCATAGTTCGTTTCGCACGATAACCTGCGTTCAGGATGCTGAGAACCATCGACCGCGAACCATCCGGCATAGGTTGTCTCCTCGATGCAAGTCTTCACTAATCCTCGCAGCCCACGCAACTCGCGTTGTGACGGCTGAGAATGCTCCCGAGCTGAGGCGGAGGCGTTCGCGTTCTCTTCGGGGCTGCCCGATCCCACTGAGGCACCTCACAGAGCCCCATCCCACGAAATGGGGCTAAGGGCCGTGAATCAAATCTTGGGCCGCCCGAACGAGCGGCCAAGCCTCCGCCATTATTCCATGGCCGAAGCGTGATCAAGCTACAGGGCCCGGGTCCGGCCGCAGGAAGCGAAATTCCGTAGCAACCTGCGAGGGTCCCATTAGACTTCACAGCGACCCAGCTGTTTCTTATGTAATACGAACAGGGCTCAGTGCTCGCGTTCTGAACAGTCCAGGAGGGGCTGCCACAGGTGAGGACCCCGCTTGAGCATGCAAGGGGTGTAGCCGCAGAAATTCGTGTCCTTATTATCTGGCTCCCCAAGGTGTTAGCGCCGTAAGTTGTCGTCAGGGCCAAGGTGATATTTATCTGCGGCATGGAAATTAGGTCTATCGCAATATACACCGGAGCGAGTTCATTCATCCACGTGATGGGGTTGTAGGGGGTGTCGGTTTCGCCGTTGTTCTCATAGTAAGAAAAGTCGTAAGGGTCATACCACCACACCAGGAACGGATCGCTCACATAATAGATAGTGGTCAAAAGACCGCCGCCGTAAACTTCATAGGAGTCGCCAAAAACGGAGGTGAATTCGGCGATCGCCTCACCACCTGTCGTGGAACCGCTATCGGTAACGAGATCAGTCCCGCCGGTGGTGTCGTAGACAGCGCACAACGTTTCGGCAGCCTATTCGCAAAGCGCATCATCTCGTTTCTCCTTTAGCCAAAAGACGCTTGACCCTCGGACTGGGTGCGCACCAGTTTGCGGACGCACGATCTGGCCATGTCAGCGCGGCCCTGCTAGGATGCCACTCACGCGGCGTTTCCCGCGAAGCACACGAACCAAGTTGGTGGGCGAAGATCTCGTTGCGCATCGGGGCGCGGGCATTGCCACCAGAATCAACGGCCTCTGGGGAGTTCGCGGGGTGGCAAACGAGATGTTTTGTCTCCGGCCTATGTGCGGCGCCGGTTATCGCTGAAGCAATGTCCTACCGTAGCCACAGAGCCGTGTCAAGCCCTTGCCAAGGCCGCATCGCCTGCATCACGCTCATTCGGCGGGAAATATATTTTCGCCCTTTCGTTGCGGGTTAATTTCGCCGTTCCGCTATGCTGTGAAGAATGCTCCCAGGCGGCTCGTGGCCGCTCGAGAATCCGGGGCCGGCAGGCGGCAGAGAAGCGCAAGAAAGTGAGGTTTTCTCGCACAAATCCACATGTTAATCGCACCCGAAAACGCGTCCAACCATTAGAAAACAATTGACTTAATTGCAGAATCCCACGTACCCCCCCCCGGGAGGGTACGTATGAATCTGAAATCAACACTGCCGGCGCACCTTTCCAAGCGCGATTGCCCTGCGGACCCGGGGCCCGCGTGGCTGCCGTCACAGACGCGCTTCTGCGTCCGCAGTATTCCAGACGCAGCACGATTTGAGTGCCGGAGGTGAGCCATGGAGGGCATGCACCATTGGGCGGGAATTCGGCGCGAGGTGCTTGCCGAGATGCAATACGCCGAAGCGCAGCTTCTGGCGCTGGCGCGGGCAGTTCCGGCTGAGGACTACGGCTGGTCTCCGGCCGAAGACGCACGCAGTTTTTCCGCGGTGCTGGTGCACATTGCGGCGGGGAACCTGCTCTTGCTCGATCGCGCCGGCGCGCGGCCGCCCGAAGTGGTGGATTTCTATAGCGGGATCGAGGGTGATCCGCTGGCACGCCTCTGTGCCATGATCCGCAAGAACTCCGCTCTCGAAAAGACCTTGACAGCCAAGCGCGCCGCGATGGACCTGCTAACGCACTCATTTGCCGCGGTCAAGGAGTCCTGGACCGTGGCCACCGAAGAAGATCTCTGGGTAACGGAGAATTTCTTTGGCGAGCTGGAGACCAGGCGGCGCCTCTACCTGCGCATGATGGCGCATTCGCACGAGCATATGGGGCAGCTCATTGCGTACGTGCGGGCGATGGGATACCACGTTCCATGGGCCGATCCGCTGGCAAAGCTCGACAAGGTCGAGGCGAGCTTGGCTGCGCGGTGAACGGGCTTACTGCGGCACGCCTGTGTGGCTCGACGAACTGCCCGGAAGATTGCCCAGCGTGGTTACGTGCACGCTGGCCTGCGCCTCGGGCACCGTGCCGTCGTTGACCTGCACCTCGGTAGGCGTGCCCAGGATGAGGATGCGCTGCACCACTTGCCCGCGCGCGGGAACCACAATGCGCTGCGTCACCGAAGTGCCGGCAGTGGAAACCGTCACCGGAACTTCGGCGGCGGCATAGCCGGCGTTGGCCACCGTCACTCCCACCAGCGTGTTGCCGGCCTGCGCAGGCTCGGTGTAGACCTTGGCGATGGAGAGATCGGGCAGCCCGTTGTCGGCATCGACCCAGTCGGCAAAAAACCATTTCAGATCGCGGCGGATGCTGGCTTGCTCGACCAGCCTTTCGAACTCGCCAGTTTCAACATCGTGCCCGTAGCCTTTGCTCACGTCAGCGGCCGGATCGTAGGCACGCAGCGCGGCGGAGAGCGCGTCGTCGCCGGCCAGGTCGCGCAGCATCCATAGAACGTAGGTGGCCTTGGTGCGGTAATAAATGGGCGAGATGGCCTGCGCGAGCGGCTGGCCGGGGCTGGTGCCCGGGCTGGCCGGCTCGATCAGCGCCAATGCCTGCCGCTGGGCTTCGAGCATCTCGAGAGCCCGCGCGCGCCCGCTCTGCTTTTCCACCCACAGCGTTCCCATGAAGTGCGCCACGCCCTCGCTGAGCCAGGCGCGCGGCGACTGAACCCAGGCATGGGTGAGCGCGTGGGCCAGAATGCCGTCGAGCACGTCCGGCGCGGCGGGGTGGATAGTCGTGGCCAGCAGCGCGCCGGTTTCGAAGGGTGCGTCTTCAGGATCGGGCAGGTCGAGGATGGTGAGCTGCGAACGCGGCTTCTGCCCCAGCCAGCTCTGCAAAAACGGCATAACCGTGGCCGTGGCGTCGGACCACGCGGGAACAGCGGCTTCGTCCGCCGGCAGCGTCCACAGCGTGGTGTTGGCGGCCTGCCTGGGCTCACGCACGGCCACAAAAAGGCTGGGTGCCTCAAAGCCGAGGGTTGAACGATCAACAGCGGCCGTAGCCACACCGGGGACGTCGCCGGTGCCGCCGGTGACGGTAAGTGCGGCGGGATGGCCATTGATGAGTGCGATGGTGGGTGCATCGCCAGTGGGGAACTCGTCGGCGAGCTGCAGCCGGAAGTGCGCGCCGGCCAGCCGCAGCTTGTGCTCGCCCATCTCGTTGAACAGGCGGGCGCCATCGCCCAGAATCACGGGCACGCTGGAAACCGGATACCAGACCACGTTGCCGAAACCGCGCAGACCGGTGAAATCGGGGCCGATGCCGTCCCAGTCGGAATGGATGGCAATGTCGCCGGGCGTGCCAATGGCCAGCAGCCGCTGCGCATTGGGCGCAATGGTCCCGGAGTAAGTGACATCGAGCTGGAGCGATTCGCCGGGCGCGAGCGGGTGGACCAGCGGAACGGCGGCTTCGTGCAACTGGCCGGTGTGATCGGCGTCGGAGTTCAGCGTGGCCACCTGGAAGGCGGCGTCGCGGCCCTCGGCGCGAATGCGTTCCCAGTTCAGCGACGATGAGATCTGCAGCGGGACGCGCGACAGCGGCGCCTTGCCGTCGTTGCGGACCGTGAGCCCGGCGCGCACCGCAATGTATTGATCGGCGGGGCGCAGGTGCGCGTCCAGATCGAAATCGGTGAAGGTGACGGCCTCGCGCTCGGCGTCGGTGGCAATGGGCGCGCCGGCAGCGGGCGCGGCGGCTTGTGCAGCCGGCCCCACGGTCGTGGTGGTCCGGCCGTTCTCGTCGGTGGAGCGGGAGAAGATGACCTGGCTATTGGAATGGGGGGGCGCTGCGGTGCCGGTCTGACCGAAGGCCGCAGGGCCGCGGAAACCGAGGACGACATAGATCAGGAACGCGGATGCAATGGGAATCCTGGGCCACCGGAGCATTCCCGCAGGGGCTAAAGCCGTCGACTTGTTGCCGCAACGAACGTACGGGCTAAAGCCCGTACGCCTCACCCTTTTTGCAGCGGAGATAAAGTTATGCGCACGCCTTGCAGCATAGATAAAGCTCTGCCTTGACACAAAACCCGCAGCCCCCGAGATCCGGGCAAAAAACAGCTTCATGAACCCAGGCCTTTCTGCTGTTTAGGTTTAGACGCAGCGGCCGCGCTGGGGCGAGCGGGAACGCCGACTCCGTGCGGCATGGCTGCGACGCGCCGCTGCCGCGCGGCTTCATACAGCACCACCGCGCCGGCGGCCGAAACATTGAGCGAACTGACGCCTCCTGCCATGGGAATGCGCAGCAAGTGGTCGCAGGTGCGGCGCACCAGGTCGTGCAGACCCGCACCCTCGCGGCCCAGCACCAGCACGCAGTCGCCGGTCAGGTTGAACTGGTCGTAATTGGTCGCGCCCCGTTCGTCGAGGCCGATAATCCATAGATTCTGCCGCTTCAGCTCTTCCAGGGCGCGCACCAGGTTGACCACGTGCGCTATGCGCAGGTGCTCGGCGGCTCCTGCGCTGGCCTTCACGGCGGCGGCGCTCAAGGGCGCGGAGCGGCGCTCGGTCAGAATCACGCCGTCCACACCTGCGCCATCGGCCACCCGCAGCAGCGCGCCAAGGTTTTGCGGGTCTTCGACGCCATCGAGCGCCAGCAAAAGCCGTGTGGCATCGGATTTGGCTGGATGGGGCACGAACAGATCTTCAAGAGCCAGTATCTCCTGCGCGCGCACCAGCGCCACCACCCCCTGGTGGGCCGCGGTCTTGGCGGCCACCGTTAACCGCTCACGCGGCTCAGGGCGCACGCGGACCCCGGCCTTCCGGCAAGCGTGGACCAGCCGCTCCAGCCGTTCGTCGTGACGCTCGCGAGCCACCAGCACATGGTCGAAGCGGCGGCGTCCGGCGCGCAGCGCCTCCTCCACCGCGTGGAGTCCGTAAAGCACTTCCATACAAATAGTTTAGAGGACGCCGAAATGATGCACATGGGCCCGCTGCCCGGCAGCGGCGGAGACGCCGTTTTTTCGCGTGCGACAGCGCTGGCGACTGGTTCCCGGCATCTATAGAAGTTTAGGGAATGCTGGGCGATCCAGCAGGACGGACACAGCGACAGGCTCTCCTCTCTGGTGTAAAGCAGGCAGTCACCTACCCCGGTTCCGGTGCATTGCACTTTTCCCATAAATTCAGCGAGAGCGATCGGGAGCGTGCATGACGCAAGCGGGCAAGAAGTTGAAGGTAGTGGTAGCCGATGACGAGGGGGCCATTGCAGAAACTATGGCGCTGATCCTGAACGCCAGCGGTTACATCGCGCAGGCGGTGGGCAGCGGGGAGGCCGCCGTCGAGGTTAGCGAGCAATTCCACCCCGATTTCCTCATCAGCGACATCCGCATGGGCGCAATGGACGGGATTGAGGCCGCCATGCGCGTGCGAAAGATGTGTCCGGAATGCAAGGTGGTGGTGTTTTCGGCCACCATGATCGATCACGACCTGCGGGTGCGCCTGCGCTCGCTGGGCTTCGATTTCCTGCGCAAACCCCTTCATCCCAATCAATTAATGGCGCATTTGCGAAAATAACGGCTGTCTCTTGCGCGTTACACCTGCCTGCATGACAATGGGTGCGAAATGGAATGGCTTGAGCAGTGGCGCGCCAACTGCATGGAACGGACGCTGGCCGGGCTGGACTGGCTCGCCGGCAGGCGCGGGCGTAAACTCCACCTGGCGGCGCATCTGGCCACTGGCATCCAAGGCGAGGACGTTGCGTACTTCTATCTGCTGCGCAAGGGGTTTCGGGTGGTGGCGCGGCGCTGGTCGGCGGGAAACCTGCCCGGCGATGTGGACCTGATCGCGTGGCGCGGTTCCCTGCTCTGCTTCATTGAGGTGAAGACGCGCAGCGCCCGCGATATGACACCCGCCGAAGTAGCCGTGGATGCGCATAAGCGGGCGACGCTGCGGCGCCTGGCCAGCCGGTATGTACGCCAGTTGCCGCAGGAGACCGCGCCCGAAGTGCGCTTCGACGTGATCAGCGTTTACCTGGTGGCCGGCCAGAAGGATTGCGTCCACTTCGAGAACGCCTTCGGATGGAGTGAGCGGTGGAGCGGCCGGGACTGAGAGCCCATTCTGCAGTTTTCACTATTCAATCCTGGCCCTGCGCGGGTAGCCTGTGTCTGCTGTTGCGCAGGGGAGATTCGCATGAAGCGCGTGGTAACATTTCTGCTCGCCAAAGACATCGATGCGGCGCTCCAGTTCTACCGCGATACCCTGGGCCTCCACTTCCTGCGCGATGACGGCTTCGCGCTGGTCTTCGATATGAACGGAACCATGCTGCGCATCAACAAAATGCCCGAGTTCACGCCGGCGCAGCATACTGTGCTGGGCTGGACGTGCGACGACATTGGTGCTGCCGTGGACGACTTGGCGGCAAAGGGCGTGGAGTTCAACCGCTATCCCAATATGAGGCAGGACAAGCGCGGAATCTGCACCTTTCCGAACGGCGACAACGTCGCGTGGTTCAAGGATCCGGAAGGAAACGTGCTCTCTCTCACGCAACTCGCATCCCGCGAGGCCTGACCCTGCATGCTACCCCGTACGCGAATTTCCTCACGTTCGCTCCTGCGCGTCTCGGGCTCTCTTACACCGAGAACGACGAACCGCAGCCGCAGGATTTGGTGGAGTTGGGATTGATGAAGTTGAAGCCCTGGCGGATGAGCGTGGCTTCGTAGTCCAGGGTCATGCCATGAAGGTAGACGAACGACTTTGGATCGACGAAGACGCGCACGCCGCCAAACTCGAAAACGCGGTCACCCTCGCGCTGCTTTTCATCGAAGCTCATGGAGTAGGACATGCCGGAGCAGCCGCCGCCCTTCACGCCCAGGCGCAGCACAGCGCCCCGTTCGGGCGAAACACCCTGCTTGTCCATGGCCGCGCGGATTTGGACGACCGCGCGGCCAGTCACCAGCAGGCCGTCCGGTGGCGCTGCGGGCGGCTTGGGCCTTTCTGGCTCCGACTGCGCAAATGCGCCCTCCGGGGGCTTGGACGCGATGGTGAATACGTTTGCCATGAGATTCTTCCCAGCTTTCCCGGGCCGCCATCATCCGATTCGGCAAAAGCGGCCGCCGATGCTTTCTTCGGGCCAACCGGCAAACTCCGTTAACGCCGCCAGCCCCGTTAACTCCGCATCAAAGCGTCAACGAAACCAATCCCTGCACGTGGCGCGGGCGCGCCGCCTGCTCCTGCTCGGCTAGGTCGTGAATGCTGATGCTCTTCAATACGCCTGCAATGGTGTCGTTGACACGCGCCAGCGGCTCCTTGATCGTGCAATTCGGCGTCAGCTCGCAGCCATGCGCCCCCTTGGTGCACGAAGTGATGAAGAGCGGGCCGTCGATGGCGTGGATGACTTCGAATGCCGAGATCTGGCGGGCATCGCGAGCCAACGCGTAGCCACCATTCATGCCCGCGTGAGAGCGCAGCAGACCACTTTTGGTTAGCCGCTGCAGGATCTTGGCCAGCAGTTGCGCCGGAATCCCGTAAGCGTCGGCTACATCCTTGGCGCTCAGCGCCGGTGTCTCCGGATGCTCGGCCAAGTATTTGAGCGCCATCAGGCCATAATCCGCCTTTTTGGTAAGCTTCAGCATAATATACGACTTTTCCGGTCTGTATTCAGTATACGACCGATTGTGCCGCCCGGACAATCGCCTTGGCGCACCCTGCCGCCGGGAAATTCGCGACCCAGGCCTGCGGCAAAATACGAAAATTCAATTTGCAATCGCTCAAAAGACGGCTACAATCGGGCGCAAAGAGGCAAATTTAGCCGGACACCAGGAAAGATGGCCACCGCCTGCAGACATCCCAAAGTTCGTATCGTCTCCCGTCACGAAGACATGGAATTCGTTGAGTGCCTGGAGTGTGGCGAGGTTTTCGACTCCGAGGAGTTTCGCGACATGGAGATCGAAGATTCCGCCGAAACAGAGGACGTTTCCGACGATGCCTAGAGAAGGAGACCGGGCGCGGAATCGCCGCCTCAATTCCCGTTTCTCTCCATCCCCAAAGACTTACACTGCTGGACCGGGTCCATCTTGCCGCGCCGGAACCCCCGGAATGGCCGCGGTCCCGCTGCGTCGCGATGCCGTCCATGCATAGTGCAAGCCCGAGGCTACGGTGAGCACCATGGTGGCGCCGAGCGCGATGGAGCGCAGATCGGCAACCCACACCGCCGGTGTGAGCTGGTGCAGCAGTACCGCAGCCACCGCGCCGATCTGGGCCAGGGTATTGGCCTTCCCGAAGATGCTGGGGCGGAACTCGCGCCGGCCCACGGCGGCGTACAGGATGGCGGCCACCAGCAGGATGCCCACATCCCGCCCGAACACCAGCACCGTGACCGTAGTGGGCATGAGCCCCTTGTGCATGAGTACCAGGAAGAGGGTGCTCAGCAGCAGCTTGTCGGCCACCGGATCAAGATACTGGCCAAGCATGGAGCGCTGCTTCAGGGTACGGGCCAGTACGCCGTCGAGCGCGTCCGTCAATCCCGCTGCCACAAAAAGCCCGAAGCCCAGGGCATAGTTGTTGCCGAAGATGGCCGCCACCAGGAAGGGCGCCAGGCAGATGCGCAACAGCGTGAGCAGGTTGGGAGCGGTGCGCAACGGGTTGGGGCGATGGCTGGAGTCGCTCATGGCAGAAGGCAAACGAAGATCCACGGCTCCCAGCCGCGAAGACAAGGGTCCTGCCGGAATTGTAGCCGGGAGCTGGCTCGCTTCCGAAACCAATCCACAATCGGCCCCAAACCGGAACCGGCAGCCGAAGAAACAGTCATTCCGTGGTTCGTGAACGATACTACAGCATCAATGGGAGCTCGCGGGACGCTGCTACCGTCGCGCCTCGCTGCGACAGAGCGGGACCGGACGCAGCGTGCCTCGCGCTCAGCTGCGACGTACAGCGCTCTCTTCCGGAGCAGCCTGTCGGTGGGGGCCGGGTGGAAAAAGCCGTCTGGCTTAGGTGGCTCCGGGGTATATCTACTCTTGTTCCGCTCGAGAAACGCCCGGCTGTGTGGTCAGCGTCTTTTCGCGCCCTCGCAATCCTGATAAACTGTTCGATAGTGTTGCGCAGGCGCGTAGCTCAGTTGGTTAGAGCGCTTCCTTGACACGGAAGAGGTCGTTGGTTCGAATCCAATCGTGCCTACCATTTTATTATCAATAGTTTAGAAGAAGATTTAGACATCATTTCAATCCTCCTCCGACCCAAGGTTCAACCCAAGGCTTAGGCTTTCTCGTCCATAGCGCTGATTTGCGCGCCTTTGCGAGACCCTGAAATCTGGCGAGCAATCCAGTCATCGACTTCGGATTCGACCCAACCTACCGAGCGGCCGCCAAGAGAAATCGGCGCGGGAAATTCCCCATGAGAAATTCGCAGGTAGATCGTCGAACGCGAAAGACCTGTCCGCTGCTTTACTGTGGGAAGCCTGAGAATAAAGTTGGTCATCTCTCAAACCTCCCGAAGTATGATGTTGATGGCGTCGAGGAATTTCTCCTGCGCAGCCAGTTGAGGCTCGTTGTCGTCGTGCACGTAACGAGACGTCGTCCCCGGCTTCGTGTGCCGCAGCATCCTCTGGATCACCGGCAGATTCACGTCGTTCGCGGCGAGGAATGTTGCCAGCGAATGCCGCAGATTGTGCCAGCCAAAGCGGCCGCGATATCCGGCCGAGATCACTCCAGCCTTCACTGCCGCCGGCCGCAAATAGTCCTGGCCAGCTACGCCAGCGGTTCGCGGGGACTTGCCCTTCGCCTTGTCCGAGGCAAAGATCCAGTGCGAATCGTAGCTGTAACGCGACTCTCTGCGCCAGTCCTTCAGCGCCTGGCCCAGCGCCCGATGCATCTCGACCTGCGTCATGCTAACTTTGTTCTTTCCCGCAGTCTCCTCGCCCTTCGACCAGCCTCTGCGGATGTTGATCTGCCCCTTCTTCCAGTCGATGTCTTCCCACTTCAACCCGAAGGCTTCTTCTGGACGCAGCGCGGTCGCGGCGTGAAGCAGGGCGAGGGTCCATTCGAGACGGGTCTCAGGCTTGTCGAGCTCATCCAGGATGACCATCATCTGTTCCGGTGTGACTACCTTGGCTTCGTAGTCCGATCCTGATTCAGTGCGGGCGAGCATGACAGGGTTAGTCAGCTTGCCGTCTTCGCCGATTGCGGCTGGCACCAGTTCATGACGCTGTGCATGCTTGAAGATCTGTGACATGATCGACTTGATCTTGCCAATCGAGGACCATGACAGAGGTTTGTCGTTGTCAAGCCGCGGAGTCGAATTGAGGTCTTCGAACCAGGCTTCGATCTCCAACGCTTTCATTTCGGAGGCGAGCTCGTCTCCCCATCTGGGCAGAATCCAGCGGTCGAGAAGCAGTTCGATCACGCCGACAGTCTCCGGCGCCCTGACTGCGACGCCGGATTCCTTCCTCAGCTCGTGCTTCCGAAAATGTTCAGCCAGAACTCGGAAGGTTGGTTTCCTTCCGAGCTGGCCATCATTGTTGATGTCAAGACCAAGCCGTCCCACTTCTCTCCACGCAGCCGCTGCGGAGGCGCCGATGTCCTTCACCAGGCCGATCACTCTGGTGTTCTCGACACGTGCGCCGTCTGATGGCCGCTTGGTCTGGAAGCGGTAGATCCAGGTCATTCCGTTCGCGCGCACCTTCTTTGATACGGTTCCTTTAGACAAGGCTAATTCTCTCCTTGGCTCCAGAAACCACCGCTGGCATCTTAGCGCCGGTGTTCCGGCGCTGAGAACCGAGATGCGCTGCGATCTCCGAGATAAGAAATCGCCACGTCTTGCGGATCTTCCCAATCGGATGTGCGGGGAGTTCGTTGTCACGCGCCATCTCCAATACACGGCGCGGCTCGATTTGAAGGAATCGGCCGATGACTTCCTCATCGACGAAAGGCTCGAAGCCTCCGAATTCCGTCCATGGATCGAGAGCTGTAAGGTTCACCTGAGCTTGAGCGGTTGCCACTGGTTAAGCCTCAGAGGACCCCGGGCAATCCGCTCGGTGCGCTGGTGGCCAGCGTACTCGGGGCGTTCAGGTGGTTGGGAATTAGGAAGTGCAGGCCGGGAAGCTCCGCCTCCGAGTGGTTGGTGCGGTTGAGTTCTTCTTTCAAGTTGTTTCTTGCTCCTCGTTCGATAAAACTCCGGCAGCGCGATCTCGCGCGCCGTCGCGGCAACAATTGATAATCGGTGTCGCTGAGACAAGAGTCCCATAAGTACTTTTGGCTGCCAAGACGATCCAAGTTCGTATTAGGGCCGGAAATACGCCCGCTCGAAAAAGCGGCTGCCCGAAACTTCGCTTAAGCGATTGATCGCAAAAGGCTTGTGCGATAAACTCAATGAACAAATACTCTTGCAAACTTGCAGGGAAAGAAATGGAAGAACACAAGGCATTCGTGCGCGAGCTGTCTCCATCGGGAAACCTTTTTCTTCTGATCACGCTTCGGGAGCTTCGGCGTCAGGGGCTCAATTACCTCGCTTTCTATGCTCTCCAGCGTATCGTCTATAAAGGCGAATTCGTGGAATGGTGGCTCTGCAGAGAAACAGGCTTGGCCGACTACGAAATCAGCAGAGCATGCAAAATGCTGGCAAAGAGCGATCTGATCGTGATTACAAAATCGACAGAAGACCGCCGCGTTAAAATTCTCACTCCTACTAAGCGTGGTCGTAAAGTTCTCTCAGGAATCATGGCCAAAGCTGCCGACCGTCTCGAGGAGGGAATTCCGGCCCCAGGGAGGCCGCGGCGCCTGAAAGAGGCAGCTGCATTTTTGCATCGAGCAAGCGAAAAATTGAGAGGGCCATTGCAACTCGAATTCTTCGATGCCGGCTTGGAGGGAAATCCGCCCCGCCGGAAACGGAAGACGCGCTCCCGAGGCGCTAAGGCATAGGCTGCTGCACGAAACCCATCACTGGCCTTTTGGAACAGCTCTAACGCGAGTTTGCCGAACTAAGCAAACCTCTCCACCAGTTTCCATCGGAGTGGTCTCCGCGCCCACCGGCACTCCTCTTAGACACCGACCTGCGCCGCCGAAGCATGCTATCGGATCGCGCTCGATATCAATGAAAAGCTGAGAGAGTCGTTGGGAACCGAAGGTGGCGTATATATGGCTGCCTATCACGGTCTCCTGTCGAACAGCCGCGATTCCGACCCGTGGGCGAAAATTCCCGGAGTCGTTAGTCAATCACGTCCTTACGGACCGGTATCGCGTTGACATGGACAAGAGAGAAATCATCGGGGTCCTGAAGTCCATTGGAAAATGGGATGAATACCGCCATGCTTTAGAGCAGTTATTCCCCAAACCGGATCGTGTAAACAACGTACGCAAACGGAAATTAATGTCCGTGAGCGACGAAGCCTATTCGGTACATATCGAGTCCCGTCAGGCGCTCGCAGAAGCGAAGATAACGAGCAATGCTCAGCACGCAAAGCAGCTTCCGCTTCTACCAGATCAAACCGAGGCGTTACGTTTACCGAAGTTATCTAAACGATCTGGAAACTCTTAGGGATACCCCTTTACAATGATGAAACACCAGACCCTGCTCCTGAACGGCACTGCAGAGCCAAATCCTGTTGATTGAGGGAGCGTGAATGCCGGACCCTCGGGACTTACTAATCTGTCTTCTTGACTACATCAAGGAGCAAGCCAAACAGATCAATCCGGCGGCTTACCGACTGGCGAACGCGAAGGGCTTTCATCGCCAGCGCGGCGACATCGCCGGACTACCCGGGGTCGAGTTCGACATCAAAATCACCGGGGACCACGTTTGGCTCAGAGTCCAGCGACTGGTCGCCGAGCCGCCTCCTCCGCCTCAGCCCGCTTGGAAACCAATGATTCGGTTCAGCTCCGACCCCAATGGCGCCGCGCCGTCGATCGATGAGGCGGCGCTGGCCCGAGCGGTCAATCAGCGTGTGCAGTCGGCCAGGGTGCGGAACGAACCGGTCGATGTTGCCCAAGTCGAGGCAAAGGCGAAGGCGGCAGCCTCCGAGGCGCTTTCTGCTTATTCGGCGTTGTGGGCGAGGTGGGCATCCGGCGAGAGACCGCGCCGCCGAACTATCGGGCTTTACGGCGATTTCTTCACGCTGTTGCACCAGATGGAAGCCGAACAAACCAGTAAGCCGCAGGAGTTGATCTGGGGTGTCGGGGTCTCGTCGTGGCTATTGAAAACCGAAAAAGAGACCGTCGCCTTTGAGTACCCACTTCTGACTCAAGCGATGGAGCTGTCGATCGACGATCGCTCGATGGCAATCGAAATCCGCCCAAGGGCGACGGAGACCCAGGTTGAGCTCGATGCGTTCGTCGCCTGCCAGGTTGCGGGAACGATCGAAGTCGAACGCAGCGCCATTGCCCAGCTATCGCGACAAAAGGACCGACCGACGACGCCATTCGATCCCGGAAGCTACTCGGACGTACTGAAGCTGATCGCCGGCAACCTGGACAGCGAGGGCCAGTATAGGGAAGTCTTGAATGAAAACGGCGCGGCACCGACGGCGGGCGCGCATCTGGTCGTGACAGACGCCTGGGTATTGCTCTCCAGGCCGCGCACTATCAACTATCTCTTCGAAGGCCTCAAGCGTTTGCAGGAGAAACTCGAGAGTGGCTGCACGATCCACGAAGGTCCTCTTGCGCTGGTAAC
>JASHRF010000118.1 GCA_030037545.1 Acidobacteriaceae bacterium | reverse complement strand
TGAGCGTGGCGCCCGCGCTGAAGGCTGCAAACCAGTGGGGGAGATGCTCGGCGTACCAGCCGATCCAGGTGGGCAGCGGGCCATTCTGGTAGTACTGATCCATGGCGGTAAAGTTGCGCCACTCGGGATCGCCGCTGGCCAGCTTGACCATGCCGGATTCGAAATAGATGCGGAACCACTCCCATTGCAGCAACCATAAGCTGGCGCGCGGGGGCGGATGTGATGCGCCCCAGCCGGGATAAAGGCCCGCTGGCGCAAAGAAGAGGGCGATAAAACCGGCTTCGAGCAACATGCCGTCGGACTGGTAGCTCGAGAAGGTGCTGGACGCGGCGACAAAGGAGAGAAAACAGATCCAGCAGATGAAGAAGGCGAGACGCGGCCATAGATTAAAGAGGGCTACGACGGAGGCGATGAGGCCGATCGAGGTGACGGCCATCAACGCCGCGTTGCTCGACGAAATCCAGTAGAGCGAAGGCGCGTACCAGTAGCGCTCCCAGCCAAGCTGGTCGGCCACGGCGGCAAGATAGTCGTGCGCGGGAAGAATGCCGTGCGGGCCGATGAGTCCCTTGATCTGCATCAGCAGCGAGTAGAAAGCTGAAAAGTAGATGAGGGCCAGTGCGCGCAGAAAAATCCAGCGCGGA
Organism: Acidobacteriaceae bacterium; assembly: GCA_030037545.1. Lineage (GTDB taxonomy): Bacteria > Acidobacteriota > Terriglobia > Terriglobales > Acidobacteriaceae > Telmatobacter. The sequence goes on along the minus strand of JASHRF010000118.1, from coordinate 100,468 downwards.
ACCAGGCGCCCGCTCGGGCCGTGCCGCGAGTCGAACAACCAGCGAAAGAGATTCCCGGGATTGCGCCGCATCGGTTCCCTCTTACCTTGGCAGACAGGATACATCGGGCGCGGGCGAGATCAGCGCAAGTTGCGGCTGGTCATTCAGGCTGCGCGAGCGGCGGTCCTGGTCGCTTTGCGAGCGCCGATCTTCCGTGCCTTCCGCGGAGCTTTCTTGCGAAGGCGCACCTTCGGCGCGGGAACGACGGACAGGCACAGGCCGAGCGAATTCAAAATCGCAATCAGCGTCTTGAGCGTGGGATTGCCCTTGGGCGAGAGCGTGCGGTAAAGCGACTCGCGGCTGATGCCCGCCTGCGCCGCCACCGCGCCGAGACCGCCGTAAGCTTCGGCGACGGCGCGCAACATAATCAAGCCGACACCACGATCATCGGGATCGGCCAGGGACTCCAGAGCGCCATTGAGATATTCGATCGCGAATTCGCGGTCTGCGCGAAGCTCTTCGACCTCGCGCTCGTGATGGGATACCGCCCCAACCAGCTCTCTCATAATTGCCTCCGCTTCCAGTCAGTCCAATAGGCCCTTGCCTTAGCTATATCTCGATCCTGACTGCTCTTGTCTCCGCCGCAAAGCAGGATCACCATCACCGTTCCACGCTGGCCAAAGTAAATTCGATACCCGGGGCCAAAATCGAGGCGTAGCTCGCTCACTCCATCGCCTACGGCTTTGCAATCTCCAAAGTTTCCCAGCTCGACTCTGCGTAGCCGTTTACCGATGTTCGTTTACGTGGTGGCGTCGCGTAGCCGCCGAAACCATTCGGTATAGGGTTCAACGCCATCTTCGCGCTGATAGCGGACGATCTCGTACACGGGAGAAGTGTAGCATAAAAGCTACAGGCAGATTTTAGACTTGGCGGTCTTCAGGAATTCTTTAAGCTGATCGATAGAATATGGCGGATTAACCCGGTGGATCATTTCGTGGCAATTCGGGCAAACGGGGCGTAAATCTCTAATTGGGTTTATCTTTAGCGCTTTCCCTTTGAGTTAGAAGGAATCAATTCAAAAACATCGTCCGATACAGCGTATCCCGCTGCACCGGCTTGAACCCCGCATCGCGGATGATCCTGCGCAGCTCTTCTTCCGTGGTGCAGTTTGAAGTTCCCGCCGCGCGGACTACGTTCTCTTCGAGCATCACGCTGCCCACATCGTTACCGCCGAAATGCAGCCCTAGCTCCAGCACCTTTAATCCCTGCGTCACCCAGCTCGCCTGCACGTTCTCAATGTTGTCGAGATAGAGACGCGCGATGGCGAGGACCTTCAAATATTCGACCGAAGTCGCTTCGTCCCAGCCGCGGCCGCCGAGCGCGGTGTGCTTGGGCTGGAAGCTCCAGGGGATGAAGGCCGTGAAACCGCCGGTCTTTTCCTGCAACCGGCGCACCACTTCAAAATGGTTGATGCGCTGGTCGAAGCTCTCGCCCACGCCAAACATCATGGTCGCCGTGGTGCGCATACCTAATTCGTGCGCGGTCCGGTGCACGCTCAGCCAGTCGTCCGTATTGCACTTGAGGCGCGCGATGCGGTGCCGCACTTCGTCATCGAGGATCTCCGCGCCGCCGCCGGGGATGGAGTCGAGGCCGGCATCGCGCAGGCGCGCGATCGTGGTGCGCAGGTCGAGATTGGAGTACTCGGCGATGGCCAGCACCTCTGATGCGGAAAGACAGTGCAGCCAGATTTGCGGGAAGCGCTGCTTGATGCCGCGGAACAGTTGCTCAAACCAGTCGATCTTGAGATCGGGATGGATGCCGCCCTGCATCAGCACGCCGGTGCCGCCCATCTCGACCGTCTCGGCGATCTTGTCGTAGATGGTTTCGACGTCGAGGATGTAGCCCTCGTCGGAACGCGGGTCTTTCTTGCCGGCCCGGGGCAGCGGACGGTAGAAAGCGCAGAAGGTGCAGTACTCGGTGCAGAAATTGGTGTAGTTGATGTTGCGGTCGATGATGTAGGTGACCACGCCTTCAGGGTGCAGACGGCGGCGCAGCGCGTCTGCCTCAAAGCCCAACCCGATCAGGTCGGGCGAGCGGAAGTAGTCGAGAGCCTGCTGGCGCGTGATCGGCATGAATCTAGTTTACCGAAATACAGGGACAGAGGGACACAGGGACGAACGAGACCCGCGCTTCGGCACCAGGCGCGCCGCTGAGGCGGGCGGAAGAAGAAAATGCCGCACGTGAGCAAGCGGCGGCCCCGAGTGCGAGACAGGTTCGAGGCCGTCGAAATTCCACTGAAAAGAACGAAAAAATCGAGAAATGCCCGGAAATGATCGACCGATTTCTTGCGTGGCATAAGGGAAGGACCTCTTTGAGGGGATGGTACGGTTTGGATGCAGGCGGAGGCGAAGGATCCGTCTTATGGCTCAATGGCAGCGGCAATAGCATCGCGCACCGCGTCGGGCAGTGCCGGCATGGCGCCGGACTGCGAAGCTACCCATCCGCCCCATCGATTGCCGGCTTCGTTGAGCGTGGCCAGCGGCGCGCCGCGCAGCATATAGTGCGTCAGGGCCGCGGTGAATGCGTCGCCCGCGCCGATGCCGTCGGCCACCTTCACCGGGAATCCGGGGTGGTCGTGCCACTCATCGCGGGCCACCAGCAGGCTCCCGCGGTTGCCGCGCGTTACCGCGACCAGTTGCAGAGAGGGAAACTCTGCCAGCAGCCGTTCCGCCCCACGGCGCAACTGCGCCGCATCTTCGTCCACCGCCAGTCCCAGCAGCCGAAGCACCTGCGGCAGCTCCGCGTCGTTCATCTTGACCACCGTGGCCAGTTCCAGCGATTCCTGGATGACTCCGGCCGAAAAAAAGGGCGGGCGCAGGTTCACGTCGAAGACGCGAATGCAGCTTGACCGGGCCAGCGCCGCCATGGTTTGGACGGTCTGCCGGGAGGGCGTGCTGCGCTGGGCCAGCGAGCCGAAGCAGATGGCGTTGGCGCGCTCGGCCAGCCGCGCCCACTCGTCGGAGATCTCCAGAAAATCCCACGCCGCCGGCTCATGGATCGTGTAGCGCGGTTCGCCGTCCGCAAATTCAACCGTTACGCGGCCAGTGGCGTGTTCGGGATCGATTTCGAGAGAGCTTGTATCTACGGGCAGGGGATCGAGCTTATCCGCAGCCAGTCGTCCCAGGTGGTCGCGGCCGATGCGGCTCAAAATGGCGGCGTGATTGCCCAGCCGGCCGGCCATGACCGTGTAGTTCGCCGGCGCGCCGCCCAACAGCGCCACGCGCGCGGTCTCGTGCGGCGGAGGTTGGGGAAGGGCGGCCGGAGCAATCGGCTCCTTGGGCAAAGTGCCGAACAAGCCAATGGGCATGGCCTCTTCCGGCGAGACAACGCCAGTGGGGAAGCTGGACGGCAGCGGCTTGGCGGCCGGTTCGTCGTCGCGCACCGAAGCCAGACCGGTCTCGTCGATACAGACTCCGCCGAGCTGCCCGCCCGCAGGCACGATGTCCCATAGCAGCTCGCCGATTCCGAGAATCAGATGCGGTTCTTTCAAAATGAATCTCCGATGGTGAACGGTGGACAGTGGACAGACAAAGGCTAGCAGCTAGGACCTACACGCTGTTTCCCCATCCAGCGGTAGATGGAGCAGTCCTCCCACGCGGTGGCGGCGTATTCGGCGTCGGGCTGGCTGGTGAGAATGTTAAGGTCGGCTGCAGCGTCGGCAGGCGAGCGCCGCACCGCGCCGGCAAACAGGCGCACAAAGCCCGGCTCCATGGCCAGCACGCGATCGTGCTCGTTGTTCACATAGAGGACGTCGAGCTGGCCCTGGCGGCCAGACAAACTGCGGGACAATTCCCGATTCCAGGCGCGCAGCACACGGCGCAGCACCGGCGCGGCAAAGGGATTGAACAGAAAAGCCACGCACGGGCCCGGCGGCAAGGGAAAATCGGTGGCATCGCACTGGATCATGCGCACGGGAGCGCGGGCGCGGCCGGCGTCTCGCCACTTGGCCAGGTTGGCGCGGCCGATGCGCGCCAGGGCCGGATGCAACTCCACGCCAATCACGTCGTGAAAAGGAAACTCGGCGGCCAGCAGTAACGCGCGGCCCATGCCCGCGCCCAGATCGATGAAGGTGTAGGAATCGAGCGGCGCCGCGGGCTTGAGACGCCGCCAGCGCACCAGGAGCGACCGAAAAAGCGATGGCGCCACGGCATAGTACGCAGTGGCGTGGCGATCGTTGCGGTGCCCGGTCTTCAGGTGCCGGCCAGCCACCAGGCCGCTTGTCCGCACGCCAAATTCCAGGTCGAAGGGATGCCGGATGAGGCCGTCGCGCACCGCGAGGCCGGGAAGCAGTCGGCGTGGCGCAGGCTTTTTCTTCGCAGGGATTTTGTTGATCGTCTGGCCGCCGGTCTGCGTCTGACTCTGTTGCACGCTTGAACGTTACCACGAAAGCCATTTTGAAGCGGGAGGGCGATACGCTTGGCGGTACGACCGCCCGGTACCTCGGGAGCTGAAGCCCGTACCCTTCAAATGGCGCGGGCGAGACTGGCTAGCAAAACGGCGAGCACAATAAGGCTTACCACCACGTAGAGCCAGTCGCGCTCCAGCGCGAAGCCCACTACGGCCATCATCACGCGCGCTACCGGCGTGGCAATGAGCAGCAGCAGCCCGAACTGCATCAGACTCCCACTGTTGAGCTGCGCGGCCGAGCGCGTGATGGCTCCCACCGTGCGGATGCTTTCCGGTCCGGTTACAAAGGTGTGGTAGTTGACGCGCCCATGAGGACTTTGCGCCAGGTACAGGCTGCCGCCGGCGAGCACGACGGCCGCCGCCAGCAGCACGCCCGCGCGCAATAGTTGGCCGATGATGAGTTCGAGGCGTTGATCGTCCATTCTCTAGATCTTTCCCGTGATTCCGTTCACGATCATTTCGATGGCCAGTGCCAAGATGACGAGAGCGAAGACGATGCGCAGGGTTTTGACGCGCGCATGCACCAGCACTTTGGTTCCGAGAAGGGCCCCGCCCAGCACGCCCAGCATCACCGGCATGGCCACGCGCGGATCGATGTAGCCGCGGCTCAGGTAAATGCCGGCGCTGGCCGCCGCGGTTACACCGATCATGAAGTTGCTGGTGGTGGTGGAAACTTTGAACGGGATTTTCATGGCCTGATCCATGGCGATCACTTTCACTGCTCCCGAGCCGATGCCGAGCAGCCCGGAAAGCGCGCCGGCTCCGAACATCAGGCCAAATCCTGCGGGCACGTTGCGCGCGCCGTATTCCCGCTGGCGACCTTCCTGAGGAAATGAGCCGCCCATGCGCAAGCGCCGGCCCAGCTTGTCCGATTCGACGTGCGGGGCGTTCTCCAGCGATGCCTTGAAGACTGTTTGCCAGGCCGATTGGATGAGCACCGCTCCGAAAACGATGGCCAGGACGTGGGTGCTCACGTGGCCGGTCAGAAACGCACCGAAGACCGCGCCGATAGTAGTGGCGATCTCAAGAAACATGCCGATGCGAATGTTGGAAAAGCCCTCGCGCACATAAGCCGCGGCCGCGCCGGATGAAGTGGCGATAACCGAGACCAGCGAGGCGCCGATGGCGTACTTAAGATCGACGCCCAGGGCCAGGGTGAGCACCGGAACCACCACCACGCCGCCGCCCAGGCCGGTGAGCGCGCCCAGAAAGCCAGCCAGCGCGGAGACAACCAAGACGACGAGTGTGAAAGTGTTTGCGTCCATGCGGTGAGAGGCCGGGGCCGATCGAGGAAAAAACCAAACCCGATTACATCATTTCCGGGGTGGGGTGGGAAAGCTGGCTTAACCGAATTCAGGGGCCAGCATGGCGATCATCTCCATGTCGCGATCGAGGATGACCGATTTATCGGGATTGGATTGGTTGTAGTGAACGTGGACGCGCTTGTCCTTCACCTGGCGGACGAAGTCGTCGGCAACCTCCTGGCGGTGGAAGTGGCGGACGTAGTTGCCGGTGCGGTACTCGCCTACGAAATAGGTATAGGTGAGTTCGGCCCAATAGCTGCGCATTCCTTGTTTGCGCACGGTGCCCGACTGGATGGTGGCGTCGGTGGCCGGCCAGCCCTCCATGGCCTTTTTCTGACGCCATTTCTGGTAGAACTTCCGCACCCCGACGGCCGCCACGGCCCCGGGAATAATCCCGAAGAGCTTGAGCAGCTTAACCAGCTCAAGAATGATCAGCGTCCACGGCCAGGTGTGAGAATGCATGGGTGAAATTATGGCATGAATAAGGTGGCTGCCTGCCCCGGAACCGCAAGACAGATGCCCGAAAAACCGGGTTGGGCGCATAATAAAGAAAGAGGTTTTTCATGGCTCAAACGCCGATTCTCGTCAATCTCGATGAGGCCGTGCAGGCCCGTCTTGCGGCTCTGGCGGAGCATCGCCGGCAGCCTGTCTCCGATGTGGCTGCCGAGGTCATTGCCGCGTATCTCTCGCCCGACAGTTGGGAGTACAAGCACATTGAGAAAGGCCTTGCTGAGCTCAATGCGGGCAACGGCATCTCGAATGAGCGAATGGAGAAGTGGCTGGATAGCTGGGGTACCGAGAACGAGCTGTCCCCGCCGCAATGAAGATAGTTTGGTCTCCCACAGCGATTTCCGATCTAGCATCGATCCGCGAATTTATCGCCCAGGATAATCCCGCAGCAGCCGGCAGAGTTGCCAATCGGGTCAAGGAATCCGTCAATCACCTCAGCAATTTCCCGCAATCTGGACGAGTGGGACGCGTGCCGGAAATGCGCGAGGTGGTAATTCCGGGCACTTCCTACATTGCCGCGTATATCATTCAAGGCGATGAGGTGCGGGTCGCGGCCGTGCTCCACGGAAGGCAGCGTTGGCCGGAACGGTTTTAGGCGGGCGAAAGGAGAATCGCGAGCCATGCGCATAATAACGGTGACGTTGAAAGTCCTTTTCGGGCTGGCCTTGTGCGGCGGTCTCGTCTACTTAGCGCTCTACTCGAATCTTCTTGATTCTTTGGAGGGCCCAAATCTTGATGGATCTGTTTCGATAACATGGCGCTCTGGGATAGCCCTCATTTTCTTGATCGCAGTCTGCCAACTAGTTTCATTCTTGGCTTTCCGACGCGGGACCGCATTGGTGGTTGGCCTGGGCCTGGCGGCCTGCGTTGTAGCCTCTTATCTGCTATTCGGGTCGAAACTTGGCTTTATTTGGGAACCGCACAACGCCGACGGCACATTCCCGATTACATGGAGGTCGGATCTGGTCGTCATTTCTCTTCTGTCTGTGACGCAGGGGATCGCATTCCTTTCCCTCCGGATGATCGGATCCGACACCGTCAAACGCGATACCAAGAGGGTTGCCGCACACCCGAACATTTAGAATGAAACCTGCTCCAATTTGCTCTTCGTTCGCTCAAGCGGACGGAAAGGTTTGTGTGTCCTTTTTTATGCATCGTTGGTCGAAGCTCTTTATTCCCACCCTGCGCGAGGCCCCTGCAGACGCCGAAGTGGCCAGCCACAAGTTCCTGCTCCGGGCCGGCTACATCCGCCAGCTCGGCGCCGGGATTTACAACTACCTGTTCCTGGGCCAGCGCTCGCTCAATAAGATCATGGCCATCGTGCGCCAGGAGATGGGCACCATCGGCCAGGAGTTTTACTTACCCGCCCTCCTTCCGCGCGAGCCGTGGGAAGAGTCGGGCCGCTGGACGCTGATCGGCGACAACATGTTCCGGCTCAAGGACCGCAAGGGCGCCGACTTCTGCCTGGGCTTTACGCATGAAGAGATCGTGACCACCATCGCGCGCGGCGAGCTGCGCAGTTACAAACAGTTGCCGCAGATCTGGTACCAGATTCAGACCAAGTTCCGCGACGAGCCACGGCCCAAATCCGGCCTGCTGCGGGTGCGGCAGTTCATCATGAAGGACAGCTACTCCTTCGACCTGGACGCAGCCGGGCTGGACAAGAGCTTCCTTCAACACGATACGGTGTATCGCGCGATTTTTACGCGCTGCGGGCTGAAGTTTGTCGCTGTGGAGGCCGATTCCGGCGCCATGGGCGGGTCGCAGTCGCAGGAGTTCATGGTCTATTCCAACGCCGGCGAGGACCTGATCGCCAGTTGCCCGGAGTGCGGGTACGCGGCCAATCTCGAAAAGGCGGTTTCGCGGCTTGATCCTTTGGTTGAGATGGAGGGCACAGGAGACGGAATGCCGGAGCTGGTTTCCACGCCGAAGTGCGCGGCCATCGCCGACGTGGCGGAGTTCTTCAAGATTTCTCCGGCTTCGGATATCAAATGCGTTGCGTACATGGCGCTCAAGCGAGGAACGCCGGCAAAGGACGGCGCGCGGAAGGACACATGGCACGGCGTGGCGGCGTTTCTGCGCGGCGATCACCATGTGAATGAGACCAAGTTGCTTGGCGCCATTGGCGCGGCCGAGCTGCGTACTATGCAAGCCGAGGAGTTGGCGCAGTATTTCAATGGGCCGGCCGGGTACCTGGGGCCGGTGGGGCTTAGGCCTGAAGCGCAGCCGCTCGGCGACGGGCTGACCGTTGTGGTGGATAAAGGGCTTGAGGGCCGGAAAAACATGGTCTGCGGGGCCAACAAGCTCGATTACCACCTGCGCAACGTGACGCCGGGCCGCGACTTTGGCTGGACCCTGGCTGCCGATATCCGCAGCGTGAATGAGGGCGAGGCTTGCCCCAAAACTGACAAGGCTGGGGCCGGCTGCGCGGGACGGCTGGTGGTGGGCACGGCCATCGAAGTAGGCCACATCTTTAAGCTGGGCAATAAGTACACTGAGTCCATGGGCGCTCACGTGCTCGACCCCAACGGCAAGGAAGTGGCGCCCATCATGGGCTGCTACGGCATTGGCATCGAGCGCATCCTGACCGCGGCCATCGAGCAGTCGAACGACGCCAACGGCTTCTGGCTGCCGGTTTCCATCGCTCCGTTTACGGTGGTGGTGACGGTGACCAATGTGGCCGACGAGACGCTGCGTAAGACCGGCGAGCAGATTGCGGCGGAGCTTGACGCGGCGGGGCTCGACGTCCTGCTCGATGACAGAGACGAGCGTGCCGGCGTCAAATTCAAAGACGCCGATCTGGTCGGCATTCCTTACCGCATCAACGTGGGCAAGAAAGCCGCGGCAGGCCAGGTGGAGTTGGTCACGCGAGCTTCGGCGAGCAGCGTGGATGTGGCGATTGGAGATGTGCTGGCGGCGGTGAAAGAAGAAGTGGCGGAGGAGCAGCTTCTAGCCTTTAGCTCCTAGATGCAGCTATTCGCTCTTAGCTATGAGCTGGCGTGGTGGGGCATCAAGATTCGTGGCGCCCCAGGCCTCAATCGAAACCTGGGGCACCCTCAGTAGTGGGACCAGCAAGAACAAGCTAGAAGCCAGGAGCTGTTTTTATGGTGGTGAAGATCAAATTCGCGCGGCCTACGGGAAAGCATCCCGTGGTCATGCTGGCCCTGCTGGTTGCGGGCTCGGCCATTGCGCTGTGCGCGATTGTCGGCTTCTCCATCTTCGGCTACTACTACTACGCGTACCGCAGCATCGTGGATCAGCGGCTGAGCCAGCCTATCTTTGTCGATACCGCCAAGATTTATGCCGCGCCGCGCGAGGTGCGTCCCGGCCAGAAGATCTCCATTCAACTGATCGCCAGCGAATTGCGCGAAGCCGGCTATACCACGGATGGGGCCGCGCAGCCTTCGCCGCTGGGAACTTACAGCCAAGGCGTGCAGCAGATTACGGTGCGCCCGGGGCCGCAGTCGTATCACGCGCCCGATCCGGCCGTGATTCACGTGAGCGGCGGCGAAGTGGATTCCATTGTGGATGCCAGGGGGCAGCCGCTCGAGAGCTACGAGCTGGAGCCGCTGCTTATTACCGGCCTGAGCGCCGGCGCCGATCGCATCAAGCGCCGGCTCATCACCTACAACGAGCTTCCACCCAACCTGGTGCATGCCGTAGTGGCCATCGAAGACCGGCGGTTTTTCGAGCACAGCGGAGTGGACTATTACCGCATACTGGGCGCGCTGCGCAACGACCTTACGCCCGGACACCGCTGGACGGAGGGCGGTTCCACGCTGACCATGCAACTGGCGCGCGGCTTCTTTCTTTCGCCGCAGCGCCGCATCAAGCGGAAGATTATCGAGATCGCCATCACCTTCCAGCTCGAGCACCGCTTCACCAAGCAGCAGATCTTCCAGATGTACGCCAACGAGATCAACCTGGGACAGCGGGGCAGCTTTTCGATTGACGGCTTTGGCGAGGCGGCGGAGGCGTACTTCGGCAAAGATGTCCGGCAGCTGGATTTGTCAGAGTGCGCGCTGCTGGCGGGTATGATCCAAAGCCCCAGCCGGCTCAATCCCTTCCGCCATCCGGAGCGCGCCCTGGAGCGCCGGGCCATGGTGCTGGACGCCATGGTGGAAACCGGCGCCATCACCAAGGCGCAGGCCGAAACGGCTAAGCAGGAGCTGCTGCACCTGGTTCCGGGCAGTGTGGATGCGGGCGAAGCGCCTTACTTTGTGGACCTGGTGCGCGACCAGCTGGTGCAAAAGCTGGGTGACCGCGACTTCAATCGCGAAGGTCTGCGCATCTACACTTCGCTCGACCCGGATTTGCAGCGCATTGGCACCAACGCCGTTGATTCTTCCCAACACATGATCGACGAGCTGGTGGACAAGGTGCACGCGCGCGACCGCAAGCTCGGCAAGCCGTACATCTATCCACAGGTGGCGCTGGTGGCGCTCAATCCGCACACGGGCCAAGTGCTGGCACTGGTGGGTGGGCGCAGCTATGGCGCCTCGCAGTTGAACCACGCGGTGGCCGAGCGGCCTACCGGCTCCACGTTCAAGCCTTTCGTGTATGCAGCGGCGTTCGACACGGCGGTGGAGGGCGTCATGCTGTCCGGGCAGACCAAGCTGTTTTCGCCGCTGACCATGCTAAGCGATGCGCAAACCACTTACGGCGCAGGAACTCCGTACGAGTACACGCCGCGGAACTTTGAAGGCGAATACTACGGCGAGATCACGGCCCGTTACGCGCTCATGCGATCAGACAACAACGCTACCATCAGTTTGGCGAGCATGGTGGGCTTCGATCAGGTGGCCGCGCTGGGCCGCGATGCCGGCATCGTAAACGCGCGCGGAACGCCGTCCGTGGCCATTGGCTCCTATGACGCCACGCCGCTGGAGGTAGCCGGCGCGTACACGGTTTTTGCCAACGGCGGCGTACACCTAGAGCCGTGGATGCTGGCCAGCGTGCGCACCCCCACCGGGGACATCATCGACGATTATTCGCCGGTCTCGCGCAACGTGCTCGACCCGCGCGTAGCCTTCCTCACCACCAGCATGATGGAAGATGTGCTGCGCGGCCAGGGCACCGGCGCCGGGGTGCGCAACATGGGATTCAGCGCGCCGGCGGCAGGCAAAACCGGAACCGACCACGACGCGTGGTTCGCTGGATTTACCAGCAACCTGATTTGCATCGTATGGGTGGGCAACGACGACTACACCCCGCTCGATCCGGAAAACCGCGGGCGCATCCAGGGCGCGCACGCCGCGGCGCCCATCTGGGCGACCTTCATGAAGGAAGCCACGGCATTGCCGCAGTATTCCGACACCAAAGATTTCACGCCGCCCGACGGGGTGCAGGTGGAGAGTATCGACAAAGTGACCAACCTGCTCAGCGATGCAGCCTGTCCCGACGAGTACGAAGCGGCCTTCCTCAACGGCACCGCGCCCACCGATACCTGCGACCACCAAGGCGAGCACCGCAATATCTTTCAGCGCATTCTGGGCCTGGGCAGCAAGAGCGGGAATTGAGTCTCTGATGGCATGATTCCCGTGCTGAGGTTCGTGCCTTTCCACCCTTTCGCCAGAATAAAGGTGAAAGGGTGGGGTACCCAGCAGGAGCCGGAACTGAGGCGGGGACCGATTCTGGAATACAGAAGAGCAGCCGCAGCTCCTTCGACTCCGCGCTTCGCTCGTCGTTCAGCGACTGTCTGTTTTGTCAAGCGCAGTGGAAGGGGTTGATGGAAAAGACGGCGCAGGGCGCCTCGGAAAACGCAAAGGGCGCGTTTCCCGCTTTCCCACAACCCGGCTGCTGCGAGCATTTTCCGGCTGCCACCGCACGGTCGGTAAGCGCTTCTCGCCTGTTTCATGAACCGCCGGATGCGGAACCGCGCGTCCGGTGGTGTGGGAGGACGGCAGGGGTGACCCCTGCCCCTGCCTCCTACCCGATTCAGTTGGGAACACGCTATTCGATGGTTTGATGGAGACGAAGGTCGCGGGAGGAACTGCCTACGCTGACCACGCGCTTGCTGCGGGCGGCGATCCATTTCTGATTTTTGCTGGACCAATACTGAAGCTGGCGCGGCTCAATGTGCAGCGTGATCGTCTTCGCTTCGCCGGGCTCAAGATGGATGCGATCGAAGGCGGCCAGCGAATGAACCGGGAACTGTACGCCGGCGGGAATTTCCCTGGGAGCGCCAAGGTAGACCTGTGGCACTTCATCGGAAGCCACAGTGCCGGTGTTTTTGATGTCAACCTGCACATCGAGGCCGCCGTCTGAGGCTTTCGTCACATTGAGGCCGGAATAGTCGAAGGTGGTGTAGCTCAGCCCGTATCCGAAGGGGAAGAGGGGCTCGATGTTTTCCTTGTCGAACCAGCGATAGCCGACATTTACGCCCTCGCTGTAGGTGGTTTTGTGGTCTGCTCCTTTGTCTGAACGCTCAGGGTACCTGGGGTCGGTGGCGGGATAATCGGTCAGACGCTTGCCCCAGGTGACGGGAAGGCGCCCGGCGGGGCTTACTTTGCCCAGCAGGATATTGGCAGTTGCCCATCCGCCTTCGTCGCCAGGCCACCACATTTCAAGTACGGCCTTTACCTTATCGAGCCAGGGAAGCGCGACAGGTTGACTGGTATTGAGCACGACGATCGTGTTGGAGTTGACGGCGGCGACTTCTTCGACGAGCTTGTCCTGATCGCCGGGCAGACCGAAGACGGGCTGCAAGCGCGTCCACACAAACACGACGGCGATCTTCGCGTGTTTTGCGGCCTCAATGGCTTGCGCGTGGTCGGCCTTGCGCTGCTCGGGCGTGTACCAGTTCAGGCGAACCTGTGCGGGAGCGCCGGAGGTGTCGGGGCTGATGGCGACCTCGATTGCGTGTGGTCCGGAGGTGAGGTTGACGGCGCGGCGCACATTGTCGAGGCCGTCAATGGTGGGAACGACATTGTCCTGATTGGCCTGGAGGATGTCGCCGTGCACAAGGCCCTGGACGGCTCCGGTTCTGCCGATGCGCTTGCCGTCAATGGAGAATTGCGCGTTGGCGCCGAGGGCCTGGAGGTACATCCAGTAGCTGCCGGCGGCAGGCACAGTGAGCGTGCCTGTCCACTTGAGTGTGGAATTGGCGGGGAGTGCGTTGCCGCCTTTGGTGGTGAAGTCGATTTGCGCGTCGGCTTGCGGTTCTCCGGCCCCGGTGCGAAGCAGGCCGGGCTGACCGTAGTGGCTGAGGTCCGCGACGGGGACGGTGACGCCGTTCATGTCGTCGTTGACGGCAAATCCGATGTCGCCCACGCCGGAGAACTTGCGCATGGCGGCAAGAGGGCCGACCTCGCGCGAGGGCAATCCGACAGAGCGCTCGCCGCTGATGCCGATGGAATCGACCTGTCCGGCGGTGGGACCGATCAGAACGACGGAGCCGAGGTCCGCGGCCTTGAGGGGCAGAATGCCGTCCTGATTCTTGAGCAGGACGGCCGCATCTTCGCCGGTCTTTTGGATGATGCGGGCGTTGGCCTCGATCGATTGCGGCGTGATGCCGTGTTTCTGCAGGCCGTCCATGTAGCCGAAGCGAACAATCTCGTAGAGCACGTGGCCGGCGGCGCGCGTAATGGTGGCCTCGGTCACTGTGCCGTCTTTCAGGGCCTCGGGCATCTTCTCCCAGTTGGGTTTGAGGCGTCCTATAGCGCTGAGGTCTATGGGCGGTGGAGGCGGCTCTTCCGGAATGCGCCCGCCAAACATGCCGATGTTGTCAATGAGAGCCTGTTTGGCCTTCTGCGTCATGGGCGGCGGAATAGGCTTGGAATCAAAGTACGACGGAAGAAGGCTCAAAACTGCGTGGGAGTCTGGCTCGCCCGGCATTTCCATGTCCAGCCCGGCATTGATGAAATTTACAGCGTGGGTCGCGCCCCAGTCGGAGGTCACGAAGCCTTTGAAGCCCACCTGGCCGCGGAGGATGGTGGTGAGAGTGTGCTTATTTCCGCAGGCATAGGTGCCATTGATGAGATTATATGAGCACATGATCGAAGACACGCCTGCTTTCACGGCGGCATCGAAAGGCGCCAGGTAAATCTCGTGCAGTGTCTGGTCATCGACGAAGATGCTGTCGGCGTTGGAGTCGTAAGCGATGTAGTGCTTGACCTGGGCCATCACATGCTGCGACTGGATCCCTTCGATCTCTGCCGCGCCCATCTGCGAGGTCAGGAAGGGATCTTCGCCGAACGTGTTGTACCCGCGCGAGAACTCGAGGTCCCGGTCAATGTTGACGAAAGGCTGGAGGGAGACGTCGATCCCCAGGGCGCGGTCTTCGCGACCGATGACGATGCCGTTGTCTTTGGCGTCTTTGACGCTGAAGGTGGCGGCCACGCCCATGGTGGCGGTTTCTCCCTGCGAGGGATGGCGGGTAAGGACGCCCGGAGGGCCGTCGGCGAAGCGCAGTCCGGGAATGCCGAGGCGCGGTACACCCGCCAGGTAGCCGGCTTGTCCCTGGTAGACGCTGGGATCTTCTTGCGTGCCGTGGATCAGAATGAGCTTCTCCTGGAGGGTCATCTCGCTCAGCAGCTTATCGACTCGCGCATCGCCAGTGACGGCGGGGACAGATTGTGCGCATGTACAAGCGGAAGCTAACATGAGAAGCGCGCCGGCAAGAAGAATGCGCGATGGTTGCAGACGCTGAGTCCCGTGGAGCGACTTTCTGAGTTTCACCTGGTCTCCCTTGGCCGGTACGGATTTGATGGTGGTGGAGTCTTCATTGGCTTACGGGGATGGCGCACTGCCGGGCATTCTCAAACTCTACAACCTTAGGCGTGGCCGGCACCAATAGGCAGGCACTTTCTCGCACCGCCATTTCTCCAAAAGCCATAGCGCCATGGTACAGTGCGTCCATGCATCAAACCCTGCGCTGTTTCCGTGTTCTGTTGATCGCCGCTCTCATCGCTCCCGCCGCGCCCGCTCAGAACGACCCCACCCTGACCGCAAATCTTCAGTCCATGATTACGGGCTTCCAGGGCCATGTCTCCTTCTACGCGCACGACCTAGCCACAGGCAAGACGGTAGCCATCGAGGCCGACCAGCCCGTGCCCACCGCGTCGGTGATCAAGCTCGCGATCCTTTACGAGGCGCTCCAGCAAATTCGCGCCGGCCACGTTCATTTTGACGACCGCCTGACCCTCCAACACGACGACCAGGTGGAGGGCTCGGGGGTGCTGCTCTTTTTCAATACTCCCATGACGATTACATTCAAGGATGCGCTGACCCTGATGATCGCGCTCAGCGACAACACCGCGGCCAATCTCACCATGGATCATGTGGGAATCAGCAACGTCGATGACCGTCTCGTCTTCCTGGGCATGAAAAACACCTGGCTTTATAAGAAGGTCTTCATGCCCCCCGAAGGCCCCATGCCTGCCGATCAGAAGCAATTTGGCTTGGGTAAGACCACGGCACGCGAGATGGCCGGCCTGATGGAGCGGTACGCAACCTGCAACCTCGGGCCTGCCCCTGCGGCTTCGGTGTCGGGCACCGCAATCCCCACCGATCAGGCGCTCTGCGATGCGGCGCTGCACATGCTCAAGGTCCAGTTCTACCGCGACTGCATTCCCCGCTATCTCGAAGGCGCCGATCCGCCGCCGGGCGTCACCGCCATTGCCAACAAAACCGGATCTCTCGACCATGTACGCAACGATGTGGGCGCCATCTTCACCACGCACGGCGCCATCATCATCTCCGCGTTCACGCATGATAATGCCGATACTAGTTGGACGGCGGACAATCATGCTGAATTGCTCATCGCAAAACTTGCTCAGGCCGTGGTCTCCGCGTGGACGCCGGCAAAATAGAGCGGAACCAGAGTGAGCGTGCCCTCGCGCTTAGCTTTGGTGTACGGCCTTTTGTTGAGGGAAAAGCCGCTTGACGTAGGTGGCTCCGGGCTACATTTACTCTGGTTGCGCGGGAAGCCGCGAATCCGCCTCCTGCTATCCTCACAACACATGAGCCCTTCCCTTTCCACGCCCAGCGATCGACTCTCCCCCGACCTGCCGCGCGTGCTGGGCGTCAGAGAAGCGATTGCCATTGTCGTCGGCACCATCATCGGCAGCGGAATTTTTCTCATCCCCAGCGAGATGATGCGCGATACCGGTTCCTCATCGCTGGTCTATCTGGCGTGGATCGCAGGCGGCCTGCTCTCGCTCTTCGGAGCCATGACTTACGCCGAGCTGGGTGCCATGCTGCCCTACGCCGGCGGAGAATATGTGTACCTGCGCGGAGCTTACGGCGATACCACCGCTTTCCTTTATATGTGGACCTGGTTTACCGTTGCCAAGCCAGGCTCTATCGCAACAGTATCGATCGGCCTTGCGCGCACCCTCGAGTTTTTCCCCGCTTTCCATTGGTTGAGCGATTCCATTACGGTCGTGCGGATTCCATTCTACGGGTCGCAGCTATTCGCCATCGCCGTAACCTGGCTGATTACCGGGCTTAACTATCTGGGCATCAAGAAGGCCGGCGAGTTTCAATTCGTTTTTACGGCCCTGAAAGCAGCTCTCATTCTCGTCGTGGTCGCGTTCTGCTTCATCTCCGCGGCCGGTTCGTGGAGCAACTTCTCAACTACACTTCCCCACGCCACGGGCGGTTTCAGCGGCTTCATGCTGGCGCTGGTGGCCACGCTGTGGGCTTATGACGGCTGGAGCGACTTGAGCCTGGTAGCCGGAGAAGTACGTCATCCCGAACGAAACCTGCCCATCGCCCTGATCGGCGGCCTGCTGGTAGTGGGCGTACTTTTCATGGCCACCAATGCGGGGATTCAATATATCTTGCCGGCCAGCCAGATTGCCGCTACCGGCCGGCCCGCAATCGCCGCGCTCACGGTTGTCGCCGGAGTAGGCGGCACCGCTCTGGTGACCGCAGCCATGGGACTCAGCATCGCAGTTACCTTGAATGGAACCGTCATGTCAGGCGCGCGCGTACCATTTGCGGCGGCTCGCGACGGGCTCTTCTTCCGCGGCTTTGCCCGTGTCCACCCTCGCTTTCATTCGCCTTCCACCTCGCTGGCGGCGCAGGCGCTGCTCTCCACAGTTCTACTGCTTTTTCTCAGCGCCTTTCAGCAGTTATTCGACTTGACGATATTCGCCGAATGGCTTTTTTACATGCTGGCTGCCTCGACAGTTTTTATCTATCGCCACAAGAGACCGTCACTGGCGCGCCCCTACAAGGTCTGGGGATATCCCTGGATTCCGGCCATCTTCGTGCTCTGCGCCGCTGCCGTACTGGTCTCAAGCTACGCCGGCAACCTCAAAGGCTCGCTGATCGGCACGGCTTTGATTCTGACGGGACTGCCCGTTCTGATTCTGCTGCGCAAGTTACGCGCGCAGTCCTGATCCGGCGGGAATCGACTCCGCCGAACCAGGCAGGCCAGCTCTTCGCGTCGTGGCTCTCACCCCTTCAAAGACGCGGCCAGCACAGGCTTGGCACGCGTCAATTTCTGCACAATCTTGTACCGGTTCCCCGGTACACCGACTTCACATATTCCAGGGGTTTGCCGTTCTCGCCGTAACGAATGCGTGTAAATAAAAAGGCCGGACTTCCCGGAGCGCTCTTCAGCAGCGCGGCCTCTGCGGCTGTGGCCTTTCCAACTTCTGCAATCTCGTCGGTAACTTCCATCTGGATTCCGTACCGCTCCGCCAGTTCCCGGTAAAGGGACGCAGCCGGATCGAAGGTTTTCAGCAAATTCCGGCAAATATGCTGGTGCAGGCAACTGCATTCGATTCCCATGGGTCGTCCCTCAGAATAGCGAACGCGCCGCAAGCGGAAGACTTTCCGGCCAGGGCTCACCTCCAGCGCCGTTCTTGCCTCCCGGGTCCCGGTTTCGTTGCGAAACGATAGAACTCTGGAACTGGGCGCCGACCCGCCAGCCCTCGTCTCCTCGGTAAATGACAGGAGTTGGCGGAAATTTCTCTCGTGCTTGATGGCGGAGATATATGTGCCCTTGCCTTGTTTGCTGTACATCACGCCGACGTTGCACAGAGTCCGGATGGCCTGTCGCGCCGTCATCTGGATTACCCCCAGGCGGGTGGCGATCTCCTGCAAAGACAGCATGGGCTGTCCGGCCGGAATTCTCCGGAGCGAATCTGGTTCATCAGCCGCTGTTGAATCTGGTAGTAAAGCGGCATTCCGCTTCTACGTTCCAGAGGCCTCATGTGCGATCTGATTTGTGCTCACAGCCTGTTGGTATATCGAAGTTACCGCTCCTGTCGAGGGTTGTCCTGCTGATTTTGAAGATTTGCGGATTTTTTGATGGGTACGTTGTCTTTTGGATACGGTCCTTCACTCCTGGAGAAGACTGCATGAGTTACTGTTTTCCACCTTATTTCCTTGATATCCACTTCCATCCGCCGCCCCGGCTAAAATTGAAGTGACCGCCGCAAAGGAACATGCACGATGGGATTGAACGCTCTGGATTGGGGAGTCATCGTCGCATACCTGGCGGGGGTGACCTGGTTCGGCCTCCGCTTCAGGGGCCAGCAGCAGACAGTCAAGAATTACTTCCTGGCCGGCAAAACGATCCCATGGTGGGCCATCTCGCTTTCCATCGTCGCGGCAGAAACCAGCACCCTAACCATTATCAGCGTTCCGGGGCTGGCCTACGACAAGGATTTCCAGATCCTGCAACTGGCGATGGGCTACATTGTCGGACGCGTGGTGGTAAGCTTCCTGCTCATCCCACAGTACTTCCGCGGTGAGCTGGTAACCGCATATCAGCTGATGGAGCGCCGCTTCGGGCCAAAGCTCCGCACCCTGACCGCCGGAATGTTCCTGGTGACGCGCGCCGCGGCGGAAGGCGTGCGCGTCTTTGCCGTGGCCATTGTGATACGCGTGGCATTGGGCGGCCTGGTCTCGGGACTGAGCCCCTTCGGCCGCGATCTTTTGGCCATTGCCATCGTCACATTGCTCACGCTCATCTACACGTTCGAGGGTGGAATGACAGCGGTGATCTGGACCGATGTTGTGCAACTTACACTCTGTGTGGCCGGCTCGATTGTTGGCCTCCTCATTATCCTTCACCTTGTGCCCGGCGGCTGGGAGACCGCGCGCACCGTGGCCGGCCAGGACGGCAAATTCCGCCTGTTCGAGTACTCCTGGAATCTGAACACAACTTATACTTTGTGGTCGGGCGTGATCGGTGGCGCATTTTTGACCACGGCCACTCATGGGACCGACCAATTGATCGTGCAACGACTACTCGCAGCGCGCAGCGAACGGGAATCCAAGATAGCGCTGATTTCAAGTGGAGTCGCCGTTTTCTTTCTGTTTTCGCTGTTCCTGCTGGTGGGTGCCACTCTGTTCGTGTTCTATCGCTTTTTCCCACCTGCCGCCGCGTTTCATCGCTCCGACGTCATTTTCCCGGCATTCATCGTCAAGCATATGCCGCATGGCATGAGCGGATTACTCATCTCGGCGATCCTGGCGGCGGCCATGTCCAGCCTGAGCGCCGCCTTGAACTCGCTCTCCTCGTCAACCATCATGGACTTCTATGCACGACTACGGCCCGCGTCCACAGACCAGCATCGCTTGAAGCTGTCGAGGACAGCCACCATGGGCTGGGCGGTCGTTCTCTTCGGATTAGCATTACTGGCCCGGTACGGCGGTAAGGTGCTCGAGGTGGGCCTTTCCATCATTTCAGTCGCCTACGGCGCGCTTTTAGGCGTCTTTCTCTTAGGCGTGCTCACGAAAAAAGCGTCCGAGCCCGGCGCCATGGCCGGAATGATCGTGGGGTTTGCGCTGAACCTCTACTTGTGGCTCTGCACCAGCGTCTCTTTTGCCTGGTACGTGGCTTTGGGCAGCGTCACGACATTCGTTTTCGGCTATACCGCCAGCCGGTTGATGCCACAGGCAAACCGCGCTGGTGCCTGATGAGGAAATGACATGCAGCGGAACGAGCTGACAACTGAACGCCGCAACCAAGCCACGGAACATCTCGACACCATGACCGCGCTCGAATTGGTCTCCGCGATGAATCGCGAGGATGCGGTGGTGCCCCAGGCCATCAAGAGCGCGCTTCCGGAAATCGCCGAGGCAGTGGACTTGATTGCCGATCGTCTGGCCCGCGGTGGGCGAATGATTTATGTGGGAGCCGGAACCAGCGGACGTATCGGTGCCCTGGATGCGTCGGAATGCGCCCCCACCTTCGGAACGCCGCCTGAGATGGTTCAGTTCCTGATGGCGGGCGGCGAAGGCGCGCTGGTGCATGCTGCCGAGGCCAGCGAAGACTCCGCGGAACAGGGGCGCCGCGATATGGCTGCTAAAAATCCCGGGCGGCACGACGTGGTGGTTGGCATCGCAGCCAGCGGCCTTACTCCATACACCATCGCCGCGGTTGAATATGCGCGTACCCAGGGCGCGGCTGCGATTGCCATTTCCTGTAACCGGGGCTCGGTCCTGGGAAAGGCGGCCACGCTGAGCATTGAAGTCGATGTGGGGCCGGAGGTATTGGCCGGGTCTTCCAGGCTCAAGGCCGGCACTGCGCAAAAGCTGATCTGCAATATGCTCACAACCGGCGCAATGGCGCGACTGGGTCACGTCTACAGCAACCTGATGGTCAAATTTCATGTGAAGAACGAGAAACTGCTGGAGCGCGGGCTCTTCATCCTGCAAACTCTCGCTCATGTTGGCCGCGATACAGCTTTCGAGACTTTGCAACGCGCGGACATGAGAGTGCCGCTGGCACTGGTCATGCTAAAGGCGGATGTCGGCGAAGCTGAGGCCATCGATCGGCTGCGCAAGGCCAAGGGCAATGTTCGCAAGGCCATTGCGGGATATAGCGGTTCTCCGATTGGCGCAAAGCCAAGCCCTCATCCTTAAGTGCCGGGAACAAAATTCAGGCCAGAACAATTTTCAACGCCGCTGCGAAGTTGGCCGTAGGGCGATACTGTTCTGGCAATTCCATACGCAAAGCGTCGGCACCTTGCTTCCAGCGCACCTTCTCGATTGTGCCCAATAACTGAACATTCGCAACTTTGCCAGGCTGCGTGGAACTGTTGGTGCCCAGTGACTGCACCAGGACTTCACCGGCGGGCCAGCCCAGCACAATGGCATAGACCACGTTGCCCGCCTTGTTGCGTGTGAAGCGGATATCTTTCTCGCCCAGCTTGCTCACGCTGTTGCCCTGGAACGATCCGGCCTTAATCATGTCCGGCCCCTCGCCGTACACCTTCCATGGGCGCGTGGCGTAAATAGCTTCGCTGTTGGACCGCATCCACCCCGTGATGCCGTCGACCACGGCCAACTCCTTGCCGTCGATGGTGCCGTCGGGTCTGCCGGGAATGTTCAGAATGAAGGTGCCGTTCTTGCTCACCGTGTCGATCAGCCAGTGAATCACGTCGCGCGGCGGCAGGTAGCCGCCGAACTCGCCGGGTTTGTCGTAAAGGGCGCGGTTATAGTGCCATTCCCCGATGCAGGTTTCCGACTGCCAAGGGTAGGGCATAATCTGGTTGGTCAATCCGCGCTCGTAATCCACCACCACGGCCTTGGCGTATTTGTCGGGAACTTCCTTGATGGTAGTCACACCTTGCGCCGCGCCACCCTGCATGCTCTGGTTATAGAAGTAGGCGGCGATGTTCATGCCCGCCCAGCCCAGCGGAAAAAGCGAATTGTCGAAGTAGAGTAGATCGGGATGGTGCTGATCGATCAGGTCGCGGGTGCGGTCATAGAAATTCTTCACATAGGAGATGTCGGGCAGCGCGTTCTGCGGATGCTTGGCGCCATAGAGCCGCTGCGGATCGTATCCCTGCCACCACTGCTCTTTGCCCTCAGGGATGGTCATGCGGCCGTCGTAGGGAACGCCGGCCAGCGGCCCGGTCTTGTCGGCTCCGTGCGCGGTCTGGAACCACCACCAGTTGCGCGCCTGGTGCACCGTGACTCCCAGGCGCAGGCCCTGCGCGCGTGCCGCCGCTGCCCATCCGCCCACTACGTCCCGATGCGGCCCCAGGTTGGACGCGTTCCATGGCTGATGCTTGGAGTTCCAGGTGTCGAAACCGTCGTGGTGATTGGCCAGGGCGATGAAGAATTGTGCTCCCGCTTTCTTGTAGCGCGCGATCAGCTCTTCGGGCTCCCAGTTGAGCAGTGTCCATTGTGCACAGAGATCCTTGTATCCGAATCGCGAGGGCGGCCCATAGTGCTCGAGTTGATATTGATTCTGCCCCGAGCCTTGCATGTACATGTTGCGGGCGTACCAGTCACCGGCTTCCGGAACGCACTGCGGACTCCAGTGCGCCCAGATGCCGAATTTGGCGTCGCGATACCACTCCGGCGCGTCGTACTGGAGGAGCGATTCCCATGTGGGCTCGTAAGGCCCGGCTCCGGCGAGATTGGGAACGGGAGACACCATCGGCACGCCATCCCAGGAGCCTCCGGGAACAGGTAGCGCCGGCGCATTGCCCCATCCAGTGGGGTCCCACGCCGCTTCGTCCAGCTTTTCGCTCACGATCTTGCCGCCTACCAACGCGTAGAAAACCCGTTGATCGGCCGGCGTGTCGCAGAACTGAGCGTAGTCCTGAGTGAGCGTATCAAAACCGGCCTCCGAAGGCGCGCCGGTATTAGCCGCACCCGATGGAGTTTGACCAGAGAGCTGCACCGCTCCTGGAACCGCCGTCCCCGCGGCCGCAGCCGCTACCAGTTTGCAAAAATCCCGACGTCGCATAAATTCACCTTTCTTAAAGCAGCTACGGATCGAATCGATGAGAATTGTGACGATGACTTAGTAAAAGTGCCCACAAACTTGGGTGCCCCACATCTCGATTTTGAGACTTGGGAGTCCGCGAATCTTCATGATCACGGCACTAACCACTCGCACTTCTGGTTTCTCACGTAAGCGCCGTCGCCGGCCGAAAGCTGTCGTGCCATGTTGCCTCCGACTGGCGCAGTGGCACGGCTAGCAGCGCGTAGTAGTTGTCGGTCAGGTATCCTTCGTATCCCTTCGCGGTACCGTCCCAGCGGCGCCAGTCATAGGAAAATCCCTTTGCATCGCGCCCCTCAAAGCCACACCTCCCATATTCGTCCAGCATCGGAAAAAGGATCCGGTCGGCTTCCGCCCCGCGCCCCAGGTCGTAAAGAGCGGCCAGCGTAAAGTAGGCAAAACTGCCCGTGGCTCCGCCGTTCTCGTAGTTCTGGAATCCATCGGAGTTATCCGGCAGTATTCCGCCGCCGTAGCGCGCATCGGCCAGTCGATGAACATAGTCCTTCAATGCCACGGAGACCAGGTTGCCCGGCAAACCCATGTTAAACTTGTCGTATCCCACTTCCTTCATCTTGGCCATCAACTTATCCATGATGGCGTCAGCCTGCGGCCTGGGCACCAGCCCGTAGTGAATGGCGATGCCGTTTACCCAAAGAAAGTAATAATCGTGTAACTCGCCGTTGGCGCTGCGCCATCCGCCCAGCACCCCGGTTTCAGGATCGTAGAAGCACTTATAGTAGGCTGCGCGCAACTTATCCGCCGCAACGCGGTAGCGCGTAACATCGGCCGTTTTGCCCAGCTTGCGCGCCAGTATCGCCATGTTTTCGAGAGCGCGATAGGCGAGCGCATTTGCGTACGCGTCTTCATACCCGAATCCGATCGTGTCCCACCAGTTCGACGGCCTCAGCTTCGGGGGTCCCGCAGGGCCCCATGAGCCGGAGTTGCCGCTCAGCCCGTACTTGATCAAGCCATTACCGTTGCTGTCGGTCGCCAGCATGGCTTCCGCCCATGCGCGAATGCCCTCGTAATTCGCCTCCAGCCACGCCTCGTTGCCAGCGGCGCGAACGCAGTTAGCGGCCGCAATGATCATCGACGGATAGGTGTCGGAAGCTACGGAAGGATGATCGGGCGCCGCGGACAGGCCATAGGCCAGACCGCCGGCCAACATGCGGTCCAGTGTCTGGCGCACAACATCGATAGCTGTCAGTCCCTCCGCCAGGGTTGGCGTGAGCGCGGCGATATCGGCATATTCGTAATAGCAGAATGCGCAAGTATCACTGGCCGTGTTGTTGGCCAGCGCCTGCAGCGACGGATTGAGTTGCAGCACATTGATCCAATTGCGCCGGAACGCGTCAAATCGAGAGTCGCCGCCGATTCCCGCCACCCTCGGATAAATCGCCGTCACGTCAAGCGTGTACACCACGCGTTGGTGCTCAGCGCTTGCGCCCAGCAGCGCAAGCTCCGCGCTGGAACTGGATCGGTCTGACGTGTACGTCAATCCAACTTCGTTCACGTTGGCGGTAAGCTGTATCGATCCCTGTCCCGGAAAGTGCAACAGCGCAGGCGTGGCCAGCAGTCCACCCTGCCGGAAAAGGCCCAGCACCGTGCTGTGAACCTGCGCCAGGTCGAAATGGAAGACCATTGGCGCCGGCTGGAATTGGCCGTCCCACTGCGACGTGAGCACAATCTTGTCCGGCGAAAGGTCAAACGTCCATGACGCGGGAGAATCGCTTCCCGCCTCAGCAATGCGGTATTCAACCCGGCGAATCGCGCCGGGGCCACTGCCTGAAACTTTGTAGCCGGCCCAATCCCTGTTGGCCGCCACGATATTGACGCCGCGCCGGCTTTTTCCCAGCCCGTCAACATTCAAGCTCAGAAGCCGCGGCGTGGTTGCGGACAATTCAAGTTCCATGCTGGGGGAAGAAAAGCGCAATGCCGCGTCGTCCCCGCCTGCCATCTGTGCAACCACCGGATGCTGCCCCAAAAGCGCGCCCGCTCCTACTGCGCCCGCTGTCTTCAGAAACTCTCTGCGCTTCAGCATATTGGCCCTTTCATCATCGAGGGCGGCATTCCGGGAATTTCCTTTTATCGGTCGCGGCTGTCTATGCCGCGGCTCTGCGCGTCGGCTTGTAGCCTGACATGCCGTAGTAAGTCACGAACAGGTAGCCGATGATGGGAATAACGAACGCGTACTGAATGCCGACCTTATCAGCGAGTGCGCCCAGAAGCGGCGGCAGCACCGCTCCGCCAACATTGCCGATCGTGATCACTCCAGAACCTTTGCTGGTGAGAGGCCCAAGCTCGGCAATGCCGAGCGCAAAAATGTTGGGATACATCACCGAATTCGCCAGGCCGGTAAACACCAGGCAGGCGATTGCCACGGTACCATGCGTAAACATTGCGGTCAGCAAAAGCGCAATGCCGGCGACGCCAAGAACCACCAGCAGCTTTTCCGCTTTGATCCAGACCATGACAAAGCTGCCCAGCAAACGGCCGACCATCATCAGGAAATAGAAGGCGCTGACCATCAGGCTGGCCGTCTCAACGTTGGTCATTCCCTGCGACTGGCAGAACTGGATGGTAATGGCGGCCAGAGAGATTTCAATGCCGACGTAGAAAAAGATTCCAATCATGCCCAGTATGGTATGCGAAAAGCTCCAGATGCTGCGGCCGGCTTCTTCGCCCCCCGCGGCGGGTGTCGCGGAAGTAATGGCTGGCAGGTGCAGCAACATCACCACAAATGCCAACACTCCCAGGGAAACGGTAATCGCAATGTACGGTCCCTGGAGCATGTGCGCCCTGGCCGAGGAACTGACGGGCTTGGCGGCGGCGCTGGAGAGGATGAACACACCGGCAACCCAGGGAGCCAGAAACGAGCCGATGGAATTGAAAGCCTGGGCCAGGGTCAGGCGCGCGGGCGCGCTGTGTTCAGGGCCGAGGATCGATACGTACGGATTGGCCGAGGTCTGCAGTCCGGTGACGCCGGTGGCCAGGATGAAGATGGCAAACAGCGTCATAGGAAAGCTGACCATTTGCGCGGCGGGCAGAAAGAGCAGCGCTCCGCCCGCCATTACAAACAGCGAGAGCACCATGGTGCGCTTGTATCCCACCCACTCAATGACCTTGGCGCTCGGCACGGAAAAGATGAGATAGGCAAGAAACCAGGCGGCCGTGGCCAGCATGGCGGGGCCGTGTTCCAGCTGAAAAACGTCTTCCAGCTTCTTCACCAGCACGTTGTTCAGGCTGGTAAGGAATCCGAAAATGCCAAATAGGATGGCGACGGTAATGAAAGGGCCGATATAGCTCGGTGTCGAAGTTGCGGTGGTTGCCGGACGTGTCGCCATGAGAGAGATCTTCCTTCCGCTGCCGATGGCCGCCTGCCGGACTCATGGCATGCGGCGTTCGCTGGAGCAAGGTCCGCCCACCACTTTATGCGCCGCTGGTGAGGGGAGTCCAGCGGAAACTGTAAATGTTTTCAATCGAACGCCCCGTTTACACTGGAAGTGCATGATCACGACCCTCACCTGGACCGCTGACGGGGTTCGTTTTCTCGACCAGACCAAGCTCCCGCTGGAGGAGGCCTACGTCCTTGCCTCCACTTACGAGGAAGTGGCTGAGGCGATCGTCACCATGGTCGTCCGCGGTGCGCCGGCCATCGGCGTTTCGGCGGCTTACGGCGTGGCCCTGGGCACGCTGAAGACCAAAGCCACGACAACGCACGAGTTTGCTCCCGAGTTCGAGCAAATCTGCGCGCGGTTGGCAGGGACCCGACCCACGGCTGTGAATCTCTTCTGGGCCATCGACCGCATGAAGGCGCTGTTTGCGACCCTGGCCGGATTGGGCACACCTTTGGAGGAGATTAAGGGCAAGCTTTTGGCCGAGGCGCACGCCATGTACGCGGAGGACATCGCCGCGTGCAAGGCAATGGGCGCGTTTGGCGGCGAACTGCTGCCAAGCGACGGCGGCGTGCTGACCCACTGCAACGCCGGCGCCCTAGCGACCTGCGGCTACGGGACGGCGCTGGGGGTCATTCGATCTGCAGTCGAGCAGGGCAAGCGCATTCACGTTTTCGCCGACGAGACGCGACCGTTCTTGCAGGGCGCACGCCTGACAGCCTGGGAGCTGATGGCTGATGGCATTCCCACCACGGTCATCTGCGACAACATGGCCGCCAGCCTCATGCGCGCGGGCCGCATCCAGGCAGTCGTAGTGGGCGCGGACCGCATCGCCGCTAACGGCGACGTGGCCAACAAGATCGGCACCTACAACGTGGCCATCCTGGCGCGCGAGCACGGCATTCCGTTCTACGTGGCGGCGCCGTGGTCCACTATCGACCTGGCTACGGCTACGGGCGTGGCGATTCCCATCGAGGAGCGGCCGCAGCACGAAGTCACGCACCACGCAGGAACGCAGTTGACGCCTAATGGTGTGGGAATCTGCAACCCCGCCTTCGACGTAACGCCTGCAAGTTACATCACGGCCATCGTCACCGAGCGCGGCGTGCTGCGCGCGCCATACGCCGAGTCCCTTCGCGAGATGGAACTGGTCGCGCGCTAAGGCTGGCGAGCTAGATTTGTAAGAGTTGTGCTCCCCGCTCTCTCCATCCTGCGCATCCGGCAAAAATGTCTACCGCGCGGCATCCTGCTCTCGCTGGGTGGATTTCTTTTGGGGCTGCGGTCGGCCGGGTTTCCCTACATCCAGAACCTACACGGATCGCACTGGGAGATCGTGGCGCTCCTGGTGGCCGCCTGGGGCATGGCGGAGACGGCCCGCTGCCTGCAGCGCCGCTGGAGCTTCTACCACGCCGGCGTGCTCATCCTGCTCTACGCCGACCTGATGATTCTAGCTGCCATTGTGGCGCTTCTGACGCTATCCTGATTGCGCGCCCGGCGGTCCGTTGTTTTTGCACCGTTAATGGACGAGCTCTTCAAATACTCCGCCGCATACACCTATAATCTCCCATCAAGGGGTGCTTCGGTGCTGAAAGACTTTCTCAAAGGTTTTCGCGACTTCCTTCTGCGCGGCAACGTGGTCGACCTGGCGGTGGCCGTAATCCTTGGCGCGGCCTTCAATGCTATCGTCGCCTCGCTGGTCAAAGATGTCATGAATCCGCTCATTGCCGCTACCGTGGGCAAGCCGGATTTCAGCGGCGTCATCGTCCATGTGCACCACGGCGAGATTAAGATCGGCGAGTTCTTTAACGCTGGAATTTCGTTCCTTATCGAAGCCACGGTGGTGTACTTCGGCATCGTGATGCCCATGCACTATTTTCTGCAGCGGGTCAAGAAGCACCCTCCGGTATCGCCCACGACTAAAATCTGTCCCGAATGCATGAGCGAAATCCCGATGGCAGCCACGCGTTGCGCCCATTGCACGCAGCAGCAGCCCCCGCCGCAGCCTACGCCAGCGCCGGCCAACGCGCAGGCAGGAAGTTGAGGCAGTTTTGATGCAAAGTGCCTGACGCCTCCCCTGGGCGTCCCCGCCGGCGATCTTCGCTCGGCCGACCGTAACTGTAAGGGAGCCCAATTCGCAGCTGGCTCGCCGACGGTGGAACTGCAAGTGTAAAATGCCATGAGTTAGCGGGTCACCATTGCGAATGGGAATCCGCGAAAAGGAAATCCCACGACGCATCCAAATAGATCCAGCGCTGGCTGCTGAACCAACTGGTGGGCAGGCTGGGTACGTGCAGAATGGTGTGGCCTCCGGCGCAGAACATCTCCGTCCCGTTCCAGCCGAGGAAAGTGCAAGACGCAATGCCCACCTGCGCCGGATGCGTAACCCGGCGC
This sequence comes from Acidobacteriaceae bacterium, assembly GCA_030037545.1. Lineage (GTDB taxonomy): Bacteria > Acidobacteriota > Terriglobia > Terriglobales > Acidobacteriaceae > Telmatobacter. The sequence goes on along the minus strand of JASHRF010000118.1, from coordinate 71,720 downwards.
AGGCACACGGGACAGCGCTGGCTCTGGTCCGCGATCGCCCACCGGAGCCCAAACAGGCACAGGCAGAAGGCGGCGACAAACTGCAGGAACTCTGCGAACGGCGAGTAGTTCGGAAAGCTACAGTATGCGATATCGAGTGAAGCGAAGCAGGCGACTAAGGCGATCAGGATGAGCTTAACCGCCAGGAAACTCCAGCGAATGGCCCGCGATCGTAACGATGGCGGATGCGTAGTGAAATTCGATTCGCTTTTCGATACCGACGTGACGGCCGGCAGTGCGAGTACCGCAAGAAACAGGGCGAAGAGGTAAATCCACAGGGGGCCGCTGGTAGGGGGCGTGAATGCGAGGCCGAGCAGATCGATCTCGTTCCCGTTGGCGGCCGCAGACGTAATCTCAACAGAGTCCCCAATCATCTGCGCTCTCCCTGCCGCGGAGAGCTGCGCCACGACGTAGCCTTGGGCCGAATCGGTCTGGCGCTCCAGCTTCCTATCGGATTCGAAGAGCCACAAGTCCGGATGCTCTGGCATGCGCGACCATACTGCAGGGGCAATGCCAGCGATCAGTGCCTGGCGATGAGCTACCGTCACGATTTGTCCCACGATCGAAGGATCGGAGCGGAAGTCGTGCCGCCACGCCGCCTCACTCAGGATGGCTCGCGGAAGATTGCTGCGATTTGCTGCATTGGAATCGCCCCTGGGCATGCCCAGCACGCGCGGTAGGTTCTCGCTCGCCTGCGCCACCATCCACTCGCTCTCTCGGATACCCTCCACTGCAACAGGCATTCGGTCGATGCGGTAAAAGGCCAGATCCGTAAAGAATTGCTGCTGATGCGATCGCCAGTCGGAATATTCCGCCGTCGATATCGATGGCTTGCCGGCCAGGCCGCTAGCGCCTTGCTGAATGAGAATGACCCCAGGGCGAAGCGGAGTCTGTGCAGCATTCTCTTCACTTCTGATTCCTGGTAAGTACCCCGCAATCGCGGCGCACAACAGCAGCAGCGCGGCAATCAAGAGGAGGCACCGAGCAGGCGAACCATGCTCGGCGACCGGTTTCTCGCCAATTCGTTCTCTCGACCGCCGGCCTTCATTCCATAGATTCGCTGCATCCTGAAATGCGCCCATGCAAAACGCAGTGATCTCCCGTTGTGCAGTCCACGAGAGCGCTCTGGGAACTCGGCCCACACGGCGCACATACCACAACTCGCTCCGCCACTCCTGGAACCATTCCGGGCGCTGCGGAGAAGGCACCAGCAGAGACGCACCGCGGAGCAGACCGAGGTGTAAAGCATGGAGTATGAGGTGGCACCATCTCATTGCGCCCTCGCCTCCTCGAGCGGAATCAGACGCTCCAGCAATGGATAGCGTTTTCGGGAGGCGTCGAGGACCGTCTTTCCCGCGGGAGTGAGCTTATAGTATTTGCGCGGCGGCCGCTGCTCCGCGTCGGCAATGGACTGGCGCTCCCAATGCGAGCAAATCAGTTCGTCGCGCTCCAGGCGGCGCATGGCCGGATAGACGGTTCCGCTGGGCAGGCCGGTCATCTCCATGATGCTGAACCCATACATGTATCCAGCATGGATGGCTTGCAGGATCATGGCGGCGGTGTGGGAGAGCTTGGGGTCGGCGCCCATGAATCAGCATCATACCTATGTAGCCATCTACTTGACAAGACCAAGGCTGCTTGGTAATGCTGAATACTACATAGTGACGCCAAGGAACGAACCCATGCTCGATGTCCAGCATATCTTTCGCAGCTTTCGCGGCATTCCCGCGGTCGAGGACGTCAGTTTCCGCGTTGCATCCGGGGAAATCGTGGGATTCCTGGGACCCAACGGTGCCGGAAAATCGACGACCGTGAAGATCATCACCGGGCTGCTGCGTGCCAATGAAGGCCGGGTGCTTTTTGAGGGCGTGGATATCCGTGAGGATTTGGTCCGCTATCGTACCCGGCTAGGCTACGTGCCCGAAGAAGCGCATCTCTACACGTATCTTTCGGGACTCGAATACCTGCAGCTCGTTGGCCGCTTGCGCGGCATGACCGAACGCATCATTGAACGCAAAGCCACATCTCTGCTCAGGCTCTTGCTCCTGGAGTCATGGCAGCACTCGCCTATCTCTTCGTACTCGAAAGGCATGCGACAACGGGTGCTGATCGCCGCCGCACTTTTGCACGATCCCAGCCTCTTGATCTTCGACGAGCCTCTATCCGGTCTCGACGTAGTCTCAGGACGCTTGTTCAAAGACCTGCTCGAGATGCTATCCGCGCAGGGCAAAGCCGTTCTCTACATTTCGCACGTGCTGGAAACGGTGGAGCAAGTTTGTCATCGGGTGATCGTGATTGGCAAAGGCAGAGTGCTGGCCGACGCTGCCCCGATGGAATTGACACAGCTGATGCATCTTCCCAATCTCGAGAGGGTCTTCGCACAGCTCATCGAGCAGCAGGATACACGCGCTGCCGCGCAGCAGATCGTGGAGGTCATGCAGATTCCCGATGCCTGAAGCTTTTCAGCGTCTCTTTCATCGCGATGATTTCGCAGCCGTGCAGTCGCTGAACGTCCAAGCTGCGCTGGGGCCTGTTTACCAGCCCGAACGCAGCCAGTTCTCGCATCTGGTCCGTCACTTTCTTGAGCGTTTCTTCAATCACGAAACCACCTCTTCAACCGGGGATGGCAAAACGCGCATGGTGCAGATCGCGTGCGCAGCCGCCCTGCCAGGACTTGCTGTGGCGATGTATCTGTGGCCTGTTTATCACCCGGTCATCATCTATCCGCCGCGTCACAATGGTCTTGTTCCGGGTCCGCCGCCCTATTGGGTACAGGTCAATCATCATTTCTTCTTCGTGATGTATTCCTTCGTCGTGATGGGACTAGCCACCCTCTTTGAATGGGACCTCTTCTTCCCCGATCTGCTCGACGTCTTCGTTCTGGGTACTCTGCCGATAGCGCCGACGCGGGTATTTGTCGCCCGTCTCGCGGCCATTGCCATTTTCATTGCAGGATTCCTGTTCGACGCCAATTTTCTCGCACCGCTCGTTCTTGTGCCGGCGACGGACCCGCCTGACGTGGCCGGCTTGTTGATGGGCCACGTATCGGCCGTTGCCATCGCGGGGCTCTTCGCTGCTGGACTCGTGCTTGCGCTCGAAGGAACACTTCTTGCCCTGCTCGGCGAGCGGGTCTTCCGGCGAATCTCTCTCCTTTTGCAGGGAACGGCCGTGGCCGGCTTTCTGGTTCTTCTGCTGCTCTTTCCCGTCCTGTCAGGCATTACACCCGCGCTGCTGCAGTCGAGGCATCTGTTTGCGCAGTGGTTTCCGCCTTTCTGGTTTCTCAGTGTCTATCAGCAGAGGTTGGCGGCACCGTCCGGAGCCTCGATGTGGAACGCGCTCGCGCACCGCGGCGAGTTGGCCACAGCTTTCGTTTGGGCCATCGCGCTCCTGACTTACCCGCTGGCCCATCTGCGCCGGGTGGTGACGCTCGTGGCTGGAACCGAATCCAACTCGGGACAGAGCCGCATTCTGGTTCCGTGCCGAAAACTTCTTCACATGACCGCGATTCGCACTCCGCTGCGGCGCGCAGTCTTTCACTTTATCGGTCAAACCATCCTGCGCATTCCGCGCTACCGCATTTACCTGGTCCTTTACGGGGGTGCAGGCCTCTCGCTGGTGATCGCCACTATCCTTCGATTCACCGTTCACGATGACCATGTAGGCATCAGTCTTTCCCCCGACGGTATGCGTATCGCAATTGGAATCGTTGCCTTCTGGGTGGTTGCCGGCCTGCGTAGCGCGTTCGTGTCACCGGGCAATCAACGCGGCGGCTGGATATTCCACACCATTCATGGCAGGCCGCCGACGGAGGCCGTGGCTATCGATGCATTGAAAGCGACAACGCGCTGGGCGCTGTTGTGCAGCACTCTCGCGACCTTCAACACCATCGGCGTCTTCCAGCTGATTGCACCGCCGGAGCTGCGTACACCATCCTCGATTGCCGCGCAGATGGTGGTGGGCGCTGGCCTTTGCCTTCTGCTCACCGATAGCTTCTTTCTCAACGTCACCACCATTCCGTTCACGGGCGAGGCCGCACCCGGACAGGAGAATCTTGCGTTTACGGTGCTGTTCTACGTCACCTTATTCCCGCTCGTGACCACTCTCTCGCTGGGCTGTGAGCTGTTGCTCGAAAGTAAGGGAGTGCGCGTTGGAATCGCGCTCGCAATCATCCTTCTTGCGCACCTTTGGCTGCGGAAACGCCGCCATTCCGTCCTTCGTCTTTACAGCGGGCAGCTCAGCCTGGAGGAAGGCGAAGAAGAGTTCCCCACGAGGCTGGGCCTCCGCTACTGAAAACCTGTGGGGAGACCGAGGGGACCAAACACGAGGGGAGTGTTTCTGGTGGCTTAACCTTGCCGGAGAATTCTCCACTGCTCGATATGTTCTTCGAACGGCATTTATACCTCAGGTTCGAGCAGGCCCGAAGTCTTCGCGAAGCATCGGTGGCGCGAAAAATCGGGGCGCTTCCCTATTTGGACACCATGGTGGAGGAAGGCTTGATCGCCATGTGGAATGTCGAAGTGGTCCGGTACGCTCGTCAGGAAAGTCTTCGGTCACAAGCGTAAGAACCTATGCGCGAATGTGCCTCGCAGTCTGGGAGCTTGAGGATGCGCCCAATGGTTGCGTGTATCACCGCAATCCGTCGCATACGATGGTCACCGCGAAGCTCACGCCCTCCGCGCAATAGGCGTGGCGCAACTCGAATTCGGGAGCGTGTACATGCAGGTTGTAAGCGCGGCCTGTGATGACCGCCGGAACCGAGAGACCGCAGCCAGCGGCCAGCTCGGGTTGCCGGCTCTTCCACGTTCCGGCCACCATGTTGCACAGCTCGCCCATGCCGTCCTGCACGGTCTCGTCGATTTCCGTAAACTCCATGCCTGTCATGCGCGCAACCATCATCCGCGCGGCTCCGCCGCCGGCGCGCAGAATGCATGCCCCACTTAGCACGCCTCCCAATCCGACCACGGCTGTTACTGCTTCTTCCTCGCGGAGATTGGGTTCAGGATCGAGTTGGCAGTCCCACCCCAAAACCGTGCCAAAAACCTCTTCCACGCTCGCGTCCAGGCTGCACGGGTCTGAGAACCGCTCTATCGATTGCCGCAATGACGCCGCCATCCGAGAAACTCTCCTTCCATCCCGCGCGGCTCAAGACTTTAGAGCGCGCCGCCTGCAATCGTCTGTGTCAAAAGTTCCGAGGTGTTGCGGAGAGTTGAGCCGCGCCGGAAGTCCGCGCCTGCGCGCCGGATGGCTGCCGCCGCCGTCAGGCAGCGCCCACCAGAGGCAGCACACGCTCCTTCACCTGCTCGGTCGTAAATGGTTTGCGTAGATAGGCCTGTGCGCCCGCCACGATCGCCTGTTTGACATGCTCTTCGCTGGACTCGGTGGTGATCATCACCACCGGAACCCGGGGAGCAAGGTTTCGCTCGCGTAGCTGGCGCAGGAATTCGAGCCCATCCATCGCCGGCATGTTGATGTCCGTCAGCACGAGGTCGACCGGACTTGCTGCGAGCACGTCCAGCCCCTCTGTGCCTGTGGAGGCTTCATACACCCTTGCCAACTGCAGACCGGTTTGCCGCAGCGCGCGCTCCACGATCTTGCGCATCACCGAGGAGTCATCCACGATCAGCACTCTGATTTCAGCCATTGTTCCTGCTCCTCTACCTGGCCTATCGGCACGCGGCTCGAATCCATGAGGTGTGCGCTCCAGCCTGGGATCCGGCGCCGCTTTCGTACACGCTCAGGGTCGCGGCGGCCGGCTGACTGTATCGAGCCCTTTGCTTGCGAGCGCTTCGGCCTTCAGGAACGAGCGGCCAGAACGATAATCCAGAAAACCCCTTCGGCGCACTGGAATCCGAGGCGCTCGCGAACCTCAGACCCGCAAACCCGAATGCTGTAATCGTTGCCCGCGACGACAGCGGGCATGGAAAGCCGAATTTCGTGCGCCAACATGCATTTCAGGTTGCCGCCGATGATGTTCGTCAGTTCCCCCAGGACGTCGCGCACGATATCATTCACGGTGGCGGGCGGGTCGATGGAAAGAAAGCGGGCTGCCCAGCGGCAGGCTTGCTCCGGCTCGCACTCCAGCAGCACCGCGCCATTCCAATCGCCTGCCAGATGAACTGCCGCGGTCAGGCAATCGCTGCGGGGAAACCATTTCTGGTCACAAGGGCTCACTTCCAGCTCGATCATGCTGGCAAAAACCGCCTCCACAATCTTCTCGAGCTCGTCCGGCACGATCTCCATACTCACTTCCGTGGGCATGTCTCTCCTCTCAGCGGGCAACGTAGACAATTGCATTTCCGATGGTCTGTCTTTCGAACCATTCCTCGATGTCGAACGCGGTTTCAGAGCCGCCCAACATCAGCCATCCACCTGAAGACAATGTGACGTGCAATTCCTTCAGGATCTTCTGCTTGGTTTCGGCGTCGAAGTAAATCATGACGTTGCGGCAGAAGACCAGGTCGAACGGGCCCAGCGCGGCCATGCTCTGGCGCAGGTCGAGCTTTTCGAAATGAACCAGGCGCCGCACTGCCTCGCTCAATTGCCAAACCAGGCCCGAACGATTGAAATATTTCACCAGCAGCGCAGCCGGCAAGCCTCTGTTCACCTCAATTTGCTGAAAGCAGGCTCCTCGGGCTCGATCCAAAACCCGGGAGGAGATGTCGGTGGCAAGAATCTGGATATTCCAATCGCTCAGACCTTCTTCGAGCAGAGCCATGGACAGGCTATAGGCCTCCTGCCCCGTGGATGCGGCGGCCGACCAGAAACGCAGTTTCCTGGTATCGCGTCGCTCCTGTTTCAGGCGCGGCAACAGGACCGATCGGATGGCATCGTAGTGAGCCGGATCGCGAAAAAAGTAGGTCTCGTTGGTGGTCATGGCCTCGACCACCTGACAGCCGACTTCTGCTTCTCTGCTCTCCCTGAGCAGGGCGCACAGGTCGTTGATGGAACCGAGCCCAAGCTGACTGACAATGGGCGCAAGACGGCATTCGAAGAGATACTGCTTGTCGTCTTCGAGCACGATGCCCGTATGAGAGTAGACCTGCTCCTGAAGGAAGCGGTAATTCTCGCTCTGTATGGCGATTGAGCTGCTCGACACGTTCCATCCCCCAACGGTCACACTGCAATACGCAGAATTTCCGACACCATCTGTTCGAGGGGCAGGACGCGATCGGCAAGACCTGCATTTACCACGGCGCCGGGCATTCCCCACACCACGCTCGAAGCCTCGTCCTGCGCCAGCACGCTCGCCCCTTGCGCCTTCAGAACCCGCGTGCCGTGCAAGCCGTCTTGCCCCATGCCGGTAAGGATCACTGCGATCGCGGCCCCGCCATAAACCTCGCCGATCGACGTAAACAGCGCATCCACAGCCGGGCGGCAGGAGTTCTGCGGAGGCGATTGATCCAGATACACATGTATGCCGCCGTCTTTGCCGTCCACTCTCATGTGGAAGTCTCCGGGCGCAATCAGAATCTTGCCCGCGGCCACAGGTTCGAGCTGACTCGCTTCCTTGACGGCCAACCGGCAGGCGGAATGAAGCCGGTCGGCCAGCAACCTGGTGAACAGCGGCGGCATGTGTTGCACCACCAGAACCGGAAGCGGAAATCCGGCCGGCAACGCGGGAAGCACCGTGGACAGAGCTGCCGGACCGCCGGTGGAGACGCCAATCACAAGCGTCCTGGGCTGGAGCTTGCTGGTCAGCCGCATGGGTTGCGCTGAGGGAGCATACGCTGGGGCTGGCGATATTTCCGGCCTGAATGCGGGCCGGCCCGGCTCCGGCATCAGGAAAAACTGCTTGATCTTCGGAATCAATTCGTCCTTGAGGCGGGCCATGGAGCGATCCAGCGATCCCTGATTGGAAGCCTTGGTCACATAATCGTCCGCGCCCCGGCTCAATGCCTCGAGTGTCACTGCCGCGCAGCGCTCCGTGAGCGTGCTGAACATGATCACCCGAAGATGGGGATAATCGCGGCGAACGTGCCACAACATCTCCAGGCCGTCCATTTCCGGCATTTCGACATCCAGGGTCAGCAGGTCGGGACTCAACTGCGGAATGCGCTCCAGCGCGATTGCGCCGTTCGATGCCGTCCCCACCACCTCGATGGCGGGATCCTGAGCGAGACCTTGCGTAACCAGGTGGCGAATGACCGCCGAATCATCCACCACTAGCACACGGATGCGTTCTCCGGCTTGAAGCACGCGTCTGTTTAGTGCGGCCATGCCTCAATTCCTCAGGGACGAATTCCCGCAAGCTGAAGCTTCTCGACCAGGATGTCGCGGGTGAACGGCTTCATGACGTACTCGTTGGCGCCGGCGGCGAGGGCTGCCGCCATCCGGCCCATTCCTGTCTCCGTCGTCACCATGACTACGGCCAGCGAATCGGGCGTGGAAATCCGGCGCAATTGCTTGAGCAGTTCCAGCCCGTCGATCTCGGGCATGTTCCAGTCGGCCAGCACCAGCTTCACCGCGGTCTTCTCGACCGCGATGACCTCCAGCGCCTCTCTGCCGTTGGCCGCCTCGCGCACCTCGTACCCCAGGTCCCTGAGAGTCTTCGCGATGATCATGCGAACGGCTCTGGAATCGTCCACCACCAGGGCTTTGGCCATGGCTGCACCTCCGCAACCGGTTGAATTGCGTTGCGGGAGCGGGCCGCGCGGTTGCCTTCACCGCGCGGCCCGCTCCCCATCCACCCGCTGGTCAGAACGTAAACTTGGCCATCGCCCCCTGCAGCCTCGCCGCCATCTGGCTCAGCTCATGCGACGCCTTTTGCGTGTCGTTGGCTCCCTGCGTGGTGTTTTTTGCCGCCGTGGCCACGCCGCCAATGTTCTTGGCGATGTCGTCGACACCCTTGGCTGCTTCCGTCACGCTGCGGCTGATTTCGTTGGTGGTCACGGTTTGCTCTTCCACCGCCGTGGCAATGCTGTTGGAGATGTCGTTGATCTGGTTGATGATCGCGCTGATATCCTCGATGGCCTTGACGGCTCCCTTGGTGTCGCCTTGGATGGCCTCGATCTTGCGGCCGATATCTTCGGTGGCCTGGGCTGTCTGTTTCGCCAGCTCTTTCACCTCGTTGGCCACCACCGCGAAGCCCTTGCCGGCCTCGCCTGCGCGGGCCGCCTCGATGGTCGCGTTGAGCGCCAGCAGATTGGTCTGCTGCGCGATCGAGGTGATCACCTTGATGACGTTGCCGATCTCCTGGCTGGATTCGCCGAGTTTGGTCACCGTCTGGTTGGTCGCGTGCGCCGCGCTGACCGCATCCTTGGCCACGCGCGCCGACTCGTTGACGCTCTTGGCGATTTCGCGGATGGAGGCCTGCATCTGCGTGCACGCCGAAGACACCGATCCCATGTTCCCTGAAATCTGCTCGGAGGCTGCGGAGACCAGGTTTGCCTGCGTCGCCGTTTCTTCCGCGTTACCCGCCATCTGCTGGCTCACCGCGGCCAGCTCTTCTGACGCGGCGGCCAGGGTGGTGGCATTCTCAGCCGTAACCTTCAGCGGCTGCACCACCGTCTCCAGGGTCTTGTTGATACCCTCGACGATCCTGCGATAATCGCCCACGTGCCGCGACACATCGGACCGGGTGCCCAGCCTGCCTTCGGCGGCGGCCTGCACCTGGTTGTCGGTATCGGCAATCAGCGCGTGGATGTTGTTCTTGAGCAAAACCAGCCATTCGTGAATCTGGTCCTGATCGGAGGCCCTGGTCATGGTGGCCGACATATCGCCGTTGGCGATCTTGGTAACGTAAGCCACCAGCTCGGTGATCCAGTCCCGCACGCCGTTGATGGCGTTCTTCATCTTTTCGTGATCGCCTTCGCAGGCAATCTCGACTTTTTCGCGCAGGTTTCCGCCGCGGATGAGGCGCAGGACGCGGTTACCCTCTTCGATAGGCAGGATGACCGCATCGAGCGCCTTGTTGATGCCCTCGACGACTCTGCGGTAGTCGCCCTGGTGCTTTCCGGCATCGGCGCGAGTGGTCAGCCTGCCCGCCACCGCGGCTTCGACAAGCATCGCGGCGTCGGCGACCATGGCATGCATCGCCATTTTCTGCGGCGTGATGTCGGTGGCGTACTTCACCACTTTGAAGGGCTTGCCGTTGAGATCCAGAATGGGGTTGTAGGAAGCCTGAATCCACACTTCCTTGCCGCCTTTGCCGATGCGCTTGTACTCGGCGGCCTGGTATTCGCCGCGGTTCAGCCTCTCCCAGAACTCCTTGTACTCCGGGCTGCGGCAATAGCCCTCGTCCACAAACATGCTGTGGTGGCGGCCCTTGATCTCGTCCAGCCGGTAGCCCAGCGCATTGAGAAAGTTTTCGTTGGCGTCGAAAACCGTTCCGTCCATCCCGAATGTGATTACGGCCTGCGATTTGCCGATAGCGGCCACCTGCCCCGCGTAATCGGCAAACTGCTCCCGATCGATGCCCGGCTCCTGGGCCGCGCCGGCGCTCTCGTGCCGGGAACTTCCGGTTTCCGCCCTGCTCCGCGGCTGTTTCTGCTCCTGATAATCCAGAACAGCAGCCCCGTTCGATGAATGCCGGCCCGGACTCATGCGCCGGCGATCGCTCCCATGTATTTCCATTGCCTTCTCCTTTCTCCTGTCCTTTTCATTGCGCCTTCGCCGGCGTGCAATCCCAATCCCGGCTCAAGCTTCGGGCCGTTCGCGCCGCGCCGGACTAGGCACTGCCCATGGCCGCGGCAATCTCCACTGTCTTGTCGGTGTCGAGAACCAGCAGCAATCTGTCTTTGAGCTTGTAGACGCCGCAGATCAGTTCGCGCGCGGAGCCGGCCAGGCTCTCCGGCGTGCGTTCCCAGGTGGCGCTGTCCACGTCGAGCACGTCGCCGATTTCGTCCACCAGTAAACTGACCGCGCCGTCTTCGGTGCGCACCACCATGTTCATCGGCGTCTTGCCGTTGCCGCGCGGCGGCAACTCGAGCCGGCGCCGCATGTCGATAGCCGTGACGATCTGCCCGCGCAGGTTGATCAGCCCCTCGATGACCTCGGGCGCTTTGGGCACGTTGGTCATCTGCTGGGAGCGCAGCACCTCCTGGACGCAAAGAACGTCCACTCCAAAGAACAGATCGGCCACGAAAAAAGTGGCGAACTGGTTGCTCTTCTGCGGCCCGCCCGTCTTCGCGGTCCATGCATCGGTCGCCATCGCTCAACTCTCCTTTCCCGCGCACAACGGCGCAACCTGGACGGCGTTCCGGGCCGAAGCCAGCCGCTCCACTGCCTCGAGCACGGCATCCAGGTCGCGTTCGGACTGGCAGTCGTCGAAATTCGGCGCCTGGCCGGCAAGCTCCCGCAGCCGTTCGGGCGACTCGGTTAGCGCGAGCAGAGGGATCTCCTTCCACTCCGGCCGGCAGTCCATGGCGGCTCGGAGCGCGGAACTGCCTTGGGGCGGAAGATCCAACGCCGCCACGATCACATCCACCGGGCGCTGCTCCAGCGCGCGGATTGCGGTGTCCAGATTCGCGGCCTCGATGACCCGGTGCCCCGCCATCTCGAGGCTGCTTCGGATCAGCCCCCGTGCGAACGGCGACTCCTCCGCAATCAGGACATTCTTCCCGCGGTCCGATCCATGCTGGCCGCGGAACCAGTACCCGGCGGGTGCGCTCAGTACATAATTGAGATCGAGGAAATCGGCCACCCGCTTGCCCACCACGCCCGAGCCTAGAAGGCCTTTACGCGGCGAGCTCTGGCGAACGTTGACCTCCTCTTCCGCGACATCCAGAATCTGGTCGACTTCCAGCCCGATACTGCGGTCGCCGTCGTTGATGACGACCACCTGGACCGGGTCGGCCGCCGGCTCCGCACCCTTCCCGCCGAACTCGAGCACGTTCTCGAGAAGAACCAGAGGAAGGATTTGGTTTCGATACTGCACGGCTTGGCATCCGCCCGCGCTCTCGATGGAGGATCGAGGGAACTCTTCCAGCCTCGCAACCAGCGATAGAGGCAGGACCAGGCGTTCGAAGGCTCCCGCGCGGAACAGAAGAAGCCGCTGCTGGTCGATCCGCGCCCTGGTCCTTTGCTCCGCCGCGCCGCGCGCCTGTTCTCTGGATTCGGAAAGCACCCCGGAATGTTGCCCGATACCGAGCACATCGAGGATCAGGGCCACCCGTCCATCGCCCATGATTGTCGCGCCCGCGTAGACGGTAAGCCCCTTCAACTGCTTGCCCAGCGGCTTGACCACGATCTCCTGGGTGTCGTTGATACCGTCCACCACCAGCCCGAACTGCCGGTCCTCGGCCTGCAGCACCACCATGTTCAGTGCCGCGGCCTTCTCCGCCGGTTGGAGTCCCAATACCTGGTTAAGATAGGCGATGGGCAACAGGCTTCCGCGGCGCCGGTACACCGGCGCTCCGTGCACGCGCTCAATGTGCTTATCGGAAGAGTCTCCTTCCAGGCGAATCAACTCGAGCAGGCTGACCTGGGGGATCACAAACCGCTCTCCGCCGCTGGTGACCACCAGCCCGGGAATAATGGCCAGCGTGAGCGGAATCTTGAGCTTGACGGTGGTGCCCTGGCCGGGACGGCTGAATACATCCACAATCCCGCCGATCTTTTCGATGTTGGACTTCACAACGTCCATGCCCACGCCACGCCCGGAGACGTTGGTGACGGTTTGGGCTGTAGAAAATCCCGGTTGAAAGATCAGGTTCAGCGCCTCGCGATCGCTCAGCTTCTGGGCCGCATCGGATTGCAGAAGCCCTTTCTCGATGGCTAGCCGCCTGACTTCGGCAACGTCAATGCCTGCCCCATCGTCGCCGATTTCGATGTTGACCTGCCCGCCTTCGTGATAGGCGCGCAGAGTCAGCGTCCCCTGGAGGGGTTTGCCGGCGCGCTGGCGCACGCCAGGCGCTTCGATGCCGTGATCGCACGAGTTGCGTACCAGGTGAACCAGCGGGTCTTTGATGGCTTCGATGATGGTTCGGTCTAATTCCGTCTCGGCGCCGTCCATCTCCAGCCGGATCTGCTTGTCGAGCGCCACGGCCATGTCGCGCACCACGCGCGGCAGCTTATTCCAGACCATGCCGATGGGCTGCATGCGCGTCTTCATCACGCTTTCCTGCAGCTCCGTGGTGATCAGGTTGAGCCGCTGCGAGGTCGCGCTCAGCGCAGCATCCTCGCGCTCGGTGTTGAACTGCAGGATCTGATTGCGAGTCAGCACCAACTCCCCGACCAGGTCCATCAGCTTATCCAGCAGCACCACGCCCACGCGGATATTGGCGTCCGCCACGGCCGAAGATTTGGTCGCATCCTCTTCGGGCCTTGCTTTTCTCGCTGGCTCCGCCGGAACCGTTGCCGCCCGGCCTTTTCTGGTGGAGGCGCGCTGCTTTTCCTTGCCCGGACGCCTCTCGTTGCCGGCCGGGCTTTGCGCTGCCAGACGCAAACGTTCCGTCAAATCGTCAAACGGCTCCGGCCCTTCTTCCCCAGTAGCTTCGATCGAGGCCAGCACCTTGCGTGTGGCGTCTACGGTTTCCAGGATCATAGACACCAGGGATGGACTAAGCTCCCGCTGCCCATCGCGCAACTGGCTCAGGAGGCTTTCAGCCTGGTGGGTGATCTTTTCCAGAGTCGAAAAAGCAAAGAAGCCGCAAGTTCCCTTGATGGTGTGGATGGTGCGGAAAATGCTGGCCAGTAGTGCGGCGTCTGTCGGATGTGTCTCCAATTCCACCAGATCCTGATCGAGGCGCGATAGGTTCTCGTGACTCTCGACCAGAAATTCACGGATCACGTCCTGATCTTCCTGCATGCACTTCCTCCCCCGAATGCAGTCGGCTTTTCGGGGCCGATTGAGCGTAAATTTCTCAGCACCTTGTTCCACTCCGCCGTGCCGTGGAATAAGTCAATGCGTCGGGCAGTCAGACAATCCCTCTATCGGCGCGGGCCGCAATCCCGTGAGTTTTTCTCCGAATTGGCGCAGTAGAGGTGCAATTGTCTCGTTGCCACATGCCCTCAGGGGCGCTATTCGTCTCCACGCGCCGCTCGGCCACCATCCCTCGCGTTGGCCGGCCTCTGCGTCCGCGGCCAAATCTTCGAACATGCACACCGCGCATCCCCAATTTGACGGACTGCTATAATTCAACAAACACAGAGCTTGAGCAATTACGGAACTTGAGGATGTAACGTTGCAGGGTCGCAATTTGCTGTTTGCTGTTTCTTTTGTGCTCCTTGTGCTTATGCCTGGGCACGCACAGCAAGCCGGCATGGGTGGTATTGCCTCAGGGGCGGCGGCTACCCCGGAGTACGACGCGCAGCACCGGCCCATCACCGCGGGCGGATTTGTGGACAAGGGAACGGTGATGTTCGAGGACATCACTAAGCAGGCCGGGCTCTCCGGCTGGCGCCACAAAATGGGCTCGCCTGAGAAGAACTTCATTGTTGAGACCAACGGGTCGGGCGTCTGCCTGCTCGATTACGACAACGATGGTTGGCTCGACATTTACTTGGTCAACGGCTCGACTTTTGACGCGTTGGACGGCAAGGAAGAACCGCCGCACGCCGCCCTGTTCCACAACAACCACGACGGAACCTTTACCAATGTTGCAATTCCGGCTGGGGTCGCCAACGACCGCTGGGGTTACGGATGCTCGGTGGCCGATTACGACAATGACGGGTGGCCCGACCTCTTCGTAGGGAACTACGGCAAGAACCGGCTGTACCACAACAACCACAACGGAACATTTACCGACGTAGCCGAGAAAGCCGGCGTGCAGTTGGGTAACTGGTCCACCGGCTCGGCCTGGGGCGATTACGACGGCGACGGCCTGCTCGATCTGTATGTTTCCGGCTACGTGCATTTCGACCGCAACAATCTGCCCGTTGGCGGCAGCAAGGCGGTTGGCTACGCTTTTTGCCAATATCGCGGCGTGGCGGTGAACTGCGGCCCACGCGGGTTAGAGGGTGAGCCCGACCATCTGTTTCACAACAACGGCGACGGCACATTTACCGATGTGACCGCGAAAGCCGGCGTGGAAGACAAGAATCGCTATTACGGCTTCACGGCCATCTTTGTGGACCTCGACGGCGATGGCAGGCCCGACCTGGTGGTGGGTAACGACTCGGAACCCAATTTTCTCTACATGAATAAAGGCGACGGGACGTTCGAGGACGATAGTTATCTATCGGGCTTTGCGTTAAATGCGGATGGGCGCGAGATCGCGTCCATGGGCATTGCCGTCGGCGACTACGAGAACAATGGCCTGCTCGACTTTTTCGTTACCGACTTCGGCGACGACTACAAGGTTCTCTTCCATAACGACGGCGACGCCAGCTTTACCGACGTGAGCTACAGGGCCGGAGTGGCGCAGCCCACTATTCCGTTCGTGGGCTGGGGCGACGGCTTCTTCGACTTCGATAACGACGGCTGGCTCGACCTGTTTATGGTCAACGGGCACGTCTATCCGCAGGTGGATCAGCATCCCTGGGGTACATCGTTTGCGGAGCGGCCACTGTACTTCCGCAACGTGCCTGACCCGCACGGCAAGGGGCGCAAGTTTGAATACGTTCCGCCGGTCGTGGGCTCAGGACTGGCGGACGTGATTCCCGCGCGCGGAGCGGCCTTCGGCGACTTGTTCAACGACGGCAAGATCGATGTGGTCATCAATCCCGTCGATGGTCCGCCGGTGCTGCTGCGCGATGTAAGCCCCGACCATCATCATTGGGTGGAGCTGAAGCTGGTGGGGGGAGTGAACCCAAAAACCGGCAGGAAAAGCCCGCGCGACGCCACCTGCGCCACGGCCTATCTGACCGCCAACGGCATGCGCCAGCGCCGCGACGTGCTGGCCAGCGGCAGTTACATCGGGGCCAATGACCGGCGGCTGCACTTTGGCCTGGGCGACGCCACGGATCCCGGAACCGTGGAGATTCACTGGCCTTCAGGCGCCAAAGAAACCATCAAGCTGCCCGCGGTGGACCTCATCTATACCATCACCGAAGGCAAAGGGATTACTGGCGCGCTATGCGGCGGAAGTCCCTGTGCGGCGCCGCCAGCGGAAAAGAAACAGTAATGGCCCACCTTCGCCCTAACCAAGGAGAAATGAAAGGTCTGGATGAGCCTCTACCACCGCTAACTCGCTGTCTTTGTTGAATCGGCTCTCTCTTATCCAGCTAACATGCTTATCGCCAGTCAGGCCAACCTCAGGCCATCGCCGGTCGCGAAGGTTGCCGGGAAGTTCTACAATCGGCACTTCTTAGGTTAAGAGGAGATTCACTCAATGCGAACGCCTTCAGAGTTTCTTGCGCTGATTGCCGGAATCGCGCTGACTTCCATTTGCCTGCCGCGCGCAGAACCCTGCCAGTGCCTGGAACTCGACCGCAACGGCGAGACGATTGTCCTGGAGCCATATGCGCCGAACACGGCAATCGTCGAAATCGCCGGGCATTCCCGTCCCCCAAGGGACGAGCGGAAGATGGCCCCGGAGCCGCGAAGCCAGCCTCCAGCCGCAAAGCCGATTCCGGCGTTCATGCAATTTCCCCGCCCGCGCTGGTAGCACAAATTCCAGAATGGTATCATCGTAAATACCTGGGCCGCGGCCACATCCCGGAAATATGCGCCGCCAAGGTCTCAGATGGGAGCAAATTTGCCCGCCCCGAGTGAACAAACGACCAGCGGCCTGGCAGAGACGCTCCAGGCGCGGAAACTCCCATCGCACCCGCACGCGTCCAAATCCTCCGGCCTGCTCGGCCTTTTCAACGACGCGTCCGCTAACCTGCGCGGCAAAGTCGTCGGCATTTATTCCATCCTGTTTGCCTTTAACCTAGCCGCATGGCTGTGGGCGGTGCTCGCCTTCCGTCACTTTCCGCTGCTGCTGGGCACGGCGCTGCTGGCCTACAGCTTCGGGCTGCGCCACGCGGTCGACGCCGACCATATTGCGGCCATCGACAACGTGACCCGCAAACTGATGCAGCAGGGCAAGCGCCCGGTCGGCGTGGGATTCATGTTCTCGCTCGGCCACTCGACCATCGTGGTGCTGGGCTCAGCCGGCATTGCGGCCACAGCCCTCGCGCTGCAGCATCGCATGGACGCGGCGCGGGCCATCGGCGGCGTCATCGGCACGCTGGTTTCCAGTCTGTTCCTCTTTGCCATCGCGGCGGTGAACATCGTTGTGCTGCTGTCGATCTATCGCGCCTTTGTGCGCGTGCGCAACGGCGCGCCGTATGTTGATGAAGATTTCGACATGCTGCTCGCCGATCGCGGCTTCCTGTCGCGGCTGTTCCGGCCCATGTTCGCCATGATCCGGCGCAGTTGGCACATGTATCCGCTGGGCGTGCTCTTCGGGCTCGGATTCGATACGGCCACCGAGATCGGATTGCTGGGCATCTCCGCGGCGGAAGCGTCGAAAGGATTACCGATGTGGTCCATCCTGGCCTTCCCGCTGCTCTTTGCCGCCGGCATGTCACTCATCGACACCACCGACAACATTCTCATGCTGGGCGCCTACGGTTGGGCGTTCATGAAGCCGGTGCGCAAGCTCTACTACAATCTGACCATCACGTTTGTCTCCGTGGCCGTGGCGCTGGGGGTGGGCGGAATCGAGGTGCTGGGGCTGCTGGCCGGCCAATTCGGGTTGAACGGAGTTTTCTGGGGCCTGATCCGCCGCCTCAACGAAAACTTCGGCACGTTGGGCTATTGCATCGTCGGTCTGTTCGCGCTGAGCTGGATCGCCTCCGTGGCGATTTACAAGTGGCGGCGCTTCGACGAGCTGGAGTTCGGCGATTAGCGCGAGGGGTTTCGCCTAAATCCATTCCGCTCTTGGGCTTATATTCTCATCGAAACCAGGCATTCCGCCGGCGAGAAAACTCATGCGCCGAGCCCGCATCTCACCTGGAGCCTTCCCCGGAGCTTGCGCTTGTGACCAGCGCCGGAGTTTGGAAGGATGGCCGCGGGCCTTCTGTTTTGGGCCTGAACTGGCTCGTTTCCGGCGCTTCGGCAGCGGCCCGCCCGGGGCGAGCGCCCGAGACGGAGCTATGAATCCACGAGCCCAAATTTTGGCATCGAAATCGAAATCGGCGCGTTTTGGCCGTTATGATGCAATTCGTTCCTCCCTATTCACAATCCGGGTTCTCAAGGCTGCAGTCCTTAGCAGCGCGATCATTTTTCTAACTGCCGGCGGCACGTACTCTCACGCCCAAACGGCGCAGCAAAACGGCTACCCTGAGGGCCAGAATCCACCACAGCAGTATCCGCAGCCGGCTTACGGACAGCAGCCGGGGTACCCGGGCGCAGCACCGGGGGAGAATCCCGGCGCGCAATACCCGCCACAGGGCGAGCAGCAGTACGCTCCGCAACAGGCGCCGCTCGGCCCCGGCCAGCTTGAGCAGCTTTTGGCTCCCATTGCACTTTACCCCGATGCACTGCTGGCGCAGATCCTCACGGCTTCGACGTATCCCGAGCAGGTGGCTACGGCGGACCAGTGGCTCCAGCAGATGCAGGCGCAGGGATACGGCTCGCCCGGTCAGGTCGCCGCCGGCGCCGATAGCCAGAACTGGGACCCGAGCGTGAAGGGCCTGACCGCGTTCCCGCAGGTGCTCCAGATGATGGACCAGAACCTGGAGTGGACCACGCAGCTTGGCGATGCCTACTTCAACCAGCCGCAGGACGTGATGCAGACAGTGCAGGCACTGCGCCAGCGGGCAGAGCAAGCGGGAACGCTCGAGAGTTCGCCGCAGGAGACGGTGACGCAGGATCAGGGCGCAATTCAGCTCGCGCCGCCCACGCCGCAGTACGTTTATGTGCCGGCCTACAACCCCTGGTCGGCCTACGGCGCTCCCATTTCGCCGTATCCGGGATTTTCATTCATGGGCACGCTGGGGTCATTTTTCGGCCGAGCCGGGGGCGCTCTTGGCAGCGGCGCGCTGCGCTTCGGTCCCGGCATCGCCATGGGCGCATTTGACCGCACGCCATTCGGCCTGGCGCTCTGGGGGATGAGCTGGCTGGGACACGCTGTCTTCTTCCACCATTCTCCGTACTTTACGGATAGCCGCACGGTGGCGGACTGGGGCTATCCTCATGGCGGACCGCGCGCCTACGCCGGATGGAACCGCGGCGGACGCCGGGTGAGCGGCTACCGGCCGGCATTCGGCCGCGCGCCTGTGCCCTATCGTCCCGCCGGCGGTTATGGGCGTGGCGGCGATTACAGTCGCGCCGGTGAAATGGACCGCGGCCGCAATGCCTACGCTGCACCGGCAGCCCGGCCCGCGCCTGAAGCTCACCCCATGCCTGCCGTTCGCCCGGCGCCGGAGCGTGTTCCGGCCGCGCCGGCCGCGCGCGGATTTGCAGCAGCAGCGCCCGGCGTAGCCGTACAGGGAGCGGAACGCGGAGCCTTAGCAGGCGAGCGCAGGGCGTCGGTAGCCGGACACGGAGCAACAGATTTGGCCCACGGCGGACGCGATGCGGGCAAGGTTGGCGCCGGCGCGTCGAAGGACGCGCTCAGAGGCGGCAAGGATGTCGGCAAGGGCTTTGCTCACGCGGCAGACCATCGCGAGAAGGAGCACCGTGAGAAGGCGCCGCGGGCAAGAAAAGTCCGGCACGAAAAAGAGAAAGCCCCCAAGGAGAAGCACTACAAAGATAAGGATAAAAAAGACAAGGACCGCTAGACTTGCGACGGCGCCGTCGGGCGTGTTCGCGCTGAGCTGCATCTTCTGTGCCGGCTCCTTCCTGAAATGGGAAACTACCCCCCCCGGGGGGGTGTACCGGCGTTTTTGAGCAAATCTCGCGGTTTCAAGGGGATACCGGAAGAATTCCGGTGCGCAACATGCTGTTTTGTTGCGGAAAACGGCATATAAACTCCGAAACCAGAAGGCCGAATCAGCGCGGGTCGATGCCGGTCCAAGGCGGGCCACGGCGGGAGGCAGCGCTGTTTCCGGCCTCATTTAGAGGATAGCGATCGAGGGGAAATAACCCACAGTTTTTTGCCTGGCGTATGTGCCTCAAAAGAAAATGGATGGGAAATTTTTGGGACGGGAGGTATTGACAACGGAAAAACGCCAAGTTCGCGGGCTGGCCGGTTTGGGTTCGCACCTCTCGCGGATGAATGCAATGCTAATGCGAAATGGCTTGACGCGCGACCCATAAAGACCTAAGGTGAATTTCGTTCGTGTGCAGTGAAGGTCAAAGACACAGCCGGCTGGGTTAGCAATAGGGCGGCATGTCTCCCCTCGGCGTTTGTTATCCCCGATCCTGCGTGAGTTACGACGTTGCCCTCTAGGTGACGGGTGTCTGCGCCCTCCGGCGTATTCCGCGGCGGAGCAACAGGGGCCTGAGATGACGAGTCGCACGACGAGCCGTGCCCTCAACCTCCAGCCGCGTTCGCGGCCCGAATGCGGTGCCCTAATCGACCGCCGGCTGGCGGCGCGCATCATGGCGCCCGCGGCGTGGGTCCTGCTGGCCGCTTTTATCGCGCCGTTGATCCTAGGCGCGCAAGCCGCCGGCTCCCCCTCCGCAGGCGGTCCAAGCGCCTTCCTTAATTCGCTCAGCGCCTATGCGCAGCGCGCGGCCAGCCCCGCAGGCGACCTGAGCTACGCGACAGAGCTGATGCGCATGACAGCGTCGCACGTCAGCCAAGGCGATTTCGCCCAGCTTGCGCGTCGCCTTGCCTCGGCGGACCAGGCGGCGCGACACGACCCCACAAAATACATCCCGGAGACCGCCGTCGCCGCGGCGTTCAACTGGTTAATGGCCCAGGCACAAGGCAACCATGCCGGCCCTATTCGAACGGATGTGCAGACGGTCCACCGCTTCCGGTGGTTCCTGGAGGCTTATTCCCCGGCCCTGAGCTCCGTAAAAGAGCATCCGGCCTCCTGCCTTCCCGACGAGGCACTTTTGCTCCTGTCCCAACTGAAGTCCAACAATGGAAAGATTGGTTTTCTCCCTCGCGGCCAGCCGGTGCCTCGTGTTGGCGAGACGTTCAGTGTCGAAGATGCAGCGAACGACGCATACATGAGGCTTGACCAGTACCTCGCCGCGCGCTCGGCGGCTGCGAACATGGCTCTCTTCAGCGGGCTGCTCCAAGATATGGGAATCCAACGGTAGCCGGGCTCGCAGTCGATTTGAGAGGAGGGAGTACAAGTGACAGTCCCGCGACGCATGTTAATAGGCACCCTAACGGCCTGTGGCGAAAGTCAAAAATTCGAGAAAAACCATTCCTCAGCGGCTAAAGCCGCATTGATTTGAGACCACTTGCGGCACGGCTGAAGCCGTGCCCTTTCAAAACTCGACTTTTACCACAGGCTGCTAACGGCGGCTGGCGGTCACCGCGACTCCCAGCGGGTTCACAATCACGGACATAGCAGGTAATTATGTTTTCACCTCTGTGCCGACACCGTCACCTGTGACCGCGATTGCGGTCGATCCTTATCTGAATGTGGCATACCTTACGATGCCGGACTCGAACCTCATCTGGACGGTACCGTTGCCTGGAATTGGTGTTCCCGGAACATGAGCGAACGCCCCGGCGGCTTCGAGGTTGGTCGCGGGTGCGTTCCGGCCGTGGTTTGGCCTACGGGGCCTGGTGCGCTCTTGTCCCTTCAAGGGTTAGGGTATTGATGTCACAAGACGGCCGGGGTTCGCCGGGGCGTTGGCGCGGCGCTCGCGGCGGAGGTCATCGATGCCTCAATTGCCCGTCAGGAGGCACCCTGAGGCCGGCAAAGTCCGGTTGGGAGCGGCAGGCGAGCGGCGCTACTTATTCTCGTTTCCCGTCAGGCGGAAGGTGATGGTTCCCCAGAAGAGGCGGGCGCGCATCTGCACGGGGAGGTGACGGGCGTCGTCGGTGTACCAGATCCAGATGTCGCCGCGGTTTTTGACCACGCCCGCGTCCGCCGTGGGCTGCACGCGCAGCGTCTTGAAGGCGCCCAGGGGGGTCTTGATCTCCTCGCGCGCTTCTACCTTCATGGTGACGGGGATGGTGTGCTGGGCGTCGAAAACCGGGATTACGAAGTTGTGGCCCAGTTGCAAGGGCTGCGACGCGGCGTAGAAGATGCCGGTGAGCAGGTCGGTGAGGCAGCCGTGGATGGGAGATTCAACGTGGCGGGTCTGGCCGTTGACGAGGTTTTTCTGGTCGTTGATGGCCTTGGATTGGGCGTAATCGAGGCGCAGGGTGGCGTCGATCTGGCGGCGGCCCTCCACGGTCTGCTTGTTGAACTGGTAGCTGCAGCCGTGCTGGCGATCGAACATGGACTGAAAACGGTCGTCGACGTGAAAGATGAGGTTGATGGCGCCGCTGGTTTGGGCGCTGGCGGAGATTTGCTCGTTGTCGCCCTGGGACTGGAAGTGAATGACCGCGATGCCGGCGGGAAAAACGCGCCAGTCGACCGCGTAGGTGAACGTCTGCTTGTCAGGAAAGCTGAAGCCGGGCTGCGGAGGGGTGAGCTGATTTGGCGGCGAGCCGGCGGGCGCCGCGACTGGACTCTGCGCCGGAAGTTGGGTCGGACTGGCGCCTGAGGCCAGGCAGGCAAGCGCACAGAAAAAGGCCGCGGTAGGGGCGCGCATCTTCAACGTCGGCATGACTCCTTGGCAATCGATCGATTCGAACGGTCACGCATTTACGGGCTTAGAGCGGGACCAGAGTAACCGCGCCCTCGCGTTGGTTTGCGAAGTGTGGCTGGGGGCGGCTCCTGGTTCCATCTACTCTGGTTCCGCTGTACCCCAACGGGCAGAAAGACGATCACTGCAGGCGGCGCAGAATCGCTTTTCAGGACAGATTCGCTGCCCGGTGCAGAATCGCCTCCACCGCCGGCCTTAGAAAGAGCAGGCTGAGGTAAAGCAGTACGGCCCCTATGAGAGCATTGTACTCGCGGTGCTTGAGGTAGAGGGCGAACGAGAAGGCGCCGGAACCTGCTTCGCTATCGTCCGCGGGCCGGGCCGGCGTAAGCCGCGGGATGAGCCGGGGCACGCGGCGGCAATAAGCGCCATAGCCCGGGAAGGTGGCGAGCAGGTAACGCTCTTCCGATGCGATCGTGGGGATATAAACAATGGCAAAGCCGATGGCCAGCGCCAGCGCAAAGACCCAGCTAAGCAAGGCGACGGCAAATCCGGCGGCGATGAGCATGGAGCCAAGATAAAGAGGGTTGCGCGTGTGGGCATAGGGGCCGGTCTGGGTCAGCTCGCGATTCTTCCGCACGTATCCTGAGGCGTAGCCACGCAGGGCGAGACCAGGGACAGCCAGTGCGAGGCTGCAGGCGACGGCGGCGGGTCGCGGAGCGTGGCGCCACAGCTCGAACAGATAGAGCGCGGCGGCGAGGAAGCCGAGCGGGACGCGGATGCGGCGCACAATCTTCTGCCACCATTGCATGGAGCGGACCTTTGGAGGAGGGTTCCGGCCGGGTGAGGGATTCTCGCTCATGCTTGACTATTTTCCCCCGCCAGCAAAGTGTCGGCGGCCTGGAGCACGTCTTCAGGGCTGATGGTGAGCAGGCCCGATTCGGGTTCGGCGCGGCGGCTGTGGTCGCGACGACTGAAGGGGCTGCGCAGGACGACGGCGCGCGTGCCGTATGGGCCGTTGCGGCTGGGATCGGTGGGGCCGTAGATGCCGACGACCGGCTTACCCAGTGCACAGGCCAGGTGCAGCGGGCCGGTGTCTCCGGCGATGCAGAGCGCGATGCGCCGGGTGAGCGCGATGAGCTGGCTGAGGGATGGGCAGACCGGAGTGGCCGCGGCGGCGGATGCGGATCGAATCTGGTCAGCCAGCAGCTCCTCGCCGGGACCGGCGTTGATGAGCACGCGCAGTCCGCGTTCGGCGAGGCCCCGCGCGACGGCGGCGTAGCGCTCGATGGGCCAGCGTTTGGCGCCCCAACCGGCTCCGGGCGTGAGCAGCGCGATCCGACAGCCGGCGCCTGCGGTCGCGGGGGCGGCGAGCTGAGCGGCGGAAAACGATTCGAGCCAAGCTTCGGCCTGGGGATCGACGGGGAGCAAAGGAGCCGCGGGCTCAAGACGGTCGCCGGCCACGGCGCGGGCCAACTCCATGTCCTGCTCGATCACGTGCGCGCCGCCGGTAGAGATGCGCTCGGAAAAGAGCCAGCGCGCGGCCCGCTCGCGGGGCTGGAATTCGCCGATCACGCGGCCAGCTCCGGCCATGCGGCCGATAGCGGCCGAGCGGACGGCGCCCTGAAAATCGAGCATGGCGTCATAGGAGCAGGCGCGCAGCTCGCGGCGCAGAGACTTGATTTCGCGCAGGGTCCGCGGGCTCAGCGGTCGCTTGCCCCATTGCCTGGCCGGCGCAAAATGCAGCCGGTCGACAAGCGGCTGCGCGGAGTCCGTGGCCCCCGATCCCTCAGTCCCTGTTTTCTCGTTTCCTCGTTCCCTTGTTTCCCTGTTCCCTGCCGTCAGCAGCGCCTGCCAGCGCGGCTCGACCACCCAGCCAATCTCCCACTCGGGATGGGCAAGGCGCAGCGCGGTGACTGCGGGCAGGGCGTGCAGGATGTCGCCCATGGCGCCCAGGCGCACCACGAGCAGGCGAAACTTGGATGGGGTGTGCAAACTTAAATTTTCGCACAATGCAATCGAGGTCGCGATCACCGCTGCAGCATGTCGATGGGTTGTGTGAAGTCGGTAACGCGGATATGCTTGGCCAGCGCCGGGTGCTGACGCTGGAGGGCTAAAAACATTTCCCAGGCTACGCGCCGGTAGCTGAAGTGGCCGGCGGGCGCCGAGCGCAACTCGGAAATGTATTGCACTTCAGCGAAATCCATTTTGAAGAGGGCGCGAACGCGCGTGGCCAGGGGCAGGAGGTAGAGAGCGGACTGGGCAGCTTCAGCAGCGAAGCTCTCCTCCGGGGCTAAAGCCCCGGTCTTTTCTGCGGCATTTTCGGCACGACTGAAGTCGTGCCCTTTCAAGGCGGCGGTTTGGAGCGCGCGGCTGGCGGCGATGCGTTCGCTGGCCGCGTGGGCGGCTTCCACGGTGGAGCAGTAGTCGTCGATAACGCCGGCTTCGGCCAGGATGTCGATACCGGCTGGGAGGTCGCCGGAGCCGGGGGTTTCGTACCCGTGCAGGGTGGTAAAGCCCTGAATGATCTGGGTGCAGCGGCGATGGCGGTGCAGGTCGCGGAAGGCGCCGATGTCCATGAGCAGGTCGAAACGCAGGGCTGCACCGGCGTGGAAAGCGCGAAGGGGCTCATCATGGCGGCCGCGGTGGCGCAGGCCGAGATCGACGATCTCGTTGACGCGCGCGGCGGGCAGGGCGGCGACCAGGTCGCGAATCTGGCGGTAGGGGTGGTGGCTGGCGGAGTAGAGCAGCGTGGCGGCGATCTCGACTTCGAGCGTTTCGGTGCGTTCCACCAGATCGACCACGGCGTGGGCCACTGCGTGGGGCAGACTTTCGGTTGAGAGGGTTGGCAGAAGTTCCGCTGCGGCCTGGGCCAGCTCGCGGCGCGTTTCGATCTGGTAGGGATTGGGCTGAGCGTATTTGACCAGGGTGGGGGCGGTGCGGACATCGCGCGTGAAGAGGCGGGCGGCTTCGGCGGCTAATCCCTCAAGAGCCGAGGCCCCATCTTCTTGTTGCGAGCGGGTTCCCCGGTCGTGCCCTTTCAAGCCATGCTCCACTTCGTCGAGATTTTCCCGGAGCTCCTCGTAGGGGCTGAAGCCTTCCTGGGCGGCGCGGCCTTCCCAGGCGGCCAGTTTGTGGACGAACGCCTGGGCCGCGGCGGTGTTGACGTTCCAAGCGGGACCGATGGCAGCCTGGCGCAGGCGCGCGCCTAGGTCGCGAACCTCGGCGGCGGGGTGGGAGAGCAGCCGCGAGACCTGCGTCTCCAGCGTGCGCGCGCTCACGATCTGACCCAGCGAGGTGTTGGTGGCCAGTGGCAGCAGGTAGCGAGCCACGTCGAAGGCCCGGGCCTTAAGGGTGCGCTCGTAGGCCTCCGGCTTCATGGTGACGGGGCAGGGAATGCGCCGGCGCAGTACCTCGAGGGCGGCCGCGGAGGTGCGCCGGTAGGCAGCGTACAGTTTTTCGATGGTTGCGGTGAAGAGCGCGGCCAACTCCGCATCTGCTCCAAAATCAGGAAGATACCATCCAGACGTCTGAAAGTTCTGGTAACGAGTAGAGCGCTCCTGGCCGTCCCAGCGCTGCTCATCGACGAGCACGAGTGCCGCCATGAGGCTGAGGCGCTCGACGGCGAAGGCAATGTGAGCCAAGTCGGCGATGGAGCGGTGACCGTATTGGAAATAAAAGGTGTTGAGGAACTGCTCGGCGCGCTGGGCGCTGATCTCACTGAGCGACTCGCGCATGGAAAGAGCCGAGCGCGAATATTTGGCCATGGCGAAAGCCAGAATCTCAGGATCGGCGCCATGGACGGCAAAAACCTCAGTAGCGTTGCGCGAACCGGAAGCGGCGTTTGGCGATGCGGAATTTACGAAAGATTTGCTGGACATGTGCGCGTCTCGCGAACAGAATACGGCATAGAGCGGTCCACCGGTTGGAACGCTGTTGAGCCCGGGGTTTTCGCGGCAGGTTCGGGCGAAATTTGTTCGGGCGCGGCGCGGCAGAATTGATCTAAAGTAAAGTCAGAAATCCATTTCGGGGCCCAAAACCTCCCAGGCAGACTGCCCGAACGAGAGGTGCCCAAGATCAAGAGCGAGCAGGTGAAATTCCGCCCTATGGGGGGCCGAAGCTCGCGGGAGGGGCTGTGCAGGAGTATCTGTTCCGAACGTCGCATAAGCCGCGGCCGCTGCCGGCGGGCCGGTGGGCGATGACGCAGCGCTGGAACGATCTTCTTTTTGCGCATTGGCCGATTCCCGCCTCAGTGATTGCCCCGCTGCTGCCGGAGTGGATGGAGGTGGATACCTTTCAGGAATCGGCTTGGCTGGGCGCAGTGCCGTTCTGGCTTGACCGCATCAAGATTCGGGGAGTGCCTCCGGTGCCCGGGGTGCGCGGTTTTCCGGACCTCAACCTGCGCACCTATGTTCGCGACCGGTTCACCGGGACCCCTGGAATCTACTGTTTTTCGATCGATGCCAGCAACCTGCTGGCGGTGGGCGTGGCCCGCATGGTCTATCACCTGCCCTACTACTGGGCGGAGATGCGGCTCGAAGAGCGCGCGGATCGGGAGTTCGAGTTCTATAGCCGGCGGAGGTTTGGCGGCCGGCCGGTATTCTTTAAAGCGCGCTACCGGGGTCTCGGTCCCACGCGCCGGTCGGCGGAGATGCGCGGCGGCTCTTTCGAGAGCTTCGTTACGGAGCGCTCCTGCCTTTTCAGCTCCAACCGGGCAGGCCAGCCCATCCGCGCCAGCCTGCATTACATTCCGTGGCCGCTCGAGGATGCCGAAGCCGAAATCGAGCGCAACGATCTGGCTGCTTCCATCGGCATCAAACTGCCGAATGCGGCGCCGGTGCTGCACTATTCGCGACGCCTGGCCGTGTATGTATGGCCGGCAGAACTGGTGAGGCCGGCGCTGGCCGGACGGCCGGTGACCGCCGTGGCGGCACCGACGGGATAAAGGCAGGGACCAGGGGAAGGAGGGAACAAGGAAGCTGTAAGCCGCGAACGGTGCACGTGGACCGTTCTCTTCGCCTCCTATAATGGTCCACTGAAAGGCATTCCTACGACATGGGAAATTTGGATGGGCGAATTGCCCTGGTGACCGGGGCATCGCAGGGAATTGGGCGCGCGTGTGCGCTGGAACTCGCCTGGCGCGGAGCTACCGTGGCGCTGGCGGCGCGTAATGAGGCCAAACTGGCCGCAGCGGTCGCGGAGATCGAAGCCGCCGGCGGCAAGGCTGCCGCGTTCGCGCTCGATATCGCCAGCGAAGATTCGATCAAGGCGTGCGCGAAGAGCGCTTTGGAACAATTCGGCAAAGTCGAAATCCTCGTAAACAACGCCGGCATTACCCGCGACGGGCTGATGCTGCGCATGAAGCGCGCCGATTGGGACGACGTTCTGGCCACCAACCTGACGGGGGCGTTTTTGCTGACGCAGGCGCTACTCGGCACCATGCTCAGAAACCGCTGGGGACGCATCGTGAATCTATCGAGCGTAGTGGGCCGCACCGGGCAGGCGGGACAGGTGAACTACGCCGCATCCAAGGCCGGATTGATCGGCTTGACGCGCTCTCTGGCGCGCGAAGTGGCTTCGCGCGGGATAACGGTGAACGCGGTTGCGCCGGGATATGTCGAGACGCCCATGACCGCCGTGCTCGACGAGAAGCAGCGCGCGGCGATGCTGGCGGCCATTCCTCTCGGCCGCGCTGGAACGGACGTGGAAATTGCGCAGGCCGTGGCCTTTCTGGCCTCCGATGCGGCCGCGTACATCACCGGGCATGTACTGGACGTGAACGGCGGCATGTTCATGGGCGGGTGAAGGCACAGTTCACAGTTCTTGGTTGGGGTGGAACAATGCGCTCGCTTGCCCTGATGGATTACGCCAGCCACTTGCCATCGTGGGAGACGGCCGTTTCGCCCAGCCCCTTCATCTTCATCATGTCCTCGAAGGTCATAGGGCGCCTGGACGCCGCGGACGAAGTGTTCGTGGCGCGCCGAAGCGGTCCGGTTGGGCCGGAATAAAAACGGATGCAAAGCCGAGAGGGAGAGCCAACAGAAGCTTGCGCATGGCGTTTCCAATTCGCACGGCCGGAACATCATCTGAACGCGAACAGCAAGTTTATACCGTGGGGACTGCCGTCCAGATGCTCTCACCGTATTCCAGCTAGCCTTGTGTCAGGGCAGGATCGCGCGACCCACGAATCACGAACCACGAAGGGCGGCATTACTGCACCGACTCCACCAGCGCCTCGGTGTGTTTGCTCATCGTCGCCGTGCGCTCCAGCTTATCCCAGGTGAAGGGTTTGCCGTCGATGGCGCGCTTGAGGGTCTTGAACAATACGACCGAAAACACTTGCCGGTAGGCAAAGCGCTGCAGCCAGATGTGGAAGAGCAGCCAGCCGTCGCCCTTGTTGGCCGGATGACGGCGCTCCAGGCTGAAGGCCAGCGACGAAGTGACGAAGTCGATGAGCAGGAAGCCGAGGAAGTAGGCCACCAGCTTTTCAAAACTGGCGGGCGAGGCCGCTTCGGGGTGGTAGTGGCGATCGACAAAATAATTCACCACACCGGCCGCGAACATGATGTCGATGAACGGCGACACCAGGGGCAGGAGCATCTGGAAAATAAGAATGTTGGGCAGCGCGAAGAGTCCCATCGCCAGGTTCTTGGTAAACGCGGCGCGATGCTTCCATAACGATTGCAGAATGCCGAACGACCAGCGAAAGCGCTGGCGCATCAGGCCCTTCATATCGATTGGCGCTTCAGTGTAGGCCAGCGCACGATCTTCGTAGTCCACCTTCAGGCCCTGCTCGAGCAGATTCATGGTAAGGTCGGCGTCTTCGGCCACGGTATTGAGCGGATAGCCGCCGGCGGCTTTCACGGGCGCGGTGCGCCACGCGCCGATGGCTCCGGGCACCACTGTAACCACGTGGAATAAGTCCATGGCCCGGCGCTCGAAGTTCTGGCTGGTGATGTACTCGAGTGCCTGCCAGCGCGTCCACAGGTTCACGCGATTACCCACCTTGGCGTTGCCGGCCATGGCGCCGATGGTGGCGTCCTCGAAGTGCGAGACCAGCTTGGAAATGGCGTCGGTGGCGACCACGGTATCGGCGTCGATGCCAATGTAAATCTCTTCGTTGATCCGCTCCAGCGCATAGTTGAGGGCGGTGGCCTTACCCTCGTTGCGCTTGCTGAAGACCTGCACGCGGCCGGCGGCGATCTCCTTGCTGTAGGCGGCGATGGCAACCTCGGCAGTGCGGTCGTGGGAGCCGTCGTCGACGACGATCACGTGCAGGTTCTTGTAATCGGAATTGAGCACCGAGCGGATGGTGCGCACGATGACCTTCTCTTCGTTATAGGCGGGAATGAGCACGGCCACGCGCGGATTGTAGCCCGGCGACGCCTCGCGGTGGGGCCGGCGCAGGCGGTCGATAATGGCCATGAATCCGACGATGATCAGGCGCGCGCTCATGAGCACATCGCCGACGAAGAAGACCATCACAATGAAGGTGCCGACAGCGTCGAGCGCGGAGAAGGCGATGGAGTCGGGAATGGTGCGGACGCGCGCCCAGAAGGTGAGCGGGGGCATGACCTGCGCGGTGGTCTTGCCCATTAGCGCGGAAACCGGGACCAGGGTGTAGCCGTGGGCGCGCAGCGCGTCAATGAGCACGGGAAGCGCGGCCACGGTGGCGGAGCGGTCGCCGCCGCCATCGTGCATGAGGATGATGGAGCCGCTGAACTGCGGCTTGGTCTTCATGGTGTTCAGTTGCGTAAGCACCGACTGCGTGATCTCCTGCGGCGTCTTGCGCGGATGCTCGTCCCAATCGTCGGTGTCGACCTTGCTGCCCACGATGATGTAACCCTTTTGCTGAATGCGCCACGCTGGCGCGGCCTCGTCGTCGGTGTCGGGCTCTTCGTCGATATCGTAGGGGGGACGGAAATAAAGCGGCTGCACGCCCAGCTTGCTCTCAAAAAGGCGTTCCGTGAGGTTGATTTCGAGATCGAGCTGGCGCGTGGAGATTTCGCTGATGTCGGGGTGGGTCCAGGTATGGTTGCCGATCTCGTTGCCATCGCGGACAATTCGTTGCATCAGGCCTACGTGCTGCGCAGCCTCTGAGCCAATGGCCATGAAAGTGCCTTTGACATGCTTGGCTTTGAGAATGTCGAGGATCTTCGGCGTCCAGGTGGGATCGGGGCTGTCGTCGAATGTGAGCGCAATCTCCTTGGGGTGGTAGCCGTACTGCTCGATGGTGTAAGTGCGCGGATAGACATCCATGTGCTCGTCGACGATGAGCTTCTTGCGCGGGTCGGGCTCGTCGGTATCCACTTCGACGGTGCGCCTGCCGGGTTGCGGCAACCCGGTGATGCGCAGGATGTCGCCGTCGCCCTCCGTGTCCACATCGTGTCCGGGCAGCACCGTGCCCAGCGCCTGGAGCGATTCGGGAGCGCTGGGCCGGTCCCAGATGCTCCAAAGCGAGCTGTCCTCTTCGCCCAGCCGCCATAGCGCGAAGGTCTCCAGCCCCAATTGGCGCGCGGCGCGCATCTCGTTGAGAACCGTCACGGCATCGAGGAACCAGACTACGTGGCGCTGGTTATTGTCTTCGTCGATGTATTCAAAGTGGGGGTTGAGGGTGTCGTAATTCAGGTCGAGGTCGGCGTCGGCGTCGGAGGCGCGCTCCCAGGCGTCGGAGACCGATAAATCTTCCGTGTCCAGCACCTGCGGCTTGCGGTGACGGCGGTCCTTGGGGTTGGGGATGGAGAGCGTCCAGTCATAGCCGTAGTTGCCGATGGCGCAGATGATCTTGTTGCGGGGCACCAGCTTGAGGACACGCTGCAGATTGCCGACAAACCAGCTTTGCGCGGCCACCGGACCAGGGTCGCTGTTCTGCTCGTGCTGGTCGTAGTTCATCAGGATAATGCCGTCGGAGTTGGCGGCGATGGTCTTGAGGTCGGCGTCGCTGGTGGCTACAGCTACGTTGACGTAGAGGCGCAGATTGCGCGGATGCATCTGGGCATAGAGCGCCTGAATGAACGCAATATAAGCCGGGTCGGCGTCGTCGGGAATGCTTTCGATGTCCAGCGAGAGACCGCGATAGACCGGATACGCGATGAGGAAGCGCATAATCTGGTCGCGCAGCGCGGCGCTCTTATCCGGATTCTGGAGCACCGCGCCCAAGCCCTCGTCCCAGCTCTGCGTGTGCGGGTTGTAGTTGTTGAGATGGGGAAAGATTTCAGTTTCCGCCGGCGGTGCCAGAACCACGCGCTTCACTTTGTTCAGGTAGTCGGGATCGTGGACGGTATCACCCTCGATCACCGGGAACTCATGCAGGTTGTCGCCGCTCATGGCCATCAATGTGCCGCTGGGAGAGTCCACGTGCAGCCACTGCGGAAAAAGCATGTCGATCTGGTGAACATGTTCTTTGAGCGAGGTGTAACTGGCGGCGTCGTCCTGCACGTAATAGGCGGCGCGCAGGCCCTCACCGGTGTTCAGGGGGATGTCGGAGGGGCGGCGATTGGTTTTGCGCCGCGCCGGGCGCTGCACCTTGGTTTTGCGCAGCAGTGGGGTGCGATCGGGCAGGGCGCGGAAGTTGTGGCGGGGCACGGGCAGCAACAGCCCGGGCAGCCGCTGGCCGCGGAAAGCACTGAAGATAAAGGCTGCCACGACCAGCGTCGACAGCACCGCGGCAGCATCCAGAATGCGGCGCAGCCGCTTCCAGCGCTTGCGTTGCGGATCGAAAAAAATCTGGCGTTCTGGCATCGGCCGGTAGCGTCTCCGCGGGCTCTATAGCGTTGCCGGCGCCGTCTCCAATTACGGTACCGGGTTGTCCAGGAATCACGCGTCGCCCGCTGCAACGCACCCCGGCATCTATTGGACGCGGGCGGCAGCGCGCGGTGACTCTGCGCCCAGCCCGGTTGGCAGTTCCGGCAGGTTCTGTTCAGCGCGCAAACGGTCTACGCTATACATTGAGAATCGTATGGAAGGCGTCCAAGAGAGTCAATGCGCGCGGGCGGGCGCCATGCGCGTCAGGACAGGCCTGACAGCCGGAGTAGCTGTCGTTGGCGGGCTGGCGCTCGCTTGCGGGCTGGGGTTGCGCATCTGGATGCTGCCCTCGGTCTTTGATGTAAATGGCGATTCGCTCATCTACGGCGGCATCGCCAAGAACCTGCTGCTGCATGGCCGCTACGCCCTGACCGCGCCCAACGGCGCGCTCGCTCCCACGCTCATGCGGCTGCCCGGATATCCACTGTTTTTGGCGGCCTGCTTCCGGCTCTTCGGCATGGAAAACTACTGGTCCGCGGCCTGCGTGGCCATTGCGCTGGAGCTGGCAGGCTGCCTGCTGCTGGCCGACTTTGCGCGACTGGCTGCACGCAGCATCCGGGACCGTGATGAGGCATTTGCCCGCCGCAGCGGACTGGCTACGCTGTGGCTGGCCGCACTGTGCCCGTTCACGGCCTCCTACGCGGCGATGCCGTTGGCTGAGGCGCCAACTCTCTTTGTGCTCGCCCTGGCCATGTGGTCCATGGGCCGCTTCCACGAGCAGCCGGGACCCCCATCGGCAGGTCTTGGCCGATGGGGTGTGGGGCCGGGATGGGGAAGCGCGCTGACCTTCACCTTCGCCGTGACCTATGCAACGCTGCTCCGCCCCGATGGCGCGCTGGCGGCCATTGCTTTTGCGCCCCTGATGCTGATGAGCCTGCGCGGCGCGCCGAAGAGCGGGGCGGTTACGAAGGCGATTGTCTGCGCCTTGCTCGCGCTGGCGCCGTTTGCCGCATGGACGTGGCGCAACTGGCGCGTCTTTCACGTCTTTGAGCCGCTGGTCCCGCGCCTGGCCACTGACCCCGGCGAAGACACCTACCCGGGTTGGGAGCGCTGGGTCAAAACCTGGTGCCTCGACTTCATCTCCACTTATCAAATCTACTGGCCCGTTCCCGACGGCGCACTGGACGTGAGCCAGCTCCCCAGCCGCGCCTTCGATTCTCCCGCGCAGCGCGCCGCGACGGTTGCGCTGGCGCAGGACTACAACACCCACGGCGAGAATCTGACGCCGCAGATCGACGCCGCCTTTGCGCGTCTGGCTGCCGCGCGCGTGGCCGCCCATCCCTGGCGCTATTACGTGTGGCTGCCGCTGGGCCGTGTGGCTGACATGTGGCTCAGGCCCCGCGTCGAGAACTTGAACATCGATCTTGACTGGTGGGTCTACGCGCACCACAACGCAGAGACCCGCTTCAGCTGGTTCTACACCGGACTGAACGCTCTCTTCCTGCTGCTGGCGGCCACCGGCCTGTGGCTGCGCCCGCGTTACTGGAAGGCCCTGCTCGCCTACATGCTGCTGCGCAGCGCGTTGCTGCTGACCGTGGAAGCGCCCGAAGCGCGCTATACGCTGGAATGTTTTCCGATGATTTTTGCGCTGGGCGGCGTGGCTGTGGCCGCTGCTATTAGCAGAGTCGCGCCGCAAGGGCGAAGGACAGGTGCGGCGAATCCTGAATCTGGCGCTCAATAACCGAGCACGACGTTTCAGCAGGCCCTTGGCTCGCCCGGTGCGGATGCGCATAGGCCATGGCGTAACATCAGAGCAGCCCCGTGCCGGGCCCTCCCTGAATTCCATGCTGCGAGTTGGATATCCTGCCGCCTTAGTGCCGGAAGTTCTGCGCGAGCTGCCCGAAGGCATCGAGCTGATTCCCGTCTCCGACAAAATGGACCACGATGCCGAAATCGACGTGTGGATCACCGATCCCTATCCCACGCGCGCGCAGCGCACCTGGCCGCACCTGCGCGGGGTGCGCCTGGTGCTTTCGATGATGGCGGGGACGGAGTGGATTCCGGGCACCGTGGGCCCGCACGTGACCATCTGCAGCGCGCACGGAGCGCACAACGTGACCACCGCGGAGTGGACGCTGGCCGCCATCCTGACCTTGCTCAAGCAGTTTCCGTTGTTTCTCGATATTCAGCGCTCCGCGAACTGGCGCCGCCGCAACGAGGCCAGCATAGCTTATGCCGCCATCAGCGGCGACAAACGCACGCACCATCCGCCGGTCATGCTTGAAGACCTGACCGGCAAAACGGTGCTGATCGTAGGCCACGGCGCCATCGGCAAAGAGATTGAGCGCATGCTGGCGCCGTTTTACGTGGATGTGCTGCGCGTGGCGCGCAGGGCGCGCAAGAGCCCCGAAGCGCATCCCGTCAGCGCCCTCGAAAGCCTGCTTCCGCAAGCCGACGTGGTGGTGCTCATTCTGCCTTTCACGCAGGAAACGCGCTGGCTCATCGATCGTCCGCAGCTTGCGTTGCTGCGCCAGGGCGCGCTGCTGGTGAACGCCGCGCGCGGGCCCATCGTGAACACCGATGCGCTCGTCGAAGCATTGCAGGCAGGACGAATTCGCGCCGCCCTCGACGTGACCGATCCCGAGCCGCTGCCTGAGGACCACCCGTTGTGGCGCTGCCCGAATCTGCTCATCACGCCGCACATCGGCGCATCGAGCCCGCACTTCGCACGCAATGCGCTGCGCGTGGCCGGCGCGGAGCTGCGCCGCTACATGAACGGCGAGCCGCTCCATAACGTTGTTCAAGCCGCCATTTGAACCGGCGCGCGCCGCCAGTCGCGCAAGCCCAGCACCGCCAGCAGCACCAGCCCTGCATAGAGCAGCGCCGTGGCCCGCAAATCCTTGTAGAGATATTCGCCCACGTAGATGACATCGACCGCGATCCACAGCCACCAGTTGGCGATGTGCTTGCGCGCCTGCCACCAGCTGGCCACCAGGCTGTAGCTGGTGAGCGCGGCATCAAGATGAGGCAGCGCCGCGCCCATGCGCACCATGAGCGCGCCCAGCAGCGCCGCGCCGACAGCGCCGCTGGCGAGTCCCGCGGTCCACCCCCGCGCACTGAGCGGCTCCACGCGCACCTCGCCCTCCGCGCGAATGCCCCGCCACCAGTGCCACCAGCCGTAGAGCGTGAAGACCACAAAGAAGACCTGCAGCAGCGCATCGGAGAAAAGCCGTGCGCGATAGAAGACGGCGAGATAAAGAAAGTCCGCTGCCAGCACCACCGGCCAGCAGATGAGCAGGCGCTTGGTGGTGAGCCAGATGCCGAGAATGGTGGCGATCATGCCGGCAAGCTCGAGACCGTGCATGCGCAGGTAGGCGAGTAGGATTGGAATCATTGGTGCGCTCCCGCCCGGCGATTAGTTGTGCGCGCGGAATGGCTCAGGCGCGCATCCGCCCAACGCCGCAGCGCATCCAGCAGCCGTTTGCCGGCCGGCGAATGAAACCAGCGCGCATGGCCCACCAGCCAGCCGTCATACGCCATGCGAGCCTGTTCCTCAGAGCGCAGGACGCCGAGAAAATAGTCTGCTTCAGAGAGCGCGAACTCCGCGTGGCAGAGCGCCAGCATGGGCGCCAGCGCTATGGCTTCCTCTGCGGAAAGCGCGCGCGCCGATTCGTAGCCTGCAAGCAGCGCGTCGAGATGATCGAAGTGCACCGGAACATCGTTGGGGCGATCGGAATTCTGCACCAGGGCCAGCCACTCGACGATATTGCGCTCGATGGCGTGAGCGAGATCGTGCACTGCATTGGTGCGGTCGGCGAGGCCGAAGTCGATGACGTCCGTAGCGCGCGCGAATTCTGTCGCATCGTTCCACATCAGGTTCGACGCGTGCAGATCGTTGTGCGTCCACAGCGGCGCGAGTGAGGGGAGCAGCGGGCGCAGCTCCGCGTGAAAAGACGACAAGAGCTCAAGCGCCTGCGCGGCGCAGCCATGCACGCCCGCATGATGGGTCAGCGCCGGTCGCGCGGAAAGATAATTCGCCATCTCAGTCGCGGGATTCTCGGCGGCAAAGATCGAGAAGCTTGCCACCAGCGGTTGGATTTTGCGCCGCGGCGCGTCGAATCCCTCCGCTGCGCGATGCAGGCGGGCCAGCGCTTCGCCCGCGGAACGCGCGTGGCCTGCGCAAGAAAACGGCGTCCATGAAATGGCCTCGCCGTAGAGATCGAGGCCCGCAGCCGGCTCGTGCACTTCGTAGGTCCACGGCCCGCTCTCGATCGCAGTTTCACCGGCCGCATCGGCGAACACGCGCGGCACGAGCGCGTCATGCTCCAGCAGATGGGAGAGGAATCGATGCTCCTCGAGCAGTCCTGCGCGATCGCGCACGCTGCGCGCATGGCGCTTAACGAAGACCGAACCGTTCGCCGTGCGGACCATGCCTGCCGCGGAAAACGGCCGCGGGCTGACGAATACAATTTCGACCGGCTCGCCCAGTTGCGGGAATCCGGCGAAAAGAGCGCGCATCTCGGCCAGCGTAAGCGGCGGCCAGTCAGGTTCGACCAGCCCACCGTCCAAGCCGTGCGCTTTTACGGTCGCTCCCAGTTCACCGTCCACAAATCACCGTCCACGCGTCACGATCACGATCCAGGAATCACGATCAGAAGCTGTAATGCACCGAGGCACGCACCCACGCGGGCGCGCCCAGCCATACAAACGTATCTCCGTAGCTCGCGCCGGTATCGGACCAGTACTTCTTATCGGTGATGTTATCGGCGTAGATGCGAAAGCTGGTGCGGCCCTGTTCGCCGCCGGGCGTGTAGCGCAAACCCAAGCTGAACAGGTTGTAGCCGGGAACGCTTACCGTGTCGTCGCGCAACGCTTCTTTGCGGCTGGTGTAGCTCCAGCCGGGCATCAAATACAGGCCGCGAAAATGCGGAGCTGCCACGTCTGCAAAGACCGTCGAGCGGAAGCGCGGAACGTTGATGACCTGCTTGTTGTCGTAGCTGGGCGTGCCGGTGTTTTGCGAAATAGCGCGAATGGTTGCAGCCGAGGCGGTCAACCGCAGCCAGTCGGCGGCTTTGCCCTGCGCATTCAGCTCCGCGCCGTTGTGCGTCTCGCGGCCCTCCGACTCGAAGCACAGATCGCCCGGCTGTACTGGACCGCCCGTGCTTGCGTTGTACGTACAAGTGTTATCGGCGGCCTGGATGATCTTCGGATAGAAGAACGGAGCGTGCATGTGAAACAGATCAGCCGAAAGCAGGATGCGCTGATCGGGCTCGTACTTGGCGCCTCCCTCGACCTGGCGCGTGTTATACGGACCGAGGAACTGGTTGGCATCGTCGACCCACCACGGACCTTCCGGGCCCAGCGACAGCAGCACCCCGTAGTTTGAATAGAGGGTGAGGTTGCGCGCCGGGCTGAACGTGATGGCGTACTGCGGCAGCCACACCGGCTTGTCGGTAAATTCAAGCGCGCAATCGTTGGGCAGCGTGAAATCGACGCATGACGCGTATAGCGAGTAATTATGATCGCGCAGCGAATCGTAGCGCCCGCCGGCGATGAGCTGCACGCGGCCCGGAAGCTGAATGCGATCCTGCAGGATGGCGGACGATTGATGATCGTCCTCCCATAGACGGCGCGGGCCGGCCGACTCGACGGGGCTCTCGATGGGATAGGCCACCAGCGGCTGATAAATGTTCTCCGATCCAATATAGGCATACACTGCGCCATCTTGCACAACACCGTCGGGCGAGTAAGGATTGGCCGTCGAATAAAAGCCTGGCATCCGCACGCTGCGCAGAAACAGCTCGCCGCCCATCGTGATGGTCTGCGTGACCGCCCCGGTCTTGATCGTTCCGGTGGCCATCACTTCCAGTTCACCATCCATGCGCAACTCGCCGGGGTTGCGATAGTCGTAAATGTCGTACGTACCATCGGGAGCGAAGAAGTAGCCGGGAAACTGTCCGGGACCCGGATTCTGCGCGCATTCGGCTTCATAGATGCAGCCATACGCGTAGATCACGTTGTCCTGAATTAGCGAATGGCTCAGGCCGGCCGCGGCAAATGCCGTCCACTTAGGTGAAAGGATCAGGTTCAACCGCGTGCCGGTGTTGAAAGTGTCATAGGTATCCGGCGGCGCCCACGATTGCTCTCCCAGCATGGTGGAGCGGGGAAGGAGATTGATGTCGGGCAGCGTGGTCCCGCCCAGAAGTTGATAACCGCTGCCGTCGGCCTCTGTCTTGTGCTGGTACTCGAAGTCGCCCTCGAGGGTGGCGATCTTCGAAATCTTCCAGTCCGCCGCGCCAGCGCCCACCGCGCGCCAGCCTTGCGTTCCATCCATGTAGGTCTCAATGCGCTCGCCGGCCAGGTTCACGCGCGCGCCCACCTGCTTGCGGCTGCCGAAGAAGCGGCCCAGATCCGCGGCGCCGTAGGCTGTCCCATATTGGTCGGTGGCGAAGTCGAGCGCGCGCACCGGCGCCGGGCGCTTGGTGACGTAATCGATCAGGCCACCGCCCGAGGCCACGCCGCTCTCCACGCCGGCCAGGCCGTTGAGAAACTCCACGCGCTCCTTGTTTTCGAGGGGCACGTCCTGCTCGCC
This sequence comes from Acidobacteriaceae bacterium, assembly GCA_030037545.1. Taxonomy (GTDB): domain Bacteria; phylum Acidobacteriota; class Terriglobia; order Terriglobales; family Acidobacteriaceae; genus Telmatobacter. Next base: position 32,871 of record JASHRF010000118.1, on the reverse strand, counting down.
GGCGATGGTCATGCCGTTAATTTCGAGGCCGGTGGCCAGGTCGATGGGAAAGCCGCGAATCTGGTAGACGCCGTAGTAGCCCACCGGCACGTAATCGTCTTCGACTGAAGCATCATTCTTGACCACGTCCGAAAGCAGTCGCGCCACCTGGTCGTTCATCAGGTCGCGCGTGACGATGGTGGCCGAGAGCGGCGCGTTTTTGAGCGGCTCGCCGTCGAGCGTGCCTACTGTGACCTGCTGGGGAAGGTAGTCGCCGTTCAGGTCGCCGTGCACAACCACAGTGGTGGTTACGGGCGCGAGCTTTTGCGTCGCTGCCTGTGCGGGTTGCAGTGTGTTGGTTTGCGCCGCGGCGCGTTGCGCGCCCGCGAAATGGGCGAAACCAAAACACGCGGCGAGCACAAAAACGAAAAGCAGGTCCTTCGACTCCGCTGCGCTTCGCTCAGGATGACAAAGCGGAGGAGGTGCGGAGAGTTCTTGATCTCTATACGAAATGGAAGATGTGATGCGGCCTCGCGAAACGAGCATAGGCGTCCCCCTGCTTCCTGTTGAAACAAAGGCGCTCATGCCGGAAACTTTTTGAAAATTGCCGCTCGGATTCGGAAAGCTTCCCACGCCGGTATTATCCGGATCGGGTTCGAGGGTATCTTCTCAGCCCCGCTTGCCGCGCGGAGCACCCCTGTTTCAACTCTTTGATTGGAACACTTTCGGAGCAGGTTTGTAAATGGGAGGGCAGCCATGGCGCGAGCAGGCCGGACATCCGTGCATAGCGCGCCGCGCACGCGCCCAAACCGGGTGCGCGGGTTAACCCGGAATGGAGACCAGCGTTACCCTGGGTAGCGTACACTGTCGCTGATCGTGACCCGCAGGATGGAGCTCATGGACCGTCGCGACTTTTTCGCTGCTCTCGCTGGAACCGCGCTGGCGCCGGAGGCCTTGGCTGCCAAGACCAGTTTCGCTGCCGGCTCCGGGCCAGGCGCCGGCGCCGCGCCGGTGATGGGCTCGCGCGTCTTCGACTGGAATTCAATTCCCGTCAAGCCCACCTCCTACGGCTCGGTGCGCTCGTTCTGCTCCGCGCCCACAGCGACGCTCGAGAATCTCGAAGTCCACGTGACTACCCTCAATCCCGGCCAGCAGCCGCACGCGCCTCACCGGCATCCCAACGAGGAAATGATCATCCTCCGCCAGGGCACGGTGGAAACACTTTCGAATAGCGAATGGAAGCGCGTAGGTCCGGGATCCGTGATCTTCAACGGCTCTAACCAGCTCCACGGGCTCAAGAATGTGGGCACCGAGCCAGCCGTGTATCACGTCATCAACTGGAGGACGGCGGCCACGCCCAAGGCATGAGAGAGCAGGGACAAAGGCACAGAGGGACAAAGGGGCCAAGCCAGCAAGCAGCTTCCCAGGGTTTGTCGTTATCCCAATTCCCCTAATCGCTGCCCTCCAGTGCCAGGGCTTCTTGGCGCGGCATTTGCGACCGCAGCGATTCGGCGGTCAGCTCATCGACTTGGCGCAAGCCGGGGAAGAGTCCCGCCCAGAGTCCCGCCACCGCCAGCGCGCCCACGCCGCCAATTACCGTGGCGCGCACCGCGCCCCACCACTGCGCGGTGACGCCGCTTTCGAACTCGCCCAGTTCGTTGGATGCGCCTACGAAGAGCGCACTCACGGCGCTCACGCGGCCGCGCATCTCAAGAGGCGTGGCCAGTTGCAGCACCGAACTGCGAATAATGACGCTGATCATATCGGCCGCGCCCAGGATCACCAGCGCCGCCAACGAGAGCCACATCGAGCGGGATAGCCCAAAGACGATGGTCGCCGCGCCAAAGATCGAGACCCCCATGAAGAGTTTGCGTCCCGTGCGCCTCTGTAAAGGAAACCGCGCCAGCGCCAGCGAAACCATCACCGCCCCCACCGCCGGCGCGGCGCGCAGCATGCCCAGCCCGGCGGGGCCCTGGCGCAGAATGTCGTGCGCGAAGATCGGTAGCAATGCGGTCGCGCCGCCCAGCAGCACCGCGAACAGGTCGAGCGAAAACGATCCCAGCAGAATGGGCGCGCGGCCCACATAGTGGAAACCGGCGAGCAGCACTTTCATGGAGAGGTCGCGATGCTCCATCCTCCCCGGGCGCACACGGAGCGTGCTTACCAGCGCCAAATACCAGACCAGCGTGGCCAGCGTGAAGACGTAGACGATGCCCGCGCCCTCGAGCCGCAAGCCGGGCGCCAGGTGCGCCAGCGGAAACGTGAACAGCAGGCCGCCCAGCGCCGGCCCGGTGATAATGGCGAGCTGAAAGACAACCCCGGCCCACGTAATGGCGTTGACGAAATGTTTCTCCGGGACCAGGTGCGGGACAAAAGCCGTGGCCGCCGGCCCTGAGAACGCGCGCCCCGTGCCGATAAAGAACAGCACCGCGTAAATGGCCAGAATATTGTGCGTGTGGTTGCGCGCCAGCATGACCAGCGTTCCGGTGGCCAAGAGCTGGAGCGAGTAGCACACCTGGAGCACGCGGCGCCGGTCGAAGCGGTCGGCCGAATGGCCCCCGGGGAGCAGAAAAATGAGTCCAGGCAGAAAGAGTGCCAAGCCGGTGTAGCCCAGGTCGATGGCGCGGTGGGTGATGGAGTAGACTTGCCAGGCTACAGCCACGGCCTGCGCTTCAGCGCCCAGAATCGCGGCTAATCGCGCTAGCTGGTAGCGGCGGAAGTCGCGAGAGGCAAAAGCCTCCATGCCGCGCCGCGGCGGCCGAGGGGAAGCCGGTTCCATGATCCTCTTCAAGGGTATACTGAGGCGCGGTTGGGGAGCAGCGCGGTTTTTCGCTTTTGGCATTGCACGCAGCCGCAATGAGGCGGAGCACCCTGGCCGCATCACGAGCGGGCAGGCACGGCCCCGGCGCCGCGGCCGTGAACCATGCAGGCACACAGGCCGAAAACCCAGGGTTTCGCCAGACACAGGCGTCCGCCGCCCCCTGACCCATCCCCTCAGGGCGGGCAGAAATGCAAGTGCATGGCTTCAGGGAAGCGGAAGGAAGCGAATCGAAGCTCTATCTGGCTGAAACGGCCTAACGACAGCAAATACACCGCAGGGCCGGGAGTCGCCCGGCCCTGCGATGACCATTAAAGATTCCGCCGGAATCCGCCCGGTCGGCTTAGAGAGGCTGAACGTCGGCTGCCTGCCAGCCCTTGGGACCCTTCACAACGTTGAACTGCACGGCTTGGCCTTCCTGCAAGCTTTTGAATCCGCTTGAGTTGATTGCCGAGTAATGCACAAAAACATCTTCGCCGTTCTGGCGCGAAATAAAGCCGAAGCCCTTCGCGTCATTGAACCACTTCACAGTACCTTGTTCCATCTTGTTCGATTTTCCTGGTTTTGAATTGCGCTGGAGGAATCGGAGCGACCACTGGCAGAATCTTGCTTGGTTGGGCGAGTTGCTGCTCACGCCCGGTTCGTTTCTAACGCTGACCACATTGTACCATCTACGTCTAAAATGAGGAGAGGAAAGTTTTGCCTCGTCTCACCTCGTGAATTACCGCGACGGAACTCTCTGACCGATTTGGGGTTATTGCACGCCCAGGGGCGTTCCACGGTAAGATCTCACCATGCCCCTGGACCCCGTTCCCGCACTTCTTTCGCGCGCCACCGAATTGCTGGAACAGCAGTTTGACCCGCTGCCTAAGCTTGCGCCGGGCTGCGATACCCACGCCCTGGAACAGGTGCTGGCGGATACGGCGAGCCGGCTGGGCGACAATTATCCCTACTTCCACCCGCTGTACGCCGGGCAGATGCTGAAGCCGCCGCACCCGGTAGCTCGCGCCGCCTACGCGCTGGCCATGCAGATCAATCCCAACAATCACGCCCGCGACGGAGGCCGCGCCAGCTCCGAAATGGAGATCGAGGCGGTTGGCGAGATTGTCAGGATGTTCGGCTGGAGTGAGTTTTTGGGCCACCTGACTTCCAGTGGGACGATCGCCAATCTGGAGGCATTGTGGGTTGCGGGACAGGTGGCGCCGGAACAGCGCATCGTTGGCTCCGAACAGGCTCACTATACACATCGCCGCATCTCCGCGGTACTGAAGCTCGATTTTGCCTCCATTCCGGCTGACAACCGCGGGCGGATGGACATAGATGCGCTGGAAGCGGAGCTGCGCCGGGGCAAGGTGGGCACGGTGGTGGTTACGCTCGGAACCACCGCTGTGGGCGCCGTCGATCCGCTCGACCGCATCCTCGCGCTGCGCGAGCGCTACGGTTTTCGCATTCACGTGGACGCGGCCTACGGCGGCTATTTCACGCTGATTCCGGAGGCGCTCGAGGAGCCCGCGCGGCGCGCCTTCGCAGCCATTGGCCACGCTGACTCCATCGTGATCGATCCCCACAAGCACGGCTTGCAGCCCTATGGCTGCGGCTGCGTGCTGTTTCGCGACCCGGCCGTGGGCCGCTTTTACAGGCATGACTCGCCGTATACCTACTTCACCTCCAAACAATTGCACCTGGGCGAGATCAGCCTGGAGTGCTCGCGCGCGGGCGCGGCAGCGGTTGCGCTCTGGGCCACGCAACGGCTGCTCCCACTGGTTCCTGGAAGCGCATTTGCCCGCGGGTTGGCCGCGGGCCGCGCGGCGGCGATGGAGCTCGATCGCCGGCTGCGCCAAGACGACCGGTTCGCGCCGCTGGCCGCCGGACCGCCGGAGCTCGACATCGTCGTCTGGGCTGCGCCATTGCATGGAGCGGACTTTCGGAAGGCGTCCCAGCAGGCACAGGATGTCTTCGACGCCTGCGCCGCGCGCGACCTGCACCTGGCTCTTGTACAATTGCCGCAATCCTGGTTTTGGCCGGTCGGTCAAGAGAATGGAGCAGATTCTCGCCCTTCGGTTACCTGCCTGCGTTCGGTGTTGATGAAGCCGGAGCACCAGGCATGGATGGGCCGAATCTGGGAGCGGCTATCCGCGGCCTGCGCGGAAGTTTCGGGCCAATAGGATCGGCAATATGCGTGAAATGGGCCAGCAGGTAAACGTTCTCATTTATCTTGAAGCCAAATGCGGCGCCGATTTGCTGACTCGCTGAAGAGGATTTGAATCGATATGCACGATCCAGCCGCTCTCCGCTCCATGCACCAGGGCCGTTTTCACGCCCAGCCCTCCATCTTTGTCGCGCCCGGCCGCGTCAACCTGATCGGAGAGCACACCGACTACGCCGAAGGCTTCGTGATGCCGGCGGCCATCAACTTTGCCACCCTGGCGGCCATCTCCCCGCGCGCGGACGGCAAAATCGTTATCTTCTCCGAGAACTATGGCGAAGAGAAGACCTACGACGCCACGGCGCTGCCCGCGCGGCCCAGTTCGCACTGGAGCGATTACCCGATGGGCGTGGTGTCGATTCTGGCTGGTGAAGGTCACAAAGTTCCCGGCTTCAGTCTCACCATCTGGGGCGACGTGCCGCTGGCCTCCGGCTTATCCAGTTCCGCCGCCATTGGAGTGTCCTCCATGCTCGCGGTTCTCTCCCTGGCGGGCGCCAGCTATCCTGGCCCGGTCATCGCGCGTCTCTGCCAGCGCGCGGAGAACGAGTTTGTCGGCGCCAACTGCGGCATCATGGACCAGTTCATCTCCGCCAACGGCGAAGAGGATCACGCGCTGCTGCTGGACTGTCGCGACCTGAGCTTCCGCCTGGCGCCGATTCCCGACCACGTAGCGCTCGTGATCGCCAACACCATGGTGAAGCACTCGGTAGTGGGCGGGGGCTACAAGGTGCGGCGCGCGGAATCGGAAGCCGCCTGCGCGGTCATCGCCAGCCACCGGCCGGGTGTGCCCTTCCTGCGCGACGCCACGCTCGAGGATCTGGAGAAATGGGGCAGCGAGATGGCGCCCAAATCGCTGCTGCGCGCGCGCCACGTGATCAGCGAGAACCTGCGCACCGTGGCAGCCTGCGACGCGCTGCTGCGCGGGGATTTGAGAGAACTGGGCCGGTTAATGGCCGAGGCGCACATCAGCTATAGCCAGGATTTCGAAGGCAGTTGCGTGGAGGCGGACGCCATGGTGGAACTGGCGCAGGATTTGCCCGGGCTGATCGGCGCGCGGCTTACCGGCGGCGGCTTCGGCGGATGCACTGTGAATCTCGTCGAACAGAAAGATGCGCCGGCGTTTGCGGCCCAGCTGGGCCGGCGCTATACGAAGCGCTTTGGCATGGCCCCCGAGATTCACATCTGCCATGCTTCGAGCGGCGCACATCAGTTGGAGTAACAGCTTGGAGTTCGCCGTTTTTCCGCCTTGCTCTTGCGGCGGGGCGCATTTTTGCATCCCACCAAAGGGTTAAATTCTCACCGGGCAGATTCCGGTGCGCTTCCGGGTTTCCCTTGCTAAACTTGAGGGATGTTTGCCCCGATGAACCTTTGAGGCCATGACCGTGCCTTGCCTGGCTTTCGCGGCTCAATGCTTTGAGTAGGCGCGCGCAGGTTGAAAGCTGCGGAGACTTCAGCAATTATGGAAACCACAAAAAGACCCATCTCATACGAAACCTTCCCCAATTCCGGTCAGGTTGCCTACTTCTCGATGGAAATCGCGATCCATCCCTCCATGCCCACCTATTCGGGCGGCCTGGGGATTCTGGCTGGAGACACGCTGCGCTCGGCGGCCGACCTGGGCGTGCCTGTGGTGGGCTTCACGCTCTTGCATCGCAAGGGATATTTCCAGCAGCATCTTGACCGCAACGGGGCGCAGACGGAGGAAGTGCAGTCCTGGAGTCCGGAGGATTTCTGCACCGAAGAGCCGGCCCGCGCCACGGTTTCCATCGAAGACCGCGTGGTGACGGTGCGCGCCTGGCGCTACTCCCTTGAGGGCCGCTTCGGGCACATAGTCCCCATCTATCTGCTCGACACTGACGTGGAAGACAACTCGGGCTGGGACCGTGGCCTGACCGACCATCTTTACGGCGGCGACACCAACTATCGCCTGCAGCAGGAGATTGTGCTGGGCATGGGCGGCGTGCGCATGGCCAAGGCCCTGGGCCTGAACATCAATGTCTTCCACATGAACGAGGGTCACGCGGCGCTGCTCACGCAGGCGCTGCTCGAAAGCCAGGTGGGCGGCGGCCCGTTAAACGCCTACACGGATGCCGACATCGAGCAGGTGCGCCGCAAATGTGTTTTCACCACGCACACGCCCGTGCCCGCCGGTCACGACCGTTTCTCCACCGAGCAATCCATTCGCATCCTGGGCGGCGACCGCACGGCCCGCCTCGAGAAACTAGGATGTTTCCAGGACGGACTCATTAACATGACTTTGCTGGCCCTGCGCTTTTCGCGCTACGCCAACGGCGTAGCCCTGCAGCATGGGCGGGTGTCGCGGCAGATGTTTCCGGATTTCGATATTCAGTCCATCACCAATGGCGTTCATGCGGCCACCTGGACCTCGGCGCCCATTCAGCAGATGCTCGATCAGCAGGTCCCCGCCTGGCGCTGCGACAATCTCTACCTGCGCAACCTGATTGACCTGCCCGAGCCGCGGATTCTGGCTGCTCACGCACGCGCCAAGGAAGAGCTGCTGGCTGAGGTCGCCTCGCGCACCGGGCTGGTGCTCAATCCCAAGGTTCTCACCCTCGGCTTTGCCCGCCGCGCTGCCACTTACAAGCGCGCCGACCTGCTGTTCGCCGATCCCGAGCGCCTGCAGCAGATCGCGGAGGCGGCCGGCGGCCTGCAGATTCTTTACGCGGGCAAAGCGCATCCCCAGGACGGTCCCGGCAAAGCGCTCATCCAGCACGTTGTCGAAGACGCCGCCCGCTTTTCCAACGACACACTGCGCATCGTCTATCTCGAAAATTACGCCTGGGATCTGGGCGCCATGCTCACCGCGGGTGTGGACGTGTGGGTCAACACGCCCCGGCGGCCCTACGAGGCTTCAGGAACCAGCGGCATGAAAGCTGCCCTCAACGGCGTGCCCAGCCTGTCGATTCTCGATGGATGGTGGATCGAGGGCTGCATCGAGGGCGTGACCGGCTGGGCCATTGAAGACGGCGCCAACGACGCCGAAGAGGCGCAGTCGCTCTATCGCAAGCTGGAAACGGCTGTGGTCCCGCTCTACCGCGAGCCGGCCGAAAAGTGGGGACGCCTGATGCGCACCACGCTCGCTTACAACGGCTCCTACTTCAATACCGACCGCATGGTCCGCCAGTACACCCGTAACGCGTACTATCCGGGCGTGCTTGTGGAACGCCTTGCCAAAGTGGTGGAGGAAGAAGCGTCGTTCGCGGACTGAGAAGCAGCTTTTTGCTATTGGCGATTCGCTATTAGCCGCTCCTCAAAAGTCGTGGTGACGGTCGACGATCGGCGAGATGCCGGGAGGCAAATCGCCGCTTCGCGCCCGCCCCTCTGCATCCGGCGAATCTTCGGCTTCGGCTTTGGCTCGCAGGCGGGCCACGGTGAGCCAGTTGTCCTTGTGGGGCTGGTCGGCGATCCACGGCGGAAGCGGCATATACAGATACCGGCTCAGCGCCTCGGCGTAACTCTCATAAAGCGAGCGCATTTCGCGCAGGCGATCGCTGGAGAACTCGTCGCGACAGACTTGAACGCCGCTCTGGCAGAGCAGCGCGAAGAGTTTCTGATAGCGCTCCGGCGGCAGACGGTCGGGGGCGTCCTCAGCCGGCTTTAGCGAGAGAATCTGCGCGAGGTCAACCAGCGCGTGGCGGGCGATGGCGAAGGTCAACTGCGCCTGGCGCGGCTCATGCCCGCGAATGCCGGAGATCAATAGCGACGAGGTGTCCAGAACCGCGGTGAGCGCGCTCAACCAGCTCTGGTTGGTGTGTTGGGAGCGGAAGTAACAGAGCAGCGGATAGGAGATGTGGCTTTCCAGCAGCTCCGCCGACCAGCGCTCCCACTCCACCAGCAGCACCGAGAGCGCTTCTTCAGCGCCCTCGTGCGCGTGCCGGCGCATCAGCTCTGCGGCCGTGGGCGGCGAGCCGGCGCGCGCGTCGAGCAGCGAGATGCTCACCTCGCGCCGCGAAAATGCGCTGTAGAGGACGGGAAAATAGCCCATCACGACAGCCAGGAAACCGAGTCCTGTTCCCGATTCCAAAATCACGAGCGCGCGCGCTATGGCGCTCTGCGGAGTCACGTCGCCCAGGCCGAGGGTGAAGATGGTTGTGCCGCTGACGTAAATATCGGAACTGAAGCTGGGCAGCCGCGAGGCATCGTGGAACGGGCTGCCCAGCGAATAGTAAATCAGTCCAAATCCCAACACCATGGTCGCCGCCCACACCACGAGCAGGAGAATGAGCGATAGTGGCCCGTAGAAGCTGAAGGCGGTCTCGCGTTTGCGCTGCGTGCGCAAGCGGTGCGCGAAAAACGCCCACGGCTTCCAGGTAGCGATGTAAAAGAGCCGCGTGAGCCGGAAGCGCCCGGAGGCGCGGCGCGGCAGAATGATGGTCTGGAAGGCGTCAAGCAGCACGATCCACAGGCAGACTATGCCGGCGATGCATGCAAGTGTGCGCACAGACCCTCCTTCCAGTGAAGCAATTTGTGCGGAAAGCATTCTTTTGAAAGAAGCATCCATCCGCGGAACTTATGCGAGTATCAGATGCCTCTGCCGTTCTCTGGATTCTATTACGCTTCCGGCAAGGGGGTGGGGTCCGGACCGCGCGCCGATTCGATGTTCTGAAAGGGCACGGCTTCAGCCGTGCTAAAAGCGGCCACAAAAAGAGCGCGGCTTTAGCCGCTGAGGGAGCGGCGATTTCGCAATTTGACGGATTCGAATGTTTTTGACCCATCCCCGAGCCCGATCACCGGCGCTTGAGGGCTTCCAATTCGTCGAGGGAGCGCGGCCAGTCAGCGCCGAGCAGGCGCGAGAGGCTGCGGTCGGCCAGCACCTTGCCGCCGGTCTGGCAGGCGGCGCAATAGTTGATCTCATTGTCGGCGTAGCGGATGCGCTGAATCTTGGCGCCGCAGCGCGGGCAGGGTTGGCCGAAGCGGCCGTGCACCGCCATCTCCGGCCGGAACGCTGTCACGCCCTCGGGAAATTTTTTCCCGGCCTCGGTCAACAGCCGCGTAGTCCACAGCGTGAGCGTATCGCGCGTGGCCGCGTGGAGCCGCTCCCACTCCTCGGGTTTCAGTTTGCGGGTGAGCGTGATGGGCGAGAGCTGCGCGGCGTGGAGGATTTCGTCGGAGTAAGCGTTGCCCACACCGCTGATCAGGCGGGGATCGGTGAGCGCGCGCTTGAGGGTCCGGTTTTCCTGCATGAGCGCGGCGCGAAAACCGTCGAGATCGGTCGAGAAAATCTCCACGCCTCCGGGATCGAGCGCGCACAAACCCTCCTCGCCCCGTACTACATGCAGCGAGGCGCGACGTTTGGAGCCGGCTTCTGTGAGTACGAGACTGCCGTTGGCGAAATCGAGGGCGAGCAGCGCGTTTCGGCCGGCGAGTCTGGCCTGCGCCGGACGCCAGTGCAGCCGGCCGGCGATCATCAAGTGCAGCACCAGCCAGATGTCTCCTTCTTGATTTTGGCCGCTGCCGAGGCCAATGGCAATGCGCTTGCCGATGCGCCGCAGTTCCCGCACCGCGCGGCCTTCCGCGGCTTCGAGCGGAGGGTCGACAGTGCGCAGCAGAAACGGGCTGCCCAGCCGCACATGCTCCAGGGTGCGGCCGAGGATGCGCGTCGCGAGGGCAGCAATGTAGGCGGTAATGTCGGGCAGCTCCGGCATTGCTTTCAGATTGCAGCCGCAGCGGGCACGCGCGCAATAACGATTTCAGCGCACGATGGTGTTGTCGATGAGCCTTGTTGCGCCGACGTACGCGGCTACGGCGAAGAGCGTTCCGGGAGCGGCAGTTTCGACCGCCTCCAGCGTAGCCCAATCTACCAGCTCGATATAGTCGATGCACACGGCGGGTTCGGCGGCAAAGACCTCGCGGGCGGCATCGATGAGCACGCTCGACCGGCGCTCACCCTGCGCGACGAGTTCCTCCACATGCCGCACCGCGTGGCTGAGCGTAAGCGCCTGAATGCGCTCGGCCGGGGTGAGGTACGCGTTGCGCGAGCTGAGAGCCAGGCCGTCGGAGTCGCGAACGATGGGGCAGACGACGATTTCAGTCGCCAGACGCAGGTCCGTTACCATGCGGCGCAAAATCGAAACCTGCGCCGCGTCCTTCTGGCCAAAGAAGGCCAGATCGGCTTCAGAGGCGATGAAGAGCTTGGCCACCACCGTGGCCACTCCGCGAAAATGCCCGGGCCGGGAAGCGCCATCGAGGCGATCGCTCAGGCCGGCGACCTCGACGAACGTGGCAATTTCCGAAGAGGGTTCCGCCGGATAAAGCTCCTCGACCGCCGGCGCAAAGATTACGTCTGCGCCTTCGCGCCCGGCCAGCGCGCAATCGGCCTCGAAGCTGCGCGGGTAGCATGCGTAATCCTCGTTGGGTCCGAATTGCGTGGGGTTTACGAAGATACTGATGGCCACGTGACGGCAGCGCGCCCGCGCCACGCGAATGAGCGACGCATGGCCCGCGTGCAGCGCGCCCATCGTGGGGACAAGGCCAATCGGAGGCTGGGTGGCGCGGCGGCATGCGCGCGACCACTGACGAAGCTCGGCAACCGTGTGGAGGGTTTGCATCAGACGTTCTTAGCTTGTCCACTCCTGCAGCGCGTCGCGATTGGCTATGGCATCCTCTGCTTCGGCTTCCGCCTGGAGCTCCGCTTCCATACCCAATGCTCTGCGCTCGCCCGAGCTCAGATGGTAGCTCTCCGCATCGGCCGGGAAGGCGCGATGCTCCACGTCCTCGCGGTAGCGCTCGATGGCGGAGCGGAACAGCGCGCCAGCGTCGGCATAGCGGCGCACGAATTTGGCTGCCGGCGCAAAGGTCAGGTTCACCAGATCGTGGAAGACCAGAATCTGGCCGTCGCAGTCGGGACCGGCGCCAATGCCGATGGTCGGAATGGTCAGCGCGGCGGTAATCTGCGCAGCCGCCTCGCGCGGCACGCCTTCCAGCACGATTGCGCCCGCGCCGGCTCGTGCCAGGGAACGCGCATCGGCTTCGAGCTGCCGCACCGTCTCCGCGGTGCGCGCCTGCACGCGATAACCGCCCATACGATTGATGCTCTGCGGCGTGAGGCCGAGATGGCCGATGACCGGAATCTCAGCTTCGGTAAGTGCTCGGACCAGCTCCGTGCGCGGACCCTCGATTTTGACCGCCTCCGCGCCGGCCTCTTTGACAAAGCGCACGGCATTGGCCACGCCCTCGGCAACCGTGCCGTGATAGCTGCCAAAGGGCATGTCGGCGACCACCAGCGCGCGCCGCACCGCGCTGCGCACGGCCCGCGTGTGGTGCAGCATCTCGTCCACGGTGACGGAGAGCGTGTTCTCATGGCCCAGCACCACCATGGCCAGCGAATCGCCCACCAGCAGCAGGTCAATTCCCGCCTCGTCGGCCAGGCGCGCCGTGGCGTAGTCGTAGGCGGTGAGCGCGGAGATGGGCTTGGCCTGGCGCTTCATCTCGCCCAGGGTAGGCACAGTGACTTTGGTATGGGAAACGCCCAGCGGCTGCGCGCCGGCGCGGAACGTGGTAAGGCTCATGGTGTCTCCAGTGCCGCTCCGGCAGACTCAGGATGCGGCCCGAACAACACCAGTATAGATGCCGCGGGCGCGAAAGTGGATCAGGAATGAATCCGAGCGGCCAAGGCTTCTCATTCTACCTCCAGCACCAGGCACTTCAGGTACTCGGTTTCCGGCAGGTTGAGGATCACGGGGTGGTCAGGCGCGGCGCCGCGGCGCTCGAGCAGACGCACGCGCCGCCGGGCGTCGGCTGCGGCCGACGCTACCGCGCCTTCGAAATCGGCCCAGCTTACGTGATGGGAGCAGGAGCAGGTAACCAGCAGTCCGCCGGGGCTCGCCATCTTGAGCGTGCGCAGATTCAGCTCCTTGTAGCCGCGCAGGGCGCCCTCGACGGCGCGGCGGGTTTTGGCGAAGGCCGGCGGGTCGAGCACGATGGCGTCGAAGCGCTCGCCGGCGTCGGACCAGTCGCGCAGGATGGTGAAGGCATCGCCATCGACCCAGTCCACCTCGGAAGTCCCGAGCCGCTCGCGATTGGCGGCCAGATTGCGTTCGGCAACTTCAAGCGAGGCGCGCGAGGCGTCCATGCCCGTGACACGCCGGCAGACCTCGGCAAGATGGAGCGCGAAACCGCCCTGGTAGCAGCAGACGTCGAGGGCACGTCCGCCGTTAGCCTTGGCCACGCCCAGCCGCCTGGCCCAATCGCGCGCGGCCGCGTAGTTCAGGCGCTGATCGAGAAACGCGCCCGTCTTCTGGCCGGCGTTGGCGTCGTAGTGGAAGACCAGCCCGTTGAGATGGAATTCGGCGTTGGTCGCCGGCGTGGCGGAGCGCCCTTTGGGCTTGGCTGCCCAGAGCGGCGCGGCGGCGGGTGCGGGCAGGCTTTCGAGCTCGCGAATGCGTGGATCGGGCCGTTCGAGAATGGCCGCCGGGGCAATTTCCTCGCGCAGCACGCGCACGCAGGCATCGGCAACGGCATTGCCGAGCAACCCCTGCGTCAGTCGCTGCACAATCGCCAGCGGTCCGTATTTGTCGATCATGAGACCGGGCAGCTCGTCGGCTTCGCTGAAGCAGAGCCGGCAGGCGTCGGTTTCCGCCGAGAGCAAGGGTTTGCGCCGGGCGATGGCTCGCTGCAGCCGCACGGCGAGCAGCTCAAGCCAGGCCGGCTCGTCGAGAGCGTCGCGCGACACAAGGCGCAGAGCGATCTGCGACGTAGGACTATAGAGCGCCGTGCCCAGCAGCAGGCCGCGGCTGTCCGCCACCGGCACAAGTGTTTTGCCAGGCTGCGGAGGGACAATCGACTCGACGTCGGATGCATAGACCCAGAGATAGCCGCTGCGCAGGCGGCCGGCTGCACGGCGGCTGATGACCGCGCCGGCTGCGGCAGGCACAACGGCCCGCTCAGCCTCGGTGGCCGCCTCCTGTTTCCGGCTTTTGCGCGTCTTCTCCATCCCCACGTCAGGAGCGGGCTTCGAGTGCCGCGACCACAAAAATCTGGCCTTCGCCCCACGCTCATGGGCGCGGCAATTCATCACGGAGCCACGGTATCAGTATCTCCCGGCGGAGAAGCGGATGACGCACGTTTAATTTGTCTGCAGCGTCTTGATGTAGCGCACGATATTGCTGATTCGCAGTGACTCGACATCCTCGTTGCGGCTGCTGGGCGGGTCGAAGCTGCGCAGAACGGTGCCCCATACCGGCATATCTTGCGATCCATGCGCCGGAATATTTACACCAAATTTCAATATCGCGGCCACGTGAAGATCCGGATAGCTTCCATGATGGTTCCTGCTCATCGCAGTGAGGTCGGTGGGCGGAACGATGAGGGCCTTCGCAACGGGACCGTGGCCGCGGCCATCCACGCCGTGGCAGGGTGCGCAATAGTTCACGTACATTTGCTTGCCGTCGTTGGGGTCGGTTCGGGTTACCGAGAGGTTGACAACCGATTGCTGCGCCGCCAAAGGTGCGGCGCACAAGGCCGCTGCTGTCAGAAAAAAGGAAAAGCGCTTCAACATAACATCCTCCCTGGACTTTGCCAAGAGTCCGTCAGAGGAATTAGGCGCCTTTTCGGGAATGGGGAGATGTGATGTGAAGACCTGGGCCGTGTGATTTGAGACACATTTCTCGAGATTCCCAAGGACGAGATACGGAAGACGAGGTATGGAAGTTGACGCAACGCAAGCGCAGCCGTCAGGGCCCTAATGCACGTCGACGGACCGGCCGTCTTCGTACTCCATGATGTGAAAATAGGCCTCCCAACCGCTCCATTCGACCGGTGCGGGGAGCTTCGCCATGGGGTCTTTAAGATGATTGGCGTAATCCTCGACCAGCTGGTGGGTGCGATAGACTCCGGTGAGCCAGTCGCCGCGATACCAGTTCTTCCACTTGCCGTATTCGGCGGCGGACATCGACGCCCGCACCGCATCGAGGGCGCCGAGCGCTGCCGCGGCCTCGGCTTCAGCCTTTTGGCGATGGCCGGCGCGATCGTCTTCGAGAGAGTTCGCCAGTTCGAATAACATGCGGTTGCTCTCGCGGTTGATGGCGATCATGGTCAGCACCTCGGCCTGGTAGTAATTGCGGCGTGCTGGATCGACGAGCGGTTCGGCGGCGACGGCCTTTTGCCATACTGCATCCCAGCGTGGCTGCGCCGATGCGCAATCCGCGATATCGGCCTCCAGCAGCGCCTGGCGAATCTGCGCGTCGGGCGTGGGAACCAGGTGCGGCGGCGACCACTTGGGCGACTGGCTGGGAATGGAGGCCGCCTGGTGCTGGCTGAGATAGTCGAGGATGAGACGCCGCGCTTCGGTGTGGTAATGCTGATCGCCATATACGAGCGGAGCGTCGGTGGATGCCGTGGACGGCGGAGGCGGCAGAGTGCCGGCCGAGGTCAGGTGCGGAGGACCGAACGGGCGGCGCGGCGCTGGCGCGGCGAAATAAGCCTTGTAAATCTCTTCAAGTGCCGGCGCGGATTTTGCGCCGAATTCCTCCGTGGCCCAGCGGCGATAGTAGGCGCCATCGGGATCGTTGCCTGAAGCCGCCGCGGCTCCGCCGGTGGTTTCCGGAACACCTCCCCATGCCAGTTCCATGACCGCGCGCGCGGTCATGGCCACGGGACGAATGTCGCTGGTGTTGAGCAGCAGGTAGCCGGTAGCTCCGGCGCGGATATAACGGCCCAGTTCCGATTGGATGGTCTTGACGGAAACCATCTCAGAGAGCTGGTTGGCCTGGCCGTTCATCATGGCCACATGGAAATAAGCGCCCTCCCCGGCGGCAACTTCGCCGTCGTCCTGCATGTCTCCGTAGCCGGTATCGGGCCACACCAGCGTAACCTCGGGTGGAATCTTCAGATAGCCTTCGCGCCTGATCCGCGCACCCTCCTGCCAGAGATTGCTGACGAACTGAGCGTTGGGATAGCGGGCGCGCACAATCCTGATCTGGTCGGCGATGGCCTGGCTGATGCGCTGGCCGAGCAGCGGGTCATTACCGCGCACGCTGGGGTCGAGTGCGGAATAGCTCTGGTCGGAAAGACCTCGCAGGCCCACGGTCCACAGAATTTCGTCGTCCGGCTGGTAGGTGGCGACGGCGTCAGTCCAGGCGCGCTCCAGGATTTCAGGGTGGGTGGAGAAGTTGTAGGGGACGCCCTCGGGCCAGCGCGCCACGTTTACACCCAGCGGAATAGCGTGATGCTGGTTGACAATGAGACCGCGCTCGGATGCGGCGTGGACCTGCGCATCGTCAGGGAAGATCCACGTGCCCGGGACCACGATGTTGCCCTTGAGGCGCAGGATGGTTTCGAAGACCTGGTCCCAGACCTGGAGCGAAATGCCGGTGTGCGCGCCTGGAGGCGCGGGAATATAGCCGCTGAGCAGATCTTCATCATTAGTAAAGAATCCGCGATAGCGAAAGAGAGGGCTGGGGAAGGTGCGAGTGAAATCGGCGGGCAGCGTGATGGAGGCGCGTCTTGGCGGCTGCTTGTCGGTCCACAGGTACATGGGATCGACGCCGAGGATGCGCTGCGAAAATTCGTATATCGCATAAATGGTTCCCCGCATGTCGGAGCCGGTGAGGCAGACGATGCGCTGTCCTTTTGCGCCTTGCGCGATGGACAAGGCGAACGCCTCGGTCCCGGCAGCCTGCGCACAGTCCACGCCCGCAGGCACACTGCCGTTCTGTGCAATGAGGATCGCGGCCGGCCCGGCGTCTCTCAGCGCTTCGACCACGCGCGGCTCCCGGCCAAACACCTTGCCGAAGTCGTTGCGCAGGTCTTCTGTCGCGCGATATACCGGCAGGGGCACACTCGTGCTCTCGACGAGCGTGATGGATGAGTTGAAGGTGATGCGCGGGGTCTGCGCGGGCGACGCCACGCCTGCGATAGGGGTAACGAGAAACGCGAACACGAGAGCCAACGATTTTCGATAAGTGCGGAGGAGATGAGAGATGGTTCCATCAATGCGGCTTTGAAAGGGAACGGCTTCAGCCGTGCCCCGGGAGCCCAATAAAAACGCGGGCTTTAGCCCCTCAGGTAAACCGTTGGAATTGGGGCCTGAAATTATGCAACCGGTTCGAGCGGCTGACGGCATGATGACCTCCAGAGAAATGAACGGAGCATGTTCGCGTCTCAAATTGTACGTCTCCGAGCCTTGGGAATCGCATCATTACCCTGCGCCGCGAAGCAAATGAATACGCCGCGTTTGCCGGAGAGTAGGAATCACATCGCCAGTGCTACAGTGGATTGTTCCCACTGTTCGATTGAGGATTCGGTCTTGTTCTTTCGTCTGGCAGTTCTAGCCCTTTTGTTTTTTCCGGCTGCCCACGCGGCCGCGAGTGTGGAAGGTGCGCCGGTTCCCGCGGAAATGCGTTCCAGTTTCTTCGCCGTTACCGTGAACGGGCAACGCGTGGACGTGGCTTATGCTGCGTCAAGCTACGAATTCGTCAGCTTCGATGCCACCGGGCCGATGGAGATTACGATCACCGCCGCGGAGCCGGGCTTCTGGGATCGCGGCGTGGACATCGAGCCCTGGCGGCTGGGTCTGCGCGCTACGCGGGTAAACGGAGATGCCCAAACGATTCGCTTCCGGCTCCCGGGGCCGGCCAAGCTCTCTATTTCGCGGCCCGGCGATTTTCTGAACCACGCGGAGATGCTGTTTCTCTTTGCCGGCTCGCCGGCGCCGCGGCCGCCCACGGGGCCAAACGTCACCATTGTGCCGGCAGGCGTGCATCGCGAAAGCCTGAACCCGAAGAGCGGCGACACCATTTATTTGGAGCCTGGAGCCTTCGTCCTCGGCAGCCTGAATCTTTGGCAGGTTCACGACGTGAAGGTGCTGGGGCGCGGAACGATTGTGTACGACGGACCGCAGGATCCGGCAGCCGACGACGGCTGGATGCAGAAGCCGGATTGGCACTGCATCGTCGGCTACCAGTCGCAAAATGTGGAGATCGACGGTCTCACTTGCATCATCCGCTCGCGGACGTGGTCGATTCAGATGAAGGATTCGACGGGATTCCGCTACGACGACCTGCGCGTGATCGGCGGCAATCCCGGCAACGCCAACCAGGACGGCATGGACTGGCTGGGCGGCGGCGACACCATCGTGAAAAATGCATTTTTCCGTGCGTCGGACGACGATCTGGCCATGGAGGGCAACTGGGACGGCTACACGCAGGCCGACATGCTGCGCCCCGGCCACGACGTGGACAACATTACCGTCGAAGACAGCGAGCTTTCCACCAGCATCTCGAACACGGTGCGCGCGGGATGGCCGGAGAAGATTTTCAACTCCCGCAACTTTACGCTGCGCAACAGCGATATTCTGGACGGCGGTATCGGGGCCTGCGGGCAGACCTTCGGGCTGCTCGGTTTCTGGGGCGCGAAGGGCGCGCAGGGCGACCACTCGGGATTCACTTTCGAGAATCTTTTCCTCGACAATTGGTATTCGCTCATGCAGATCGAGCAGGAGCAGCCGGCAGTGCACGGGGTCACGTTCCGGAACATCTGGGCACTGGGTCAGCCGCCGCTGGCCGAGTCGACGATCACGGGCGACGTGAAGGACGTAACCATCGACAATTTGAAATACGGCCAGCAGCGCGTGAGCGATGACGCGCAGATGCCGGTGGTGGTTTCTGCCGGAGCGGAGCAGCCGAGGTTTTCGCCCCCGCCCGTGCTCGCGGCGGAGTTTGCGATTGAGCCGGCAGTGGCGAGGCCGGGACGGAAGGTGACTTTTACCGCCGGGCGCGCGCCGGGCGCGCGGTACACGTGGCTCTTCGGCGATGGGTCGGTGCAGCACGGCCGCCACGTGCGCCACCGCTTTCCTGATGCGCTGGGCACTGAGTTGGACGGCAGAAATGGCGCGGGAATTTTCCGCGTTTTGCTGCACGTCACGGACAAAACCGGTCACCAGGATTGGGCGGAGCAGAATGTGGCGGCCGTGGACGAGTGGCACGACGCAGTGCAGGTTCCGGGCGCGACCACGCCGGGGCTCGACTGGAAGATCTACGCGGGCGCGTGGGCCGAGCTGCCGGATTTCGCCAAGTTGCAGCCGACGCTGACGGGTGCGTCGCCGAATCTGGAGGCGAACGCGCAGGGATTCACGCGCTGGGCCACGGCGTGGGACGGATTTCTGCGCGTTCCGGCCGATGGCGGATACATCTTCCATTTGATCGATCGCGATGGCGCGCGGCTGACGATCGACGGCGCGGAAGTGGCGAAGACCGGACCTCCGTTTGCGCAGGTTTGCGGCTCGCCGGGCAATGCGCTGCGTTACGATCGCGGTGCCATCGGGCTGCGCGCGGGATTGCACGCCATCCGCGTAGAGGGCCTGAACACGATGAGCGGCGGCGCGCCGCGCCTGCTGTGGGAGGGACCGGGCCTAGCCCTCGAGGAGGTTCCGGCGCAGGCGTATTTGCGGGCCCTGGCCGGCCGGTAGCCGCCGCTCGGGCGTGTTACTGAAAATTTCGCGATTCGAAGCTTTCCCGCAAAAGCAGAGGGGAAAAGCGTCAGGAGATTAGAAGCCATTTCATAACTTGTTTTGTGTCAGGGCACGGCTTCAGCCGTGCCGAAAAATGTCATAAAACAGAGTAGCTTTCGCACCTGAAAGGCAGTTGGTGGTTATAAAACAGCTTCCAAGCTACAGCTTGAACTCAACGGCTGACTCTTTGAGCCGGTAGGCGCTACGGCGAAATGTTTGCGGATGCAAATGAGTGCGGGCCACGTGGTGGAAGTTCCGAACCATGGCGGAGCTGCTGTTCGGTTTCCGGTCAAGAACCCCTGCCAAACTCAAAAGTGATGACGAAGCACATGCCGGGCAACGTACTGCGCAGTTTCCAATGCAATCGCAGTTCGGACAAAGATAGGCTGAAACCAAGGGAATATGTTGCATGGAGAGGAAGTTCATGAGTTCACCCCTAGAGATGGACTTTCTGCGGGAGTGCTGTTTATGCGACCTCCGCATGCTCCCGGATATTCATTATGATGCTATGCAGCAACCGCAAACTGCACTCTCAATCTTTCGGGGGCAGGGTCCTTTAGTTGATTTTGGCCGTTACCGGCGCGACTTTGGGTGGTTACTGAAGGGGCACCGATGGATCGCCTGTGATCATCGCAACACAAAGCAACTGAACCAGATACGAAGCTGAGCTTCTTCGATGACCACAGTCCCCCGCCAAGTTATCCTGCCGCTTCTTTTTCCGGATGTGCGGGAATTTCGGGTCACCGCTCGCGGGTGCGCAGCGCAGCCCGTAGCCGGTATGCTGAAACACCTGGAGAAAATTCCCATGCACGCGATTCGCTTCCTGGCCTGCGTTGTGGTTTGCGCGGCGCTGGCCGCATCAGCTCAACAGCCTGCCATTCCCAGCACTCCCGCTGGCCGCACCCTGCAGGCGTGGCTTGACGCCTTCAATAGCGGCGACCGCGCGAAGATCGAGAGCTATGTGAGAACCGTCGATCCTTCGCAGAACGCCGACGCCATGATCGGCTTCCGAGGGCACACGGGAGGATTCGATCTGCTCTCCATCGATTCCAGCGAGCCACTGCAAATTCGCTTTCGCGTGGTGGCAGACTATTTCATGGTCGGTGTGTCCTTCGCAACCGCGATCAATCCCGTCACGAAAACCAGTTGGGAAGGCACCGGCGTAGAACCGGATGTGAAGGTCTCGGCAGACGATGCGCTGACCACAGCGGAAAAGCTGGCTGCGGACAAGATACACGCCATCAGGACAGCGGACCACGCGCTGCCCGCGCAGTGATTCCAAAAAAGTCGCCTGACAGCCTGTGGTAAAAGTCGAGCTTTGAAAGGGCACGGCTTCAGCCGTGCCGTAAGTGGTCTCAAATCAATGCGGCTTTAGCCGCTGAGGAATGGTTTTTCTCGAATTTTTGACTTTCGCCACAGGCCGCTAATGAACGAGATGACGCTGCAAATCTTCGGGGTGGTGGGAATGATCGAAAGCGGTGTCGCGGGAGATACGCCCGGAATGGACTAACTCGGCCAGCGACTGCTCCATCGTCAACATGCCCTCAGCTTTGCCGGTTTCAATGTGCGCGCGAAGCTGATGATCGTCCCCGCGGCGAATCAGGTTGCGAATTGCGGTTGTGGCGAACATGATCTCGACGGCTGGATAGCGCCCCACCCCCGTAGCTGCTGGCACCAATTGCTGCGAGATGACGGCCAGAAGAGCCAAAGAAAGTTGTTGCCGAATTTGCGACTGATAGGTGGAAGGGAAGATGTCGAGAATTCGCAAAATGGTCTGCATCGCGTCATTGGTGTGGAGAGAGCTGAGAACGAGATGTCCCGTCTCGGCTGCCGTCAACGCGGCCGCCATGGTTTCGCTGTCGCGCATCTCTCCGATCTGAATGACATCCGGAGCTTGCCGCAATGCGGCACGCACGGCCTGAGCGAAGCTGGGAGTATCGTGCCCGAGTTCTATCTGCTCGACAATGGAGCTGCGATTGGGGTGCTGATATTCGATGGGATCCTCAACGGTGATGATATGGTCGCGGCGCCGGTTGTTGATCAGGTCCACCAGAGCCGCCAGTGTGGAACTCTTTCCGCATCCGGTTGGCCCGGTGAGAAGCACCAGGCCCTGCCGGCGCTCTGCCAGGAGCGCAAGCGCTGGCGGCAGGTGAAGCGACTCAAGAGATGGGACCTGTTCCGGCAAGAGGCGGAACGCGGCTGCCAGCGTGCCACGCTGATAGTGATAGTTGGCCCTGAATCTTCCGATCGTTTTTCGATCAAAACAGAAGTCGAGAGACTTATGAGTTTGCAACTCGTCAGCCTGTCCGGCGGTCAATAACGGGAGCAGGATACCGCGCAGCTCGGCAGGGGACAGGGCCTGCCCGATGCCCGCGGTGAGAGCGCCATTCACGCGCAGGATTGCAGGCGAACCTGCCACCAGAAGCAGGTCTGACGCGTGGCGCTGGAACGCGGCGGTCAGATACTGGTCCAGAAGTTTGATTTCGTCCGCTTTTGGCCCTGCTGCGGAGCGATTCAACTGCTCGACAAGACGTGTGAGTTCACCTTCGTATTCGGCCATGGAAACAAGGAGACGCTGCCCTTTCGGGCCATCATACGCGTTTACGGGCGGTCGATGAGCAGTTTTGAGAACGTCGAAATAGCGATTCCTGGCGTTCATTCGTATTCGTTGATAATGGAGAAGGCGCTCACGGCATTTGGGCTTCTGGAGATATATTTGCTTTGTATTGAATTAGTTATCTTAGATCTAGCCACGCTTGAGCGGCGTGGCTCAAGCCGGCGAAACCGGAGGCAATGTTTCGAATTCGGCTCGGCCCTGGACAACCCGGATTTCGGCCCAGGCATCTATTTCTAGGTTTCCCCCAGGCCGGCTTTTCACGCGCGCGGGAGCGTCCCAGGTTATTTTCCCTTCGACCGAGGCATTAATTTTTGCAGCCGCTTTCGTAGCTTCCTCTAATGCAAGGAGTTCACAACCGATGGAGACCACCGTTCAACAGCCCCAAAATGGGCAGAGGACACAGGATTATCTCTCGACCGAGACGTTGGAAACCCAGGCTCCCGAATACCTTTCCGTCATTCTGCAGTCGCTGGAAACGATGCGGAACGGCGACTTCAGCGTACGCCTCCCGGTGAGCTGGACGGGGCTGCCGGGCAAGATTGCCGACAGCTTCAACGAGATTGTGACTGCCAACCAGCAGATGGCGCTGGAGCTGAAGCGCGTGGGCCTGGCGGTGGGCAAAGAAGGCAAGACGCGCGAACGCATTCGGGTGGAAACGCGGCGCGGAGCGTGGGACGAGATGGAAGTCTCCGTCAACACGCTGGTGGAGGACCTGCTGCGGCCCACCAACGAAGTGACGCGCGCCATTGCCGCCGTGGCCCAGGGCAATCTTACACAGACCGTCCGGCTGGACGTTGACGGCCGTCCGCTGGAGGGCGAGTTCCTGCGCTCGGCCAACATTGTGAACACCATGATTCAGCAGTTGGGCGTGTTCACAGCCGAGGTGACGCGCGTGGCGCGCGAGGTGGGAACCGACGGCAAGCTGGGCGGCCAGGCGATGGTGCCCGGCGTGGCCGGAACCTGGAAGGATCTGACCGATTCAGTGAACTCCATGGCTTCCAACCTCACCGGGCAGGTGAGAAATATCGCCGAAGTGGCGACAGCCGTGGCCAGCGGCGACCTTTCCCGCAAGATCACGGTGGACGTGCGCGGCGAGATTCTGCAGCTCAAGGAAGCCATTAACACCATGGTCGACCAGTTGCGGTCGTTCGCGTCGGAAGTGACGCGCGTGGCCCGCGAGGTAGGAACGGACGGCAAACTGGGCGGGCAGGCCGTGGTGCCGGGCGTGGCCGGGACGTGGAAGGATCTGACCGACTCAGTGAACGCCATGGCCGGCAACCTGACGGCGCAGGTGAGAAACATTGCCGAAGTGACCACGGCTGTGGCCCGCGGCGACCTGTCGCGCAAGATCACGGTGGACGTGAAGGGCGAAATTCTGGAGCTCAAAGACACCATCAACACCATGGTGGACCAGCTCAACGCCTTCGCCGGCGAAGTGACGCGCGTGGCCCGCGAAGTGGGAACCGAAGGCAAGCTGGGCGGCCAGGCCAACGTGCCGGGGGTCGCGGGAACCTGGAAGGACCTTACCGATAACGTGAACTTCATGGCCGGAAACCTGACCGGCCAGGTGAGAAACATCGCCGAGGTAGCCACGGCCATCGCCAATGGCGACTTGAGCCGCAAAATTACGGTGGACGTGCGCGGCGAAATCCTGCAGCTCAAGGAAACGCTGAACACCATGGTGGATCAGCTCAACCGCTTCGCCGGCGAAGTGACGCGCGTGGCTCGCGAGGTGGGCACCGAAGGGCGTCTCGGCGGTCAGGCCAACGTTCCCGGCGTGGCCGGAACCTGGAAGGATTTGACCGACTCGGTGAATTCGATGGCCGGCAACCTGACGGCGCAGGTGAGAAACATCGCCGAAGTGACCACGGCCGTGGCCCGCGGCGATCTGTCCCGCAAGATCACGGTGGACGTGAAGGGCGAAATTCTGGAGCTGAAGAACACCATCAACACCATGGTCGACCAGCTCAACGCGTTTGCCGGCGAGGTTACGCGCGTGGCCCGCGAAGTGGGAACAGACGGCAAGCTCGGTGGGCAGGCGCAGGTTTCAGGCGTGGCCGGCACGTGGAAAGATCTCACCGATAACGTGAATTTCATGGCCTCGAACCTGACCGGCCAGGTGAGAAACATTGCCGAAGTGGCGACGGCCGTGGCCCGCGGCGACCTTTCGCGCAAGATCACCGTGGACGTGAAGGGCGAGATTCTGGAGCTGAAAGACACCATTAACACCATGGTGGATCAGCTCAACGCGTTTGCCGGCGAGGTTACGCGCGTGGCCCGCGAAGTGGGAACCGACGGCAAGCTGGGCGGCCAGGCGCAGGTGCCGGGCGTGGCCGGAACCTGGAAAGACCTTACCGATAACGTGAACTCCATGGCTTCCAACCTGACCGGCCAGGTGAGAAACATTGCCGAGGTTTCGACGGCCATCGCCACCGGCGACTTGTCGAAGAAGATCACGGTAAACGTGTCAGGCGAAATTCTGCTGCTGAAGGAGACCATCAACACCATGGTGGATCAGCTCAACCGATTCGCCGGCGAAGTCACGCGCGTGGCCCGCGAAGTGGGAACCGACGGCCGCCTGGGCGGGCAGGCCAATGTGCCCGGCGTGGCCGGCACGTGGAAGGACCTTACCGACTCGGTGAACTCCATGGCTTCGAACTTGACCGGGCAGGTGAGAAACATTGCCGAGGTCACCACGGCCGTGGCCCGCGGCGACTTGTCGCGCAAGATCACGGTGGACGTGAAGGGCGAAATTCTGGAGCTGAAGAACACCATTAACACCATGGTGGACCAGCTCAACGCGTTTGCCGGCGAAGTGACGCGCGTGGCCCGCGAAGTGGACACGGACGGCAAGCTGGGCGGGCAGGCGCAGGTACCGGGCGTGGCCGGAACCTGGAAGGATTTGACTGATTCGGTGAACTTCATGGCCGGCAACCTTACGGCGCAGGTGAGAAACATCGCCGAGGTGGCCACGGCCATCGCCAACGGCGACTTGAGCCGCAAGATTACGGTGGACGTGCGCGGCGAAATCCTGCAGCTCAAGGAAACGCTGAACACCATGGTCGAGCAGTTGCGCTCGTTCGCTGCGGAAGTAACGCGCGTGGCCCGCGAAGTGGGCTCCGAGGGCCGGTTGGGCGGGCAGGCCAACGTGCCCGGCGTGGCCGGAACCTGGAAAGACCTGACCGACAGCGTGAATGGGATGGCCGGCAACCTGACGGCGCAGGTGAGAAACATCGCCGAAGTGACCACGGCCGTGGCCCGCGGCGATCTATCGCGCAAGATCACCGTGGACGTGAAGGGCGAGATTCTGGAGCTGAAAGACACCATCAACACCATGGTGGACCAGCTCAACGCGTTTGCCGGCGAGGTAACGCGCGTGGCCCGCGAAGTGGGCACGGACGGCAAGCTCGGTGGCCAGGCGCAGGTGCCGGGCGTGGCCGGAACCTGGAAGGACCTGACCGACAACGTAAACTTCATGGCCGCCAACTTGACGGAACAGGTGCGCGGCATTGTGAAGGTGGTCACTGCCGTGGCCAACGGCTTGCTCACCCAGAAGCTGACCGTGAACGCGAAGGGCGAAGTGGCCGCGCTGGCCGAGACCATCAACAACATGACCGACACGCTGGCCACGTTCGCCGACCAGGTGACCACCGTGGCCCGCGAAGTGGGTGTGGAAGGCCGCCTCG
This sequence comes from Acidobacteriaceae bacterium, assembly GCA_030037545.1. Classification (GTDB taxonomy): domain Bacteria; phylum Acidobacteriota; class Terriglobia; order Terriglobales; family Acidobacteriaceae; genus Telmatobacter. The sequence goes on along the minus strand of JASHRF010000118.1, from coordinate 7,098 downwards.
GCGGCCAAGCCAACGTGCCCGGCGCCGCCGGAACCTGGAAGGATCTGACCGGAAACGTGAACCTGCTGGCCGACAACCTGACCAACCAGGTGCGCGCCATTGCCGAAGTGGCGACGGCCGTGACCAAGGGCGACCTGACGCGGTCGATCCAGGTGGAAGCGCGCGGCGAAGTGGCCGAGCTCAAAGACAACATCAATACCATGATCGACAACCTGCGCCTGACCACGGACCGCAATACCGAGCAGGACTGGCTGAAGACCAACCTGGCGCGTTTCACCGGCATGTTGCAGGGGCAGCGCGAGCTGGGCACGGTGGGACGCATGTTGCTGTCGGAGCTGGCGCCGCTGGTGAACGCGCAGCAGGGCGTCATTTACCAGATGGGCGGCGAGTCGCCTGCCAGCGGCGGAGCTCTGGTTCTGCTCTCCACGTTTGCGGACACGCCCGAGGGCTACGTTCGCGAGGTGCGCCTCGGCGAAGGCCTGATCGGGCAGTGCGCGGCGGAAAAGCGGCGCATGCTCATTACCGAGCTGCCCAAGAGCACGTCCCCTATCCGCTCCGGGCTGTTCAAGGCCAAGCCGAAAAACGTGATCGTGCTGCCGGTGCTTTTCGAGGATCGCGTGAAGGCGGTCATCGAGCTGGCCAGTTTAAGCGCTTTCACCGCATCGCACCTGGCGTTTCTGGAGCAGCTCACCGCGTCGATCGGCATCGTGCTCAACTCGATTGAGGCCACCATGCAGACCGAAGGCCTTCTCAAGCAGTCGCAGCAACTCGCCGCCGAGCTGCAAACACAGCAGAAGGAGCTGCAACAGACCAACGAGCAACTGGCGCAGAAGGCGCAGCAGCTTGCCGAGCAGAATACCGAGGTGGAACGCAAGAACCAGGAGATCGAGCAGGCCCGCCGCGCCCTGGAAGAAAAGGCACGCGAGCTGGCGCTCACCTCCAAGTACAAATCGGAGTTTCTGGCCAACATGTCGCACGAGCTGCGCACGCCGCTCAACTCTATCCTGGTGCTGGGCCAGCAGCTTGCCGAGAACCCCGACGGCAGCCTCTCGCCAAAGCAGGTGGAGTTCGCCCGCACCATTCACGGCGCCGGAACCGACCTGCTGAACCTGATCTCGGACATTCTCGACCTCTCCAAGATCGAGTCGGGCACGGTATCGGTCGAGGCGGAAGAAGTATTCTTCGGTGCCTTGCTCGACGCGGTCGCGCGGCCGTTCCGGCACGAGGCGGAAAACCGCAAGCTCACGTTCGAGGTGATGGCCGAATCTAACCTCGGCCGCAGCCTCGTGACCGACTCCAAGCGCCTGCAGCAGGTGCTCAAGAACCTGCTGTCGAATGCTTTCAAGTTCACTGAGAAAGGCAGCGTGAAGCTGATGGTATTAAGCGCGCACAGCGGCTGGAGCGCCGATAACCCGGTGCTGAGCAAGGCCGGCTCCGTGATTGCGTTCCAGGTGAGCGATACCGGCATCGGCATTGCTCCGGAGAAGCAGCGCATCATTTTCGAGGCGTTCCAGCAGGCCGACGCGGGCACCAGCCGCAAGTTTGGCGGCACCGGGCTGGGCTTGGCCATCAGCCGCGAGCTGGCCAACCTGCTGGGCGGCGAAATCCAGCTCAGGAGCGCGCTCGGCGCGGGCAGCACCTTCACCCTCTACCTCCCGCAGACTTACGTGGGGCCTGTGATGGCTCCCGTTGCCAAGCAGGAAAGGAGCGAAAACGTCCCGGCCTTCGCAACTTCTCAGTCCCTGCTGGCCACGGCCACGGTTGTGGAGCAGGAAGCGCGTCTGGAAGATGATCGGGCCAAAATCCAGACCGGAGACAGCGTACTGCTGATCGTGGAGGACGACCCGCACTACGCGCGTGTGCTCTGCGATCTGTCGCGCGACAAAGGCTTCAAGGTGCTGATCGCTATGACCGGCACTGAAGCGCTGTCGCTGGCGCGCGAGTTTTTGCCCACCGCTATCTCGCTCGACGTCTTCCTTCCCGACATGCTGGGCTGGACGGTGCTCAACCACCTCAAGCAGGATCCGCAAACCCGGCATATTCCGGTGCAGATGCTCACCCTCGACGAGGACCGGCATCACGGGCTTTCGCGCGGCGCGTTTTCGTACGTGACCAAGCCGTCGTCGAAAGAGGATCTGGAGGCGGCGCTCACCCGCATCCGCGACTTTGCGCAACCACGGCGCAAGCGGCTCCTGCTGGTCGAAGATAATCCCGCCGAGCAGTTGAGCACGTGCGAGCTGCTGGGATCGGAGGATATTGACATCGATGTGGCCGGCTCCGGCGCGGACGCGTTGCTGAAGCTGTCGAAGGACAGTTACGATTGTGTGGTGCTGGACTTGCGCCTGCCCGACATGACGGGGTTCGAGGTGCTGGAGCAGTTGCGCGATAATCCGCAGCTCAAGGACCTGCCGGTGGTGGTTTTCACGGGGCGCGATCTGACGCCTGACGAGGACAGCCAACTGCACACCCTGGCGCGCAGCGTGGTGGTAAAGGACGTGGAATCGCCGGAGCGGCTGCTCGACGAGACCGCCCTCTTCCTGCACCGCGTGATCGCCGACCTGCCGATGGAAAAGCAGAAGATGCTTGACCGTCTGCACCAGTCCGACGACGCGCTGGCCGGGCGCAAGGTGCTGGTGGTCGATGACGACGTGCGCAATATCTTCGCGGTAAGCAGCGTGCTGGAGCGGCGCGGCATGACGGTGCTCTCGGCCGGTACCGGGCGCGAGGCCATTCGCACCATCGAGTCCACGCCTGAGCTGGCCATCGTGCTCATGGACATCATGATGCCGGAGATGGACGGATACGAAACCATGCAGGTGATCCGGCAGAATCCGGAGTTGCGGCGGCTGCCCATCATTGCGCTTACGGCCAAGGCCATGAAGGGCGACCGCGAGCGCTGTCTGGAGGCGGGCGCGAGCGAGTATCTGGCCAAGCCGGTGAATACGGAGCAACTGCTTTCGGCGCTGCGGATGTGGCTGCATAGATAGCGAGAGAGTGGGAGGGTGAGAGAGCGAGGGAGCGAGGGAGCGAGAGAGTGAAAGAGTGAGGGAGTGAAAGAGTGAAGGAGTGAAATGAGAAACCGGCGCCGCCGTCTTCGCTTATTCACTCCTTCGCTTGTTCACTTATCAACTTTTTAACTCCTTCGCTGATTCACTGCTTAGCAGCCTGTGGTAAAAGTCGAGTTTTGAAAGGGCACGGCTTTCAGCCGTGCCGTAAGTGATCTCAAATCAATGCGGCTTTAGCCGCTGAGGAATGGTTTTTCTCGAATTTTTGACTTTCGCCCACAGGCTGTTAGCCCACGATTCACGAGGTAACAATGAACGCTGACGAGAAAGTAAACATATTGATGGTCGACGACCAGCCGGCGAAGCTGCTGAGCTACGAGGTCATTCTCAAGGATCTGGACGAGAACCTGATCAAGGCCACTTCGGCCAGCGAGGCGCTCAACGTCCTCCTCAAGACCGACGTCGCCGTAGTGCTGATGGACGTTTCCATGCCCGACGTGGACGGCTTCGAGCTGGCCGACGTCATCCGCCAGCATCCGCGCTTCCAGAAGACGGCCATCATCTTCATCTCTGGCGTTCACCTCACCGATTCCGATCGCATCCAGGGCTACCGCAGCGGCGCGGTGGATTACATCAGCGTTCCGGTGGTTCCGGAGGTGTTGCGCGCCAAGATCGGCGTATTCGTGGACCTGCACCGCAAGACGCGCATGCTGGAAGCGCTGAACAAGAACCTGGAGCGGGTAATTGCGGAACGCACTGAGGAGCTGCAGAGGCGCGAGGCGCTCTATCGCATGAGAGCCGAGCTGCTCGATCTGGCCTCGGACGCCATCATGGTGCGCTCCTTCGATGATGCCTCCATTCAATACTGGAACGAAGGCGCGGAAAAGATATACGGCTGGAAGCGCGAAGAGGTAATGGGACGCAATTTGCACGTCCTGCTGCGGACCGTTTTTCCCGTTCCGCCGGCGGAGATCGAGGCCACGCTGCGTGAGCGCCGCTCCTGGCAGGGCAACCTGGTGCATATCGCCAAGGATGGGACGGAGCTCACCGTCTCCTGCCACAAGACGATGAGCGAAGACGGCAAGTTGATTCTCGAAGTGGTCCGCGACATCACCGCGCAGCTACAGGCCGAAGAGGCGCTGCGTGAAAGCGAGAAACTGGCTGCCATGGGCCGCGTGGCCGGCATCATTGCCCACGAGATCAACAATCCACTGGCGGCGATCACCAACATCTTCTACCTGCTGCGCAACCACCCCTCGCTCGACGAGGATGCGCGGCGCTGCGCGGAGATGGCGGAGCAGGAGCTGCAGCGGGTGAGCCATATTACGCGGCAGACGCTGAGCTTCTATCGCGAGACCAAGCAACCGATCTCCGTGGTGGTGCCGGAACTGCTCGAAGACGTGCTGGGATTACAGGAGCGCGCGCTGCGGGTCAATCACATCGAGCTGCGCAAGAAATACCTGACGGCGCCTCTGGTGCGGGGTTTCCCGGTGGAGCTTCGGCAGGTATTCATGAACCTGATCAGCAACGCCGTCCAGGCCATGCCGCGCGGCGGCGTGCTGGGGGTGAGCGTGCGTGAGGCTACGGATTTCACCTCCGACCGGCGCGGGGTGATGGTCTCGATCGGCGATACCGGTGTGGGTATCCGGCCGGAGGATGCGCGCAATCTCTTCCAGCCGTTCTTCAGTACCAAGGCGGCCAAGGGCACGGGGTTGGGGCTGTGGATCAGCAAGGGCATCGTGCAGAAATACGAGGGCCGTATCACCTTCCGCAGTTGGCGCAACGTCAAGGGGTGCACCACCTGCTTCCGGGTGTTTCTGCCTTCGAGTGGAAGCGGCGCGCTGGGAGCCGAAATGGGCAAGGCCGACTATGCGGCGCCCGCGGACGGGCATGAATCGCTGTTGGAGCCGACGGCGCGCTGACCGCCTGCCATCCCCTTAAGCGGCTGAGTTACACAAAGCCGCAATCCTGCATCCAGCTCCGGCACGCGCGGTAGCGCGCCCATCTCGCCAGGCGCTGCGAAGCGCCCCACCAAAAGTCAAGCCCCATCTTGCAACTTTTCTTATAACCCCTTAAAACTAAACGCCATTTTCCAGCCTGCACTTTGCCGGTAATTTCCCCCCTTTGCCCTATCCTGACCTTGACATGCAAAGATCACCCCGATCCCTGCTCCCTGATCCCGATTGCCCCCATCTCGGAAAGGAACCTGCCCATGGGATCCGACTCAAATCCCCAATGGACTTGTCTTGCACCACCAAATCGGCGTTTGCGTGCATCACGCACGCGCATTTTCCCGCGAAGCCTTCGCGGGTCTCAGGCCTCGCAACTCCTTCATGCTTCGCAAGTTGCATCCACTTTCAATGACCGGAAAGGACTAAAAAATCGACCCCCCCCTCCCCCCCACCCCGTGAGATAAATCACATCTATCCACGGCTGGCAAGCTTCCGTTGGCTGGCCCAGATCTCAATTTCTGGCTACGCCGCCGCCAAACCGGCTCCTGGCTCGAGACCGGTGGCGTGATCGGCGGAGTACTCGGCCGCAAGCTGCGGCAACTTCTGCTCCACCTCGGCGCCGGCCAGCGGCCGTCCGTGGCCCGGCGCAATGACGCGCGGATGCAGGTTGGCCAACATGCGGGTGTCCAGGAGGGTCAGTTGGAAAGGCTCGAAATCAATCGCCGTTCGGTCTGCTCAATGATGAACTGGGCGAGATTGCTGGCGCTCGAGGGTACATGCATGGCAGGGAGAGCATAAGGACGCTCGTATGCTGATCGTGGCTTAGTGTCGATAGTTGTGGGAATCATCGCGCATTCCCAGGCCAGGAGCTAAAAGCTAGGAGCTAAGAGCCGTCGTTGTGTATTCTCAGCCCATGCCCCGCTTCCCAGCCGGCCAGACGCTGCTCATTGACGCCGACGATACGTTGTGGGAGAACAACATTTACTTTGAGCGCGCCATCGCGGCCTTCATCAGTTTTCTCGATCACCACGAGTACACGGCAGCCGACGTGCGGGAGACGCTGTACGGCGTGGAGCGGGAGACGATCCTGACTCACGGCTACGGGGTCTCGAGCTTCACGCGCTCCCTGGTGAAGTGCTTCGAGCGGCTCAGCCCGGAGCCGGTGACTGAGGAAAACCAGGAGCGCGTCTGCGGCTTTGCGCGCGCCATTGCTGAGCAGGAGATCGAGCTGCTGCCCGGCGTGGAAGAGACACTTGCCGACCTGGCTGCGCGCCACCGGTTGATCCTCATGACCAAAGGCAATCACGCCGAGCAGGCCGGCAAGCTGGCCCGCTCCGGACTGGCCTGCCATTTCTCAGCCGTCGAAATTGTGCGGGAAAAGGATCCCCCGGCCTACCGGCAGGTGATTGCCCGCCACGAGCTGGTGCCGCATACCAGCTGGATGATCGGCAACAGCCCCAGGAGCGACATCAACCCCGCGCTGGCGGCCGGACTTCATGCCGTATTGCTCTACCACCCGGACACGTGGGTGCTGGAGCACGCCGAGGTTGACGCCGCGCCTGCTGGACAGCACCTCATCGAGCTGGACGGCATCGCCAGGCTGCGCGAGCTGTTCTGAGGCAGAAAGAATGGACCACAGACTCATGCAGCCTGGATTACGGGTTTGACTTGAGCCGCCTTTTGCAACGACAATAGGGGAGTTTGATTCCTGCCGACGTGGGCCTGTGGCGCAGCTGGGAGCGCGCTTCCATGGCATGGAAGAGGTCGTCGGTTCGATCCCGACCAGGTCCACCAAAGAATCAATAACTTACAGACAGACTCCTTTCCGACTTGGTGTCATTTGGTGTCAAATTCTGAATGATGCGATTAGGAACTTCATTGTGCAGCTGCTTTCCAGGAGAAGCTTTCGCATCGGCAGCTCTCTTCGAATTGGCCTGAGACTTTCCGGCCGACCCCGACTTCCTCAACTCCCGATTGATGGAGTTGACCGTCGCCTGCACGCTTGCAGGAATCTCCTGCATGTAGACATCGGTGGTCGTCGCTGTGCGCGAGTGCCGGAGCACGCCCTGCACGTCTTTCACCGTACCCTTCTTCTGGGCTAAGGTGGCAATCGTCCGCCGTATCACTTGAAATGTCATTTT
>JASHRF010000117.1 GCA_030037545.1 Acidobacteriaceae bacterium | reverse complement strand
AATACGACTTCAACGGAACCACACGATCCACGTGCCCCGCGGCGTGCGCCAGGCCATCCAAATATGCCGCGAAGCGTTTCTGCTGGGCGCCTGGCGCGACAGAGGTGGCGCTCATAACCAGAAACTTACCACCGATGTTCTCAGTAAGCGCAGCTGCCTGCGGAAAAGCTATCCAGTTTATAACACAGTAGTACTAGGGTAGTCGATCCTGAAAAACCGGTAAAAGGCGCATAAATCCTGAAGAAGTTGGGAACGTTGCGGCAGAGTTACCGGCATGTAGGCAAGCGGCTGCTGCTGGCATCGAGCCGCTACGCGCACGCGCGGCAGATGCAGCGGGCGCGTGCGGCGACGGGGAAGTTACGCACGCAGTTAGTCGGCCGCGGCGATGAACTTCCACAAGCTCGTGAGAGCTTTTTTGCGCCGTTTTCTGCGCCGCCTGCCGGGCGTCTGGCGCCGCTATCTGCACCTCGTAGCGCCTATCGGACCGCACATACCATGCAAACCCATCTGAAAAACGACTTCTTCAGGATCGACTAATGTAGAAGCACGTGGTCCAAGCGGCGCTTGTGACGCAGGCTGCGTTCGGCTCTTCTAGCCGGCGCGAACAGCATCCGCGATTTTTGCCGCCTCCACCGCCGGCCGCACTGCGTGCACGCGCACAATCGATGCACCGTTGAGAATGGCCGCAATCATAGCCGCAAGGCTGGCCGCCTCGCGAGCGCCGACCGGCGCGGGCTGGCCGCCGAAGAGGGGCGCGAGCGTGTGGCCGAGGAACGATTTGCGGCTGACGCCGGCCAGCAGCGGCCGTCCCAGGGCGATCAGCTCCGCCTGACGCGCCAGCAGCGCGTAGTTTTCGTCGAAGCGCTTGCCGAATCCGTAGCCGGGATCGAGAACCACTGCGCGCAGCGAGACTCCTGCAGATTTTGCAGCAAGCAGGCTGGCCCGCAGGTCCTCGCGTACCATTGCCAACAGCGCATCGGGCGCCAGCTGGGGCTGTGCGCGCCACTCTTCCGGACGGCCGCGCGTGTGTGTCAGCACCACACCCGCGCCGGCCTGGGCGCAGACTGCGGCAAGGGCCGGATCCCAGGTGAAGCCGCTCACGTCGTTTACGATTTCAGCCCCGGCGGCCAATGCGGCCCGCGCTGTTTCTGACTTGTATGTATCCACTGACATCACTGCATGCGGCCGCGCCTTCAGGATACCTTCGAGCACCGGCAGCAACCGGCGCTGCTCCTCATCGCCACTGACGGCCGCGTCGGCTCCTCCGGCGCGCGAACCGGGCCGAGTGCTCTCCGCGCCCAGGTCGAGAATGTCCGCGCCTTCGTCGAGGTATTGCATACAGCGGGCCACTGCGGCCTCCGGGTTGGGGAAGGAACCGCCGTCGCTAAAGGAGTCGGGCGTGAGGTTCACCACGCCCATGACCAGCGTGCGAGCGCCAAGCTCGAGGGTGCGCGTCCGCAGCCGCCATGGGGTGGTCATTCTTCTCGATGGTACGCTGGCGTCCACGCCGTTCGTATTCCACGGTGGACGCCAAACTCCCGGTGCTAAACTCACGGGCATGAGTTTTGTTCGGTGGATGACAACTGTAACGCTGGCAACTTCCCTCGCCGCTTCTCCCGCCCTTGGGCAGTTCCGGCACCATCACGAGGCAGAACACGAGCCCGCAGCCCGCGGCTCGCTGGCCGACCAGATCCAAGCCATTGTCTCCGCGCCGGCGGTAAATCACGCGCAGTTCGGCATCAGCGTAGTGACGCTGGACGGGCAATCGCTCTACGGGCTTAACGACGACAAGCTGTTCACGCCTGCGTCGAACGTCAAGCTCACCACCACGGCCGCGGCCTACGCACTGCTGCCTGTGGACACGCTCACCTGGACCACCTTCGTGGTGGGCGACGGCGACGTAGATTCGGGTGGCACGCTGCACGGCGACCTGATTTTGCTGGGCGTGGGCGATCCTACGCTGAGCGCGCGCGTTTATCCCTACCAGAAACCGAGTTCCGCGCCGGCCGCGGCCCCGCCCTCCAACGCGGTTCCCGCCAATCCCACAGCTCCGGGAGCGCCAGCCGCGGCCGCCGCGCCCAACGCCACTCCCAATCCGATGGACGTGCTCGACATGCTGGCCCTGCAGGTGGAGCAGGCCGGTGTGCGCACCGTAACGGGCGACGTGATCGGCGACGACAGCTATTTCTTTTACGAACCGTATGGCGAATTCTGGGGATGGGACGACCTGCAATGGAGTTACGGCGCACCGGTCTCCGCGCTCACCTTCAACGACAACTCCATCGAACTGGCCATCGCTCCCGATCCATCGTCGCCCGGAAACACCGTCTCGTCGTGGAAGCCGGCGGTGGATTACTTCACGCTCGATAACCGCATGACGGTGGCTCCGCCCAGCGTTCCCCCGCTGCCCGGCGTGGGGCGCGACCCAGGCTCCATGCTGGTACGGACCTGGGGCACCGTGCCGCCGGCAGGCCTGCGCGTGGAGCTGGCGGTGGAAGATCCGGCGCAGTTCACGGCCCAGGCATTCAAAATAGCGCTGCTCGGCCGCGGCGTGATGGTGAGCGGCGATGCCGAGTCGCGGCACCTGCAGCCGCAGGGCAACGGCAACTTTGCCGCCCAGCGCGAGTTGCCCGTGACGCTTTCGCCCCCCGCAATGACCACCGTAGCCGCCGCCGCGAATGGCCGCCGCGTGCTGGCCGCGCATATTTCCGTGCCTGTAGCGCAGGACATCACTATGCTCACCAAGGACAGCCTCAACCTGCACGCCGAGCTGCTGTTGCGCCTGCTGGGCAAGATCGAGGGCAACGGCGGCAGCTTTGAGGAGGGCGCGCGCGTGGTGCGGCAGTTCCTGGTGGACGCAGGCGTCAGCGACGGCGATTTCTTCCTCTACGACGGCTCCGGCATGAGCCCCGACGATCGCGTGGCTCCGCGCGCTTTCACAAAGCTGCTGACTTACGCGTCGCATCAGCCCTGGGGCCAGGAGTGGCGCGCCACGCTGCCCATCGCCGGGGTGGACGGTACGCTTGAGGGGCGCTTCCGCAATTCGCCGCTGACCGGGAAGATGTGGGCCAAGACCGGCACGCTGAACGAGAGCACCGCGCTGACCGGCTACCTGACCGCGGCCAGCGGCAAGACGATCGCGTTTTCAATCTTGGTGAACGGCCGGCGACCGGGGGACGATGCTGAAGCCCACGCCATCGACCAGATTGTCGAGGCCATCGCGGTGACGGAATGAGGCGGGAGGATCTGCCGGCGCATCGCCAGGGCAATCGCACTTGAAAAGCGCGCCGGTGGTGTTGATTTCAGGTTCATATGTACCCCTCCCGGGGGGGTGCTTGGGATTCTGCAATCAAGTTCCTTGTTTTCTGATGGTTGGATGCGTTTTCGGGTGCGATTAACATGCGGATTTGTGCAAGAAAACCTCACTTTCTTGCGCTTCCTTGCGCCTGCCGGCCTCGGATTCTCGAGCAGCCACGAGCGCCTTGGGAATGTTTCTTCACAGCATAGCGGAAGGGCGAAATTAACCCGCAACGAAGGGCGAAAATATATTTCCCGCCGAATGAGCGCGATGCGGGCGATGCGGCCTTGGCAAGGGCTTGACAACGCAATGGGGTGCAGTCCAGCAAAACGAATAGGAGGGACCCTTCAACAGGATTGCCGGTTTTTGAAGTGCGATTGCCCTGCCCGCCGGAGGCTTTCGAATCCGGCTCCTAACCCCAACAAGCGGTTGAGCGGTCCTTGCATAAGAACAAACCATACATCCGCGGGCTGATACTGGTAAACGCGAAGCCGAACAGCCTGTAGCGAAAGTCAAAAATTCAAGAAAAACCATTCCTCGGCGGGCTAAAGCCGCATTGATTTGAGGCCACTTACGGCACGGCTGAAGCCGTGCCCTTTCAAAACTGGACTTTTAGCACAGGCTGCTAAGACTGCTATCGGACCGGTTGCTTCTCGTGCACCGGGTAGACGGCTGGGCGGCCCATGCTGACGTAAGAGAATCCGAGGCCCTCCATCTGGTCGGCAGGGTAGAGATTGCGGCCGTCAATCACGATGGGAAAGCGCATTTGGGCCCTCAGCCGTTCCAGGTCGATGGCGCCGAATTCCTTCCAGTCGGTCAGGATCAGCACCGCGTCCGCGCCCCGGGCGGCTTCGTAGAGATCGGCAGCATATTTCATGTTCTCCGAGGCGGGAAGAAGCTTTTTGGCGTTTTCTGTGGCAGCCGGATCGAAGGCCGTCACCAGCGCGCCCGCCTGCAGCAACCTGCGGATGGTATCGATGGCCGGGGACTCACGCACGTCGTCGGTCCCACCCTTGAATGCCAACCCCAGCGCCGCCAAGCGCTTTCCGCGCAGCGTCCAAAGCGCGGAAACCACCTTGTTGAAGAAATGCTCCTTCTGGCTCTCATTGATGCCGCGAATCTCTTCGAGCAGCCGGAAATGCACGCCCTGTTGCTGCGCCACCCAATGGAAGGCGGCGACATCCTTGGGAAAGCAGGAGCCGCCGTAGCCTAGGCCGGCGCGCAGAAACTCGCGGCCAATGCGGTGATCGAGGCCCACGCCGGCGGCAATCTCTTCAATATCGGCGTCTACCGTTTCTGCCAGCGTGGCCACCGCGTTGATGAAAGAGATTTTGAGAGCCAGGAAGGCATTGGAGGCATGCTTGATGAGTTCCGCACTCTGCGGCGATGTGACCAGCAACGGCGCTGGATGCTGGGCCGTGTGCTGGCCCGCCAGCGCATCGGGCTGCGCATAGTAACTGCCTCCGGTGAGCGGTTCATAGATCCGGCGCAGCACGTCCGCCGCGCGCGGACTGCTGGTTCCCACCACAATGCGGTCGGGATGCAGAAAATCGCCAATGGCCGAGCCTTCGCGCAGGAATTCCGGGTTCGAGACCACATCGAAATTTGCCGGATCGACGCCGAAACGGCACAGCACGCGGCGAATCCAGTCATTGGTGTAAACCGGGACGGTGCTCTTCTCAACGATCACCGTGTAGGAGCGGATGGAGCGCGCGATCTCAGAGACTACGCCCTCCACATAGGACAGGTCAGCAGCTCCGCTGTCGCCCTGAGGCGTGCCCACAGCGATAAAAATGGTTTCGCTTTGTTCGACGGCACCATGCAGGTCAGAGCTGAACACCACCCCCTGGCCGCGATGCCGCTCGAGCAGCTCGGGCAGGTGGCGCTCGAAGATGGGCACACCGCCTTTGCGCAGCATCTTGATTTTGGACTCGTCGTTGTCGACGCAGGTAACGCGGTGGCCGATTTCGGCAAAGCAAACCGCTGCCACCAGCCCCACATAGCCGGACCCAACTACGCAAATCGAAACTGAACTAGACATGGATGCACCCATCCTAAAAGACTCTGGAGACGACAATCAAGGATTGTTGCGAGGGTCTGGGGACCGCGGTTGCACTCTCCTACGGAATCATCCGGCGCTTTATTGCGGAACCGGCCTGGATGTCATGGAGGGCGCGCGCGTGACCGTAACCTTCAGCAGCTTTCCTTTCTTGTCGAAGGTCAGATCCCACTTCCTGGGCCGGTCGCGCACTTCAACATCGATAAACTGCACTGCGGCCGAACCATCGGCCCCCATCCGCAGCAAAGAATCCGTGAGCAGCGAGACACCGGGATGAACAGCGCCCTTCACGGGAGGAAGCTCAACCTGAGCGCCGGCCAGCGCCGCATAGCAAAGGCCGGCCGTGAGCCAGTCCACCTTTTTGTCCGGGTATTCGCTGGCGCGGACTTCATTGTAGATGGCAATGGTGTGCGGGTTGGAGGGTGCGGGCGTAAACGGCGTCTCGCCGCGCCTGAGAATGGGCACGATGCGCACCGCGTCTTCGTGGCCGCGCCAGATAGCAGCGGAAAACATGCTCAGATTGCCGACCCCCTGGTTGCGGGTGAAGAGGAGGGTGACGTAGTCAGGAAACACGGGGCAGACCATCTGCTGACGAGTCCACTGTCCACGGTCCAGATCGAAGCCGGCCAGCGCAGCTTTCTGCCGCAGGATTGCCAGGACGCTGTCGGCCACCTGCCGGTCCGGCGCCGTCATGGAATCAGGGGGCAGAAATTCAATCGACCGGGCGCGCTCGGAAGACGGTGCATTGACAAGAAACGGCACGCTGATTTCGGCGGGCGAGCGCAGAATGCTGGAAGGGTTATTGGCCTGCTCCTGTTTTACAGTTTGCGCCCCGCAACAGAAGCTTTGGAGAGAGGCCGCAACGATACATAAGACCGAAAATGAAACCCGCATGGAACGCATGGCTGCCCCCAGGCTACCATCCCTCCGCTGATGAGATTGGGCGGCGCTGACATGCAACGCGCTGGCCGCGCGGCCCGAATCGCGGCGCACGGTAAGGCCCAAGCGCTCTACCTACGCCGGCGCGCCGATCAGTCCCGCTCAGAACCGCCGCTCAGAATCGCCCGCTCAGAACATCGGCTCAGAAGCTGACCTTGCGTTGCGGCCGCCAGATGAGCTGAATGGAAGTCGCGGTCACGGTCTGCTGGCCGGGAAGGTAGATAGGCGCCTTCCAGCGCTCGAATGTGAAGCTACCGTGCACTTCGAAATCGCGGCCGATCCGTTTCGCCGCCTGGAAGTCGATGTCGTTGAGCGTGGTCCCGCCCGGCGTGGTGCAGGGGCTCAGAACCGTGCACGATGCGGTCGTATTGGTATAGGTGCCGGGAATAAATTCGCTGGCCGCCTTCTGGTTGCGCGCGCTCACCTGCACCCACCCGCTGCCGCTCAGGTGATAGGTCACCCACGCCTGGCCGCCTTTAGCCTCGCGTCCGATCCAGTCGCCGAAGATCTGCCCCTGGTTGGTGTAACCCTGTCTCTCGATCCCTTCCCAGTACATGAAGCGGCCAAATACATTGGTGCCCTTGTCGACCGCGGCGGGAGCGGTCGACGCCGCCTCCACGCGCACATCAAGCCGGGCAACGCCGGGCAGGTGGGAAAGATAAAGTCCCGGCCGGACGGCCGCGCGCCGCGGCGCCGAAATTGGGCTCACGTCGTCGTGCACCTCAGAGTCCGAGTAGAGCGTGAGCCATTTGCGCACGAAGGGAAGGCGGTAGGAAAAGTCGAAGGCGCCAAAGCGAGCGCCGGGGTCTTCGCGGCCGTTTTTGACTCCCCCGCCGGTGGGCGAGGAAGCGCTGAAAAAGCTGCGCAGGAAATTGCCGATGGTCACCGGCGAGTGACCCTCGCCGCCCCAGATCACGGTGCGCTCGAAGCCGAACTCGACATTTTCGGTGGGCCGGAAACTGATCTTCTCGACGTGCACCCAGGGGTCGCCAGGGGCGATGACGTTGGGCTGCGTGACCGTGTCGCCTGTGAAGAGCGGGTTGGGCATGAGCTGGTGACCGCGCAGCGCGCCCAGCAGAAACTCGTAACGAAACGGGCCCGTGAGCCGGGAGAGCAGCGGAATATGGAGCGGCTCGATGCGGTTGATCTCGAATCCATAGATGTTCTGCGCGTTGTTCGAATAAGCAAAGCTTCCGCCCTGGGCCGGGCTCAGCCACTGGTCCTGCTTGCCGAACGAAAACACGTGGTTGAGATACTGAAAAGAAAAATAGGCCTCGAGAAGCCGGCCGTCGGATATCGCGGCAAGGGGGCCTTCAGGGATGGTGGTCTGATTCGGATAGGCCACGCCAGTGACCGGATTCACGGTATCGTCGACCGTCGCCAGCGCCTGATAGAGCGCCGGAGAATAGCCGGCGGCCGAGGGAGCGCCCTGGAACTCGCCGCGCACATAAAGGGCGAAACGCCCGGCGGTCGCGTATCCGCTGATGCCCGAGTAGTTGTTGAATCCGTTCTCGTAGGGGCGGCCGTAGTCGTTCATGACGGTCTGGCCCAAATGATAACTGTCTTCCAACGGCGTGCCGCTGATGCCGCGGGCGATGGTATAGACCGACTCGATGCGGGCGCTGCCTTGATGCGGTCCGCAGGGACCCTCCGTGTCGGGGCGCAGTTCGCGGCTTACCGCTTCGTAGATGCTTTGCGCCTGATCAGCGGCGGAGTCTTTCCTGGTATCGGCATCCTCGAGGCGCGCCGCGGCTTCTTCCAGCACGTGAGCCACGCGCGCCCGCGTCCACGGCCGCTCTCCCAGGAAAACCGTGTCCCCATAGCCGAGCGCATACAGCCGCCACATGGCCGGATACACCCAGCTATCCACGGGAATATAGGGCGACCCGAGAATGGCGGGACTGCACGGCGATTCCGGTGATTGAACTTGCGCGGCGGCCGCGGCCGGAGCACCGGCCG
This sequence comes from Acidobacteriaceae bacterium, assembly GCA_030037545.1. Classification (GTDB taxonomy): domain Bacteria; phylum Acidobacteriota; class Terriglobia; order Terriglobales; family Acidobacteriaceae; genus Telmatobacter. The sequence continues at coordinate 60,289 of JASHRF010000117.1, read as the reverse complement.
CTGGCGGCTGCGCCGCAGAACCCGTCGCCGGTTGCGCTCCAACCAAGCCGGGAATGAGCAGAAAAAAGGCGGCCCATTGCACCGCGCGCAGTCGAATTGCCTGGATGATCGAATGCCCGTTGAAACTCATAAACCTTCGAATCTTTCTGCGAAGAACACGCCTTTGAGCTGCGTGTGGACCGAAACCGGCAATCCGCGGCAGCCGCTGGTCTGCAGGTGGGTCGTGAGCCAGCAACAGACGGTTTTTCGCATGCCCGTGGCTGTGGAACCAGCGCAAGCGCGAAGTGCCGAATTATTGCAACTAGGTTAGCATCCCGTGCAGTGCGTGGTCCTTTCGGGGGTAGAGATCAGAGATCAGGGAATCGGAGATCAGGGCAGTTGGCGCATTTAAGGTCAGGATAAGGCAAATGGGGGGAATTACCGGCAAACTTTTGGCGGGAAAATGGGGTCTAGTTTCAATCGATTATAAGAAAAGTTGCGAGGCAGGGTCTTGACTTTTGGCGGGGTAAACTCCCTTGGGTGAGACAGTTGGTAATTTGACAGTTTACGTTGGCTGAAAAGGACTGTTTGTTTTGTTCGATCTCCGGCAGGGTGGTCTCCGCATCCTTCAGACCACTTTTGCCCTTTAGAACCGGCTTACCCTGAGCGGGCGGTGCGGTGGGCCAGGATTCCACGATGCGGACCTGCCATGATTCAGGGGCGCCACGGCTCGGCCTTAAAATAGCCATCTTCGGCTGAATTGTTGGGCAAGAGCCGGATTCTTTGGGCAGCGGCAAAAGGTGACCCGGCTCAGGTCAGTTGGACCATTGGCGACCACCCGGCCATGTCGGGACGGGAAGCCGATATCATTACTCTCACGTGGGGGATGCGATGCTTCGCTACAACTTTGCTCTTTCCCTATTGCTTCTGTTGTCCTCAGTGATACCCAACGTTCATGCCCAAGATATCGCCGGACAATGGCAGGGGACAGTACAGTCAGACCATCCACATCGATTTGTCTTGAAGGTTTCGCACGATGGCACTGGGAAGCTTCAAGCGTATTTCATCCCGATTGATCAGAGCCCAGACCATTACCCTGTCACGGCAATCTCCGTAAACAATGGGGGGTTGGATTTTTCGGCGATCGGGGGGAGTTATCACGGAAATATAAGCGCCGACGGCGGCACAGTAAATGGGACATGGACACAGGGATCATCCCAATCGCCCCTCCAATTCCAACGGGTTACAGAAGCTAAATCCTGGCTGACGAAATCGAAGACTCGAATGATTACGGTTGCCCCCGACGTATCGCTCGAGGTCATTGACTGGGGCGGCAACGGACCTCCTCTGATTTTTCTTGCGGGATTAGGAAACACGGCTCACGTCTTCGACAACTTTGCGCCGAAATTTGTGCCAAAGTACCATGCGTACGGAATCACGCGGCGCGGTTTTGGCGCATCCAGTTCTCCAGTTCCCGATGATTCCAACTACACGGCAGATGTGCTTGGAGACGACGTTCTAAAGGTGATGGATGTTCTTGGACTGAAGAAGCCGGTACTCATTGGACACTCGATCGCCGGTGAGGAGTTGAGTTCTATTGGAAGTAGATATCCGGATAAGGTTGCAGGACTCGTCTACCTCGACGCCGGCTATGGCTATGCGCTCTATTCGCCTGAATATGGTAACCGTGAGTTGGATGCCAAGGACTTGGAAAGTGCCTTGAACGCGTTTCTCACCGCCCAATCAGGATCAGATTTGAACAGCATGATTGCTAGCACCGCCAACGTTCTGTCAGAGAGCCAGGTTGTGCAAAGAGATCTGGAAAGATTTCAGAAGCGACTTGAGTTGCTGCCGCCTCCGCCGAATTCAGGGACAAAGCCGGTAGTGCCCTTTGCAGCACCCGCAATCATCAGGGGTGGGCAAAAGTACACCAAAATTCAGGTACCCATTCTCGCAATTTTTGCCAGCCCTCATGCCGATCCCAACCTCGCGCACATGCCTGAGGACAAGAAGAAGGAGTACATCGCATTCGATCAGCAAGAATCAGCTGCTCAGGGCAAAGCATTTCAGCAGCTTAAATTCGCTAAGGTGGTGATACTGTCGAACGCCAACCACTTCGTATTTCTCTCAAACGAGCAGGAGGTCGAAAAGGAGATCAAGGATTTCCTCGACACACTCAGCGCAAACGAGAACTAAACAGTGGAGTATCGGAATTACACCGATCAGATTTGGTTCCGGTCGTATCACCGCCAAACCGGAACATTCGACTCAAGTGCGCCCTGCAGGGCTGAAGCCCGAACCTTTTCGGCGGCTCTTTTGGCCCGACTGAAGTCGTGCCCTTTTACAAGGCAGGCCGAAGTTGGCGCATGGCCGCCAATGCTGACCCGAGGTGTACCAAATCACGCCGGGTCGGGCTAGCTTGAGGTTCGCAGGGGTGGAACAAGCACTTCCTGGGCAGGCGAAGCGAATTTTGGGCAAATTGGGTTTATTAGAGCCTATTTACGATTTGTTGGAGGGCGGCGTTTTTTCGCCTGCTGAAGTGGGCTGGGCTACGAAATCAGCCTTCTGTTCCCCAGCCTGGCGCCTGGGGTTACCGTCTTTCACCTGCCTGAGGCGGACTGGCGAGTCGAAAACCACCCTTCTTGCCGATTGGGAACAGATTCTTACATCGTGTTTCAAAAATGCTGCTGGGACAATCAAGGAACCATCCCTCAGCGGCTAAAGCCGCATCAACGGCGCATTTTGCACGGCCCGGCTGAAACCGTGCCCTTTCAAAACCTATTTTTGAAACACGCTCCAGGAGATCGTAAACACGCTCTTAGGCAAAGCCGGGCGCCACGGGCTTGGTCCGCCGCAGCGGATGACACCAGGAAGGCACGCCGATCACTGACCACCGGCCAGGGAGAACTGCCTGGCAAGGATCTGCCTGATGCCGCGCAGCGCCTGGCGGGTGCGCTCTTCGTTTTCGATCAGGGCGAATCTTACGTGGTTGTCACCGTAGTCGCCGAAGCCGATGCCGGGGCTTACAGCCACCTTCGCCTCCGTGAGCAACAATTTGGAAAACTCAAGAGAGCGCAAGCTCCGGTAGGGCTCGGGGATTTGCGCCCAGACGAACATGGTGGCCCTGGGCAGCGCTACATGCCATCCGGCTTTGTTGAGGCCTTCGACGAGAACGTTGCGGCGGCTGCGGTAGTTCTCGCAGATTTCGGCCACACACTCCTGCGGGCCTTCGAGCGCGGCAATGGATGCCACCTGGATGGGCGTGAAGGTGCCGTAATCGAAATAGCTTTTGAGGCGGGCGAGCGCGGAGACCAGGACCGGGTTGCCAACCATGAAGCCCACGCGCCAGCCGGGCATGTTGTAGCTCTTGGAAAGGGTGAAGAACTCGACGGCCACGTCCTTGGCGCCGGGAACCTGCATGACACTGGGCGGCTTGTAGCCGTCGAAGGCGATGTCGGCGTAGGCCAGGTCGTGGATGAGATGGAAGCCGTACTCGCGGGCCAGGGCGACGAGGCGGGCGAGAAACGGCAGGTCGACACATTCCGTGGTGGGGTTGGACGGGAAGTTGACGATGAGCGCCTTGGGGCGCGGGGTCATGCGCGGGATGAGGTCCTCGAGCTGGGCCAGGAAGTGCTCCTGGTCGTGGACGGGGACGCTGACGATGTGCGCGCCGGCGATGACGGGGCCATATATATGGATGGGATAGCTGGGATTGGGGACGAGCACGGTGTCACGCGAGTCGAGGATGGCGAGGCAGAGATGGGCGATGCCTTCCTTGGAGCCGATGGTGACGATGGACTCGGTCTCGGGATCGAGCGAGACGTCGTAATGCGATTTGTACCAGTTGCAAATGGCCTTGCGCAGGCGCGGCAGGCCGCGCGAAACGGAGTAGCGATGGGTGGGCGGCTTGAGCGCGGCCTCGATCATCTTGTCGACGATGTGGCGGGGCGTGGCGCCATCGGGATTGCCCATGCCGAAGTCGATGATGTCTTCGCCGCGGCGGCGCGCGGCGGTCTTCATCTCCCCGGTGATGTTGAAGACATAAGCGGGGAGACGCTGGATGCGGCTGAACTCTTCCATGATGACTCAAGAATACAGGGACCAAGGGAACGAGGGAACAGGGGTCAGAGATCAGAGATCGCAGTCGACGGATGGCTCGTGGAAAGGTCCGCTACCTCAAGGTCAAAAATTCCCTCGGCGAGACAGAGCTCCGGTATTCCAATGCGAAGATCGCGGTAGCTACGGCCACCAGAGAGATCCCGAGAAAGGCGCACAGAAGAGCGTGTTTTCATCGCGGGTTCTCGAATTCGTCTCAAGTGTTCAGATCCACGAGGCCGTCAGGCAGGGCCATCTCAACGCGGCGGGATTCGAGATCGATTTTGCGCAGATAGCTTTTTGCGAAGGGGATGAGAAGGTCGCCTTTGCGGCCGCGTACGATGAGCAGAGGCACCGGGCCAGCGGAGCGGTCTACATCGAGAATTTCGCCGATTGCAACGGGCGCCGCAGCGGCTACATCGACGAGCGCGCAGCCAATGAGGTCGCCGATGTAGGCTTCGTCTTCGGGCAGGGCGATGCGCTGGGCGCGGGGAATGGCGACGATTTGACCGGTGAGTTGCTCGGCGGCGGAGATGGAATCCACGCCGGCGAAGTGGAGCACGATGCCGCCCTTGTGCAGCCAGCAGCCGGTGAGCTCGACCGGGCGCGGGGCCGGCGGCTGACTGGCGCCGAGAGACGCGCGGTTTCCCCGAGGCGCAGGAGCGCGGCCCGGCTTGGGCGTGGGCTCAACCAGGAGCCAGAGCTGCCGCCGCTGGGAAAATTTTTCAGGAAAATCGGTGAGAAGCTCGGCGAAGACTTCGCCTTTGCGCCCCTGCGGACGGCGTATGCGCGCCAGCCACGCCCACGGGAGTGGGGGATGGGATGCTGTCATCCGCAGCCGCCTGCGAAGCGGGCCGGAAAATGGGCATCGTCCCTACGGGACTGCGGTCCGGCATTCGGGATAATGCACCCCAAGCTGAAGCGCAGCGCGAACGAACGCTGCGCCTCGGGCGCGGCAAAGCTCATGCGTCTGCGGTGCCCGGCATACAAGGTCTCTGACCGCATGAATACGTTCCTTCAGGTTTGTGGTTCCCAAGTCTCAAAATCGAGACCTGGGGAACCCCCTTGGTGCAAAATCAAACGGCCTGGGACCTAGGCCTGTTAACACTGCCGGGGTGGCGGCGACAAGAGCCGATTTTTCCGAGTTCCAGGAGCGAGGAGCGACGCATACCGGGTGTCTGCTAGCGACGAGCGACAACGAAATTGGGAAAATCGGCCCTGTCCCTTCAATCGGGTCATACTTCGTTGTCGTCCCAGGCTGTGGGCCCGCCAGAGCCGTCGTCCTCCGCCTCGTCTGACCCGATTTTGGCTGGCAACGCCATCCACCCCACTAGTGTTAACAGGCTCTAGGGTTCGTTCTCATCCTCTTCCAGGATGTCGAGGGTGTAGCGGTGGCGCAATTTCATGCTCACAGCACCCAGAATGGTGCGTACCGAGCGGGCAGTTCGCCCCTGTTTGCCGATCACCTTCCCCACATCCTGGGGAGCCACCCGCAGTTTGAGGACGGTGTTCTCGTCCCGGTCCACGGACTCCACTGCTACTGCCATTGGTTCGTCCACCAGAGCCTGGGCGATTTCCCGGACCAAATCGGCGACGGAGACGGATGCGACCATATCGAGTTGGGTCATGTTCTTACCTTGACCACGTTCCTGGTTGGAGTTAGGTCTGTGCGCGAATAGTATCACAGCCTGCGCCCGCCGCTACAGTCAATCGTCACAAAGGGCGGCCGGCGATCCGTGCGCGGTCTGCTGCCGGAATTGGAACGGAAAGCAGCGGTCAGGCAGCAGCGCTGCCGGGGGTGTCGGCGGCGGTCTCGCCGGCAGGCTCACCGGCAGCCGGCGCGGGGTGGTTCTTGAGCAGCTTTTCGACCGTGGGGGTCATTTGCGCACCCATGCGGCGCCAGTAGGCGATGCGCTCATGCTTCAGGTCGACGCTGGCGGGGCTGGTGCGGGGATTGTAGGTTCCCACCACCTCGATGGAACGGCCATTGCGGGCGCGGTCCTTCTCAATGACCACGATGCGGTAATAGGGCTGCTTGCGGGCGCCAATGCGCGCCAGGCGAATCATGACCACGGCAATACGATTCCTTTCAAACTTCGGCTCTGTTGGAAGTCTTTTTGAGGGAGAACCGGTGCGGCGCCGTCGCGGCGGCTCCGGCCAAACGAAAGGCCTGATATACGCACACCAAACGGCACACGCACCCGCCCGGTCGCAAGACTCAACGATTCAAGTATCGCCGAAATTGAGGGTTTGAGGCAAATGGGGAAGGCAGGGACCGGTTCTGGATTGAGATGCAGCCGAGGAACGAAATGCCATACAGCCCGCTAGCTTGCTCCCTGTTGCTCGGCGATTTCGAAGAGCGCCATCTGGGTCTGGCCGGGGAAAATAAAGATGAGCGCCGAGGCCAGACGCAGGTCGCCGGGGATGGGAATGTTGGGGAAGGCGCGGGTGTCGCCGTATTTGAATCCCACGGCCGCGGCCGGGTCGAAGCGCAGGAACGGCTCGGAGCGGTCCTCACCGCGGCGAACCCAGACCAGGCGATCCGGCCCGATGAAGACGCGGCCGACGAGGCCTGCCGCCAGCGAGTCGTGAGCGAGAAGCAGAGCCTGCACGCGGCTCTGCTCGGTAATGAGCTTGTGGAGCAGGTCGGCGGCATCGCGCTCCGAAATGTCGGCTCCGGTTCCGGGAGATGGCAAGATGGCTCCGAATCTGCTGGTGGTTCCGCAGCTTCCAATCTAATTCAATGCGGCTCATCTGAAACGGAACTAGCCAGAGCTGCCGTTTGTCCGGCATACCAATCTTCGCGGGTGAGCGGGAGGCGGGAAGCGCCGCGGTTGGGACGGCTGAGCAGCACCTGGTAGACGGCGATATCGCTGCGCCGGAAGGCTGCGGCCGAGCCGGCCATGTAGAGCAACCAGATGCGATAGGTGGTTTTTGGGACAAGGCGCAGCAGCGCATCTCGATGGGCGCGCAGGCCCGCTACCCAGCAGCGCAGGGTGAGCTCGTAGTGCTCGCGCAAATTTTCCACGTCGCGCACTTCCAGGCCTTGCTGTTCTGCCGCGAGGATTGCCTGGGGCAGAGTGACCAGCTTGCCGTCGGGAAAGACATAGCGGCTGATAAAGGATTGGCGTGGCACCGGGGCCGCGGAGGCGCGCGCAATGCCGTGGTTGAGCATCATGCCGCCGGGTCTCAGCAGCCGAAAAGCAATGCCGAAATAAACGGGCAGGTTCTTCAATCCCACATGCTCGAACATTCCGACACTGGCGATCTTGTCGAATGTCTGGCCCCTGCGCTCCAAGTCGCGGTAGTCGCAGAGCTCGACCGAACAGCAGCGGTCGAGTCCCAAATTTTGAATGCGCCGCTGAGCGGTTTCGGCCTGCTGGCGGCTGAGCGTGATGCCGTGGGCCAGCGCGCGATGGCGCTGCGCGGCGTGGAGCGGCAGGCTGCCCCAGCCGCAGCCGATATCGAGAAAGCGCTCGCCGGGCTGGAGGCGCAGCTTGGTGCACACCAGTTCGAGCTTCTGCTCCTGGGCCTGGTCGAGCGATTGGCCGGGGAACCGGAAATAGGCGCAGGAGTAAGCCAGGGTGCGACCCAGCCAGGGCTCGAAAAAGTCGACGGGCTGGTCGTAATGGTAAGCGATGGAAGCGCTATCGCGGCGACGCGAGCCGGCAGCGCCGAGCTTGATGAACTTCCCAGCTCCGAAGAGCGCGCCTGCCAACCGCTGCGCTATCTGGTGGCGCAGGCGGTGCGGGCGATTGAAAACATGCTCGGCGATGGCGAAGGCAGAGAAGAGGTCGCCTTCCACGTCGAGCCGCTCGTGGATGAAGGCTTCGCCCAGAGTGATTTCGTTGGGCGCAGCGAAGAGCGCGGTGAGAACGCCGGGCTCCTTGACCACCAGGGTGCAGGCAGGCGGCGAGCTGCCAGGCGAGGTCCATTGCGCGCCGTTCCAGAGGCGGACAGCAAATGGAGGACCTGCGTAGCCCTGAAACAGCTCGTCGAAAATGGCCCTTTTGCGAAGCTGAAGCGATTCCGACATCGCCCGGGTATCCTTTCCCGGGTCTGCGCGGGTGCGGAACTTTCTGGTTCTCGCGGCAGATCCTCGATAAAGACCGCAATCCTGTTTTTTGAGGCGGAGGCAGATTCTGCCAGCGCCGCTCATCTCCAGCATAAAAGAGCCGAGAGGCTGGATGGGCAGAATGTGGCAGCGAGACAGGCTGGACGCCGTCGCGAGTGCTTCAAAAACGGTTCCGCATGGATTGATCGAGATTCCTCAGGGGCTAGAGACCGGCGCTACAGCTTCGAGATGCGGGCCATGGGTTCGCGGAGTGCGCGGCTGGGAACAGGAAGCGCAGCATGGGGCGCACGACTGGCCTACGTGGCAGCGCATGGCGCAGACGTATCTTTAGCTCAGCCGCTTTGGGGTTGCGCGGTAAGCTGCGAGAGCACCGAGCCACTCTATACTGAAGCGGATGGACTGAAGTGAGCGGATAGGACGCATGGATCAACTCTGGACTCCCTGGCGCTTTGCGTATGTCACCTCGGCGGAGACGGCCGCGCGGGCCGGCGTTCCCAAGGGACTGGAGTCGTGGCGGGGCGACCTGGGCTGCGTGTTCTGCAACCTGATTGCCGCCATCGATTACGCCATCAAAAACGGAATGAGCGCCGAACAGGCGGAGAGCGCCGGCGGACTGGTACTGCGCGCGCAGCACAACTTTATCTGCCTTAACGCCTTCCCTTACACCTCAGGCCACGTGATGATTGTTCCGTACGCGCACCTGGACCGATTTGCCGGCCTGCCCGCGGATGCCGCGCACGAGATGACGGCGCTCGCGCAGCGCACGGAGCGCGCCCTGGACCGCGCCTACGCGCCGCACGGGTTCAACTTCGGCATGAACGTGGGCCAGTCGGCCGGCGCCGGCGTGGCCGGCCATATCCATCTGCACGCCATGCCGCGCTGGGTGGGCGACACCAGCTTCATCACTACCGTGGCCGAAACACGCGTGCTGCCGGAGGATCTGGAAACTACGTGGCAGCGGTTGCGCGCGGCGTTTGCGGAACTGAAATAGCAGATCCAGACGCATATTCCCTCAGGGGCTCAAGCCCGGATCGGTTTGTGTGAGTTTTATGTACGGGTTCAAACCCGTACCCTTCACTGGCCGAGGCCCGTCCCCTTTGGTGAGCCGTGCAATGATGGCGCGTGGCTGGCTGCCAGCCAGCGGGACGACTGGCACGGCTCTCAAGTCGCTCTACTCACGGTCGGCTACAATCAAAAGAGAGGCCAAGAGCCGGAATCCTTTGCGCCCAGAGCGCGCAAACCCGCGAGGAGCATCAAAAAAATTATGGCGATTCCCGCCACCCAGTTACGTCCGGGCATGATCATCAAGCACAACGACCAATTGCACCTGGTCTTCAAGGTGGAGCACCGCACGCCCGGCAACCTGCGCGCCTTCATCCAGGCCAAGCTGCGCAACCTGAAATCCGGCGCCATGTTCGAGCACCGCTTTCGCTCCGCCGACGCCATTGAGAAGGTGGTGGTGGACGAAGTGCCCATGGAGTTCCTATACGCTGACGGCGACGATTACTACTTCATGAACCCGGTGGACTACGAACAAACGGTGCTGAAGAGCTCCACGCTGGGCGACGCCATCGAGTATCTGACGCCGAATCTGCAGATCAAGGTGAGCTACTTCGACGGCCAGCCGGTGGGCATCGAGCTGCCGCAGACGGTCGATCTGCAGGTGGTGGAGACGGAGCCGGGGCTGAAGTCGGCTACCGCGTCGAGCGTGACCAAGCCGGCCAAGACCGAAACCGGGCTGGTGGTTCAAGTGCCTCCGTTCATCAACGAGGGCGAGAAGATTCGCGTGGATACCAGCGAAGGCGCTTACCTGAGCCGGGCGTAGCCGGCGACGCGCCATACCGTCACGCCCTCGTATGCCGTTTCTGGCCGTGCCCGGTTTTTCCGGGACGAAAACAGATTCGCTGTAGTTCTGGTTTCTTCGGGGTCCTGAAAAATCCGAGCGGCGACAAATCCAGCAGGAATACAAGGGGCGTACTCATTTTTGAATGGGAACGTGTACGGCCGCGCCGGCGTTGAGCGTTTGCATCATGCCATCGAGCGCATCGCCCCAAGGCGCCAGCCGCACGCCAAATCGCGCGGCGAGCTTTTCGTTCGAAAGCACCGAATTCCGCGGCCGTGTGGCCGGCGTAGGGAACTCCACGCTGGGAATCGGCACCAGCTCCGGCGTCTTCACGCCCAGCACTTCGGCTCGCGCGAAGATCGCCTGCGCAAAACCGAACCACGAAGTCTCGCCCGCGCAGCTCATGTGGTAAAGGCCGGCCCAATCGTGCGCCTCTCCATACCGACTTGCCAGAACTCCATCCACAATCGCTCGCGTGGCCCGGGCCAGCTCCACGGCTGTGGTGGGCGCGCCAAACTGGTCATTCACAATCAAAAGCTTTTCGCGTTCGCGGGCCAGACGCAGCATGGTCAGCAGAAAATTCTTGCCCTCCGCCGCGTAGACCCAACTGGTGCGGAAGATCAGGTATTGTCCGCCAGCGGCTTGGATCGCCTGCTCGCCGGCCAGCTTCGACGCACCGTAAATGTTGAGCGGATGGGGCGCGTCTTCCTCAATCCACGGCTCGCGCTTGCTGCCGTTGAAAACGTAATCCGTGGAATAGTGGACGAGCAGCGCATTGCGCGCACGCGCTTCCTCAGCCAGCACGCGCGGCGCCTCGGCGTTGACAGCGTGGGCCAGCTCCGGCTCCGACTCGGCGCGATCGACCGCCGTGTAGGCTGCCGCATTGAGAAGCACATCCGGGGCGACGCGCGCGACCAGCGCACGCACCTGCTCGCGATTGGAAAGATCGACAGTTTCGCGCCCGGCAGCGGTAATGATGGAACCGGAGCCGGTAAAGCTGCGCTGGAGCTCGCGTCCTACCTGGCCGGCCGCGCCGAGAATCAGAATGCGTAGGGATGATGGGGCGTTCTCGCTCATGCGGTTGGCTCCAGCGGCGCTCTTCGAATTCTAATTGCAGCCGCCGCCAAGCCCAGCCTGATTTGGCGCGAAATGTAAATAACACTCGACATTATGTCTTTGACAAACCCAACTACCTCTTCTTAAGGAGAAACCAAAGCCCTAATGCAGCGGGGACTATCCAGCCGAATAAGATTGTCGGGAATGCGACTCGGACGATGAGCATGAGAGTCGCTGGGTCGATGGTGCCTTTCCGCGCGGCGATAGCAAATCCGTTCCGCCAAACAAAGATTGCCAATACGACCCACAAGGCCGCCACAATCAAGCAAAGGTACGCCTTCACTCTAGGCTGCTTTCACTGGCGGCTTTTGGCTTTTCCGGCGCTTTTGTTTCCGGGGCCGCGAGGGTGGTTTCTCCGGCGGCTTCACCTTGAGCACGTCCCTCATCACTTCCTCAAATGGAAGCGGGATGTGCGGGATCGGCTTCGGGGTGGTGCTTACTCCAAGCCTTCTCTTTGCCATGGTTCCCTCAGTTAACCAGACCGGGCTGTGTCGGATCGAAAAGCGTGATCCGTCGCGGTATTGGATGCAGAAAGGCAGGACTCGACAGATTGAGATGAGCCTTTCTGTTAATCATCTTCCCGTCGAGTGTGTATAGCTCCGTGCACCCCAATTCGATTGCGGTGGCGATGTGAAAGCAGTCCCACTTCCTGTGCCTGTTTTGGCCAACTCTTTCCTCTTCGGTTAGTTCCTGTGGGCGCAGATTTCGGATTATCTCTGCCTCAAGGCGAGCCGACGTGAGAGAAATATCGCGCGTGATTGTCTGTATCCGTGCCAACTTTGCAACTTGCGCGTGCATTTCATCGGGGCGCCCACCTGCGCGAAAAACCTGAACAGACGCTTCTTGTACGGTGATTATCGACGTATAGATTCGCGTTTTTTCCTGTTTCAATTCGCGAAGGAGTGCTCTGACACTTGTGGCCGTCGCCTCCCCGTTGAGGATCGCGAGAAAGACAGATGTGTCGAAATAGCAGGTGCTCATCTACTCTTCCTCGTTGTTGCGTTTCATCAGCGTGTCAAAGTCCGCATTGAACACATTCTTGTAGCTCCCGAAAATTTCATCGAAAGCCGTTTCATAATCCCGATCAGGATCGAGGACGATGGACTCAGCAACAATCTTGGGAGTCTGAACGCGATAGTAAACTGCCTTTCCAATCACCTGAACCTGTTTCCGAAATAACGGCGTCACACTGTCGGCATCCTGCGGCTTGAATTGCACTCGCCACTTGTCACCTTCGCCGAGAATTAGTTCGCCCCAGAATCCCTTGTTCTGATCATCCTCCGGGTCGTAATCAACGAGTTGTACGAGTTTGCCGAAAAGAGAAACTCCCTCGACTTGAAACGTCGGCACCTGGAGAGCCTTCAGCGTTTCAATTCCAGAGTGGCCGAAAGTGACTTGAATCGGCGCAGTGAACTCGCGATGCTCAACCCGGATTTCAAGCTCGGTTCTGTCGCGGCGCTGTACGCGAGCAATCCGAGAAATCCGACGCATTAGGCTTTGATCCAAGTTTCTGTTTGGCTCTGGCACTCCGGCGTCGGTCTCCAGCGCGCCGAAGGTAGAAAGCACCTCTTGAGCGGCAACTAGGCCCGTGGCGATGTTTTGAGTCATCACAATGGGCATTTCCACACTTCCTTTTTTGAAGATGGAAGTGCCATCGCCTGCGATCACTTCCAGCCCAAAATCGCCCGTCGGACTGGCCATCCCGCGCGCACGTTGTACGCGCCGCCCGACAATCGCAAACATCTGTCGCAACTCCTCAAGTACGCTTAACACGTCAGCGAGAGGCAGACGATTGCGCTCGGCGAGGCCCTTGGTGAGCCTAACCGTAATTACCGGATCATCCAATTGTTCGTTCGACATGGCAGCCCCCTATGATACACTAATCACGTCGAGATCGGCATCATGGACGAGGCAGCCGATAAGACACGGATTGTAGACATAAAGGTCAGCTGGCGGGCTGACCTTTTGCCGTTCTGGGCTTCTTAGAATCCTGCTTCTTTCTCCTCAATTCTGCTTTGAGTCCCGCAGCATCAGACGCTTTCCCGTCGAGCTTTTCAAAGCCTGCACGGTCCTCATGGAATCTGTCTCTTTGCGAGAGTTGTACCGAAAGTCGAACTCCGTCAAGTAGCGATGTAGATGCTGCTGGCCGACGTGGTGATAGACGCCGTTAATGCCCCGCTTCAAGATTCCGAAATATCCTTCGACGGTGTTCGTGCTGATGCACACGCCGTCTTCATAGCGAACATATTCCTTCTGGGTGTGGTTCACCTGATCGTGCTGGCGACCCATGAAGACGCTTCCGAGCACTGTAGAGCTATCGGTTATGATCCGCGCATCTTCAGCAATCCTCGCCTCAATAACAGGCTTCAGGTTCTCCGCTGTCACGCGCTGCACATGCTTCGACTGAACCCGTCCGCCGCGCTGCAACACTGCAACCACGGCTGCCTTGTTCGCCACCGGACTCACTTTCGCCTGTCCTCGGTAGTTGGTTCCAGCAGCTGCGTTGCGATGGCGAGGCTTTCCGCCGATGTAGGTCTCATCAATTTCGATAATGCCGCCGAGCTTCGATGACAACGGTTCTTGGGTCATCGTGTAGCGAATCCGATGAGCCATGAACCATGCACTCCGATACGTGACCTTGAGCATCCGGTGAAGCTGATGCGCGCTCATACCCTTCTTACTTGCGCAGAGGAGGTGATAGGCTAGCAGCCATTTGTTCAAGGGAATATGGGAATCCTCGAAGATCGTCCCAACGGTAACGGTGAACTGCTCCCGGCACCCGCCGCACTTCCACACTCCGGGGCGCACGTGCTTGTCCTTTTTGGAGTCTGTTGGCTTGAGCCGGTAGGCGTTGTTGACCTCGCCACACTTCGGACAGACTGGGCCGTCCGGCCAGCGGAGCTTTTCGAGATACTCTCTGGCCTTTTCGGGATCGCTAAAGTGTTGAGCTAGTTCGATTAGGTTGATTTCACCGTTTTCCATAACAAAACATTATCACTTAGTATTGGGTTTGTAAAGTGCATAATGTCGATAACACTTGACAATTACTGAAGATATTTGTAAAGTGATCTTGTCATTAAGTAAAGGAGACAAATCATGATTGCAGGTCATTGCGCGATCAGACGGGGGTCCTGTCGATGCCCGTGGTCAAACTGAGATATCGGTGAAAAGCCGCCTGAAGGATTGAAGTCTGGAGGAGACGAATCATGTCTTGTACGATCACGAGCTCCGCACAACGCCGGTTCGTGGTGCGCTGTTGGCTGAGCGCTCCGCTGGCTGTTCTACTCTCAGTTCTTGCCGCTTTGGCATTCCGCCTTGGCCATCTGAACGGCCTGGCGGGCTACCCGGTGGCCGCGCTGCCTGCGCTGCCAATTGTTTGGGTGTTATTCGAAACCGGCAGGTACTTAGCCGTGGAGAAGGACGAGTTTCAGCGCAATGTTCTCGTCCAATGCCTGCTCGGGGGCACTGGTGGAACCCTGGTTGCGACCACGGTCTGGGGATTGCTGGAGGACTTTTCGCGCGCACCTCGACTGGACCTGATGTGGATTTATCCCATCTTCTGGCTCTTCGTGGGACTCTCGGCACCTGTGGTCCTGGCGAAGTACCGATGAAGAATCGGCTCAAAGTATTGCGCGCGGAGCGGGACTGGTCGCAGGCCGACCTGGCGCAACGGCTCGAGGTGTCGCGCCAGTCGGTCAACGCCATCGAGACCGGCAAGTTCGACCCCAGCCTGCCGCTGGCGTTCAAAGTGGCGCGGCTCTTCGAAATGCGGATCGAGGAGATTTTTTCAGATGAGCATGAGGGCGACAAGGTCTCTGACCGCCCCGATTTCAATGGCCAGAGATCGGGTGAAACCCACCTCACAGGCTGAAGACTCTTGCGTCCTGGCCACAACAAAAAACCCCTGCGCCAAAACGAGCGCAGGGGCCATGAAGCACTTCAGGGGGGCTTGCCGATCAAGCCGTCGCCGACTGGCGCAGGTCCTGATCGAAGATGGGGCTGTCAGCATCCGCTACCCGGATCAAGCGGTGCAGATACGCACGCGAGATGCCCAGCCGCCGCGCGGCCAGCGTCTTGTTGCCATTGTTCTCGCGCACCGCGTTCATGGCCAGCTTGATCTTGTAGTCCTGAAGCTGGCGCTCGAAGGTGCCGGAGGTCTGATATTCGCCGATGTCCACCACATCTTCGAAGCTCTCCGTGCTCTCGTAGTCGGCGGGGCTCAGATTCAGGTCCTCGACGCGCACGATGTCACCCGGGGTGAGGATGATGGCCCGCTGCATTACGTTCTCCAGTTCGCGTACGTTGCCCGGCCACGCGTAGCTGCGCAGCATTTCCAGCGCACCAGGCTCGATGCCGCTCATGGGCTTCTGGAAAACCTGTCCGTAGTGCTGCAGAAAGTGGTTGGCGATGGCGGGAATGTCCTCGGGCCGCTCCTGCAGCGCCGGCGACTCGATGCGCATCACGTTGATGCGGTAAAACAGGTCCTGGCGGAATTTGCCATCGGCCACCAGTTTGGCCAGATCCTGGTGGGTGGCAAAAATCAGCCGCGCCCGCAACGGTATCAGCTTGCTCGATCCCAAGCGGCTGAATTCCATCTGCTGCAAGACGCGCAGCAGCTTGACTTGCGTAAACAGGCTCAGGTCGCCAATCTCGTCCAGGAATAAGGTGCCGTCGCCGGCCTGCTCGAAGTAGCCCTCGCGAGCGCCCACCGTCCCGGTGAAGGCGCCTTTTTCGTGGCCGAACAGCTCGGCTTCGATCAATGTCTCGGGAATGGCGCCGCAGGAGACGGCCACGAAAGGCTTACTGGCGCGCGAGCCCAGATTGTGGATGGCGCGCGCGATCAGTTCCTTGCCGGTGCCGCTCTCACCGGTCACCAGCACCGCCGCATTGAGGTTGGTCACGCTGCGCACCAGTTGGTATACGCGCTGCATCTGCGGGCTGGAGCCGATAATGCGGTCGCAAATGCCCGGATCTTCGAGCTTCTGCTGGGCGGTGCTCAACTGCCGCTTCAGCGAGGTGGTTTCGCAGGCCCGGCTGAGCAGCGTTTTGAGGTCGCGAATGGAAGGCGGCCGCCGGCAATATGCGAAGGCCCCGGAGCGAACCAGCTCGAATGCCGTCGAACGTAAACTGTCGTCGGCCATCACAATGGCGGGAATATTTGAGGCGATCAGCCGCTGTGAGCAACCGATGCGCTCCTGCAACGATTCACGATGCGAGTTCAGGTCCAGAATCATTACATCGCAGGCGACGGCGGAGATCAGGTCGTCCATTCCGCCCCCGTCCGACTCCAGCAGGACCTTGAATTCTTTTCCCAATGCTGAGGAGAGAAGCGGTTGCAGAGTTCGATCTTCCGAATAAAGTCCAATAGTGATCATGGTAGGCGAGCTTTCTCTCGCATGGTCCATTACGCCGCTCTGGGGTTCATCGGCTGTTACCTTATGATCTGAAATCCTTTCTGGTGAGCCAATTCCTGTTTCGTGCTAGGTCCTTGTGACCTTGGTAATTATGGGTGCGCCAACCGGGTCATGCGGATTCCTGCCGCCCACTTCGCCCACGCTTTTGAGCCGGAAAAAATTCCGCAGGAGATCCCTGCCAACCAATGGCAGAAACCTGGGCTTGCCCGGCTTAAGTTTCCGCACTTCCACAGCCCGCAAGTTGATGATATTTCAGCGGACTATACGCGGAACTCAATGCGCGAGCAAGAGCGAAAGGTCACCGAGCCCCCCGGGTCGAATTCTGATTTCTTGTAACGATTTCCACACTTTACTTAGCCTCTGGTAATCTGGTCCAGATTACTAAGGTGGATAGTAGTTACCTTTTCGAGGGAGTCCCTGTCTTGCGTCTGGACCCGCGCGCATTCACGCATCACCCGGCATGAGACCCTTCCCGAAGGCTTTTTTGAGCCGTAGCCGCCTCTTCGCGCGTACGACCAATGGGTGTCAACTCCGCGATTCACCGCCAGCCGAAAAGTGTAAACAGCCGTCTACACTCGGCATGACCGTGATATTATCTCGCTCAATTCAAAGCAGATAGAAATTGGTTGGCCAATTGCACTCACCGAGGGTGTCGCCTGCTCAGCCGGCGGAAAGGGGGAAACGGCACATGCACTCCTTTGCGTGGTGGCCCACGCTGATCGTCGTTCTCGTTGCCTCGGCCACCGATCTGCGCTGGCGGCGCATTCCCAACTGGCTGGTGTTTCCCTTTCTTCTGGCGGGATTTGCGATTTCCGGCTGGCTCCATGGCTGGCGCGGGCTGGCAGCCAGCGGTGAGGGCATGGCGCTGGCCCTTTTGGCCTTTGGCTTGTTTTTCTTTCTGGGCGGAATGGGCGCGGGCGACGTAAAGCTGTGCGCGGCCATCGGCGCCTGGATCGGTCCTCAGCAGATGTTGCTGGCTCTGATCATGACCGCGCTGGTGGGCGGCGTCATGGCCCTGGGATGGGCCCTGGTTGGCGGTTTTGCAAACGAGTTGTTCCAGGAAACCGGCAACCTGCTCCTGGGATGGACCAAGAAGAAGTCAGCCTCCGCCGAAGATTCCCCGTCCTCGGCGCCGGCGCCGGCAGAAATCCGGAGCGCGGTACGGCGCAAGATGCCTTACGCGCCCGCCATTGCGATCGGCACTTTGATGTCGTTTTTTGCTCGCTGAGTAAGAGGAGGACGGACAATGTCGAGCGCGCGGCAAACCTACGAATCGCCTGATGCGGCTCGAACCAAGGCGGCGTCAGCCAAGAGTGAAATACACAATATGACGGCAGCACCTTATCTCGTAAGCTCGCTTCCCCGGGCCACTGCCATCGCCGAAGATCTGACCATTGCCGTCATCGGGCCGGACAATGAACATCGCGTGGCGGCAGCTTTCGTTCTCTCGGGGTGCGCGCCCAACCCGGTGCACCAGTTCTCCAATTATCCCGACGACCTGGAAGAGCTGCCCCGCATCCTCGATCAGCGTCACGACATCATCATCATCGAGCTGGACAGCGATCCCGAGTTTGCCCTCGCGCTGGTTGAAAAGATCTCCATCAACGGCAACTCCACCGTGATGGTGTATTCCAGCAAGTTCGATCCGGACCTGCTGGTGCGCTGCATGAGGGCCGGCGCGCGCGAGTTTCTCACTGTGCCGTTTGAGCCTGTGGTGGTGATGGAGGCGCTGGAGCGCGCTTCGCTGCGCCGTCCCGCGCCCACGCCCGGGGCCGCCAAAGCCGGCAAACTGCTGGTCTTCATGGGTGCCAAAGGCGGCGTGGGCGTGACCTCCGTGGCTTGCAATTTTGCCGTGGCCCTGGCCCAGAATCCCAACCAGAAAACCCTGCTCATCGATCTCGATCTGCCGCTTGGCGATGCCGCTCTGAATCTGGGCATCGTCGCCGAGTTCTCGACCATCAGCGCCCTTGAGGCTGCCGACAGGCTGGATAGCGCCTTTCTGGCCACGCTGCTGGTTCGGCACAGCTCGAATGTCTGGGTCCTGGCCGCCCCAGGCAGGTTTCCTAACTTTGAGCCCAGCAACGAGGCTCTCGAAAAACTCATCGAGGTGGCGCGCCAGGACTTCGACAATATCGTGGTCGACGTAGGCTCGCGCCTCAACGTGGAGGACACGGCTCTCTACAGGCAGGCCACCACCATCTACCTGGTCACCCAGGCCGGCATTCCCGAGCTGCGCAACTCCAATCGCCTCATCAACCAGGTTTTTGCCAACGGCGGCCCCAACCTGGAGATCGTTCTCAACCGCTTCGAATCGCGCACCATCGGCGTCAGCGAAGAGAACATCACCAAAGCACTCACCCGGCCGGCGCAGTGGAAAGTGCCTAACGATCATGCCCTGGTGCGCAAAATGCAGATCGACGGCAGCCCCCTGGCGTTGGGCGACTCGAGCGTGGCCCGCATGATCCGCCAGATGGCGCAGTCGGTTACCGGCCAGCCCGAGGGCACGCCGTCGGGCAAGAAAAAGAGAATCAGCCTGTTTGGCTGAAGCGACGCTGGAATGCTTTCTGACCATTGGGGAGAAGTCAAATCGTGGAACTGCTGAGTCTGGAAAAATATAAAACCGAAATTCACCGCACCCTGATCTCCAAACTGGATCTGGAGAAACTGTCGCGCGTCAATAACAGCCAGGCGCGCCAGGCCGTCTCCGGCATTGTCAAAGAGATCATGGCCGAGCAGCGCGTGCCGCTCAATTACGACGAGCAGCAGCGCATTCAGGCCGACCTGCTCGACGAGGTGTTCGGACTGGGGCCGCTGGAACCGCTGCTGCGCGATCCCAAAATCTCCGACATCCTGGTCAACGACAAGGATCACGTGTTCGTGGAAAAGGGCGGATTGCTGCAGAGAGTCAACACCAGCTTTCGCGACGATCGGCACCTGCTGCAGATCATCGACCGCATCGTATCGCGCGTGGGCCGCCGCGTAGACGAGTCTTCGCCCATGGTGGACGCCCGCCTGCCCGACGGATCGCGCGTCAACGCCATCATCCCGCCGCTGGCGCTGGACGGACCCTCGGTCTCCATCCGCCGTTTCGGCACCGGCCCCATTGCCGGCAATCAGCTGGTGCAGAACAAGAGTATTTCACCGGAGATGATGGAAGTCCTGCAGGCTGCCGTCAAGGCCCGCATCAGCATTCTGATTTCGGGCGGCACGGGCGCCGGAAAAACCACCTTTCTCAACATCCTTTCCCAGTCGATTCCCAACAACGAGCGGCTGGTCACCATCGAGGATGCCGCCGAGCTGCGGCTGGCTCAAGAGGACATTGTGCGGCTGGAGACGCGGCCGCCGAATATCGAGGGACAGGGCGCCATCCGCCAGCGGCAACTGCTTATCAACGCCTTGCGCATGCGTCCCGACCGCATCATCATCGGCGAGGTGCGCGGCGAAGAAGCCTTCGATATGCTCCAGGCGTGTAACACCGGCCACGAAGGTTCCATGGCCACCATCCACGCCAACACGCCGCGCGACGCTTTGTCCCGCCTGGAGTCCATGGTGGCCATGACCAACATGAACCTGCCCGAAAAATCGGTGCGTCAGCAGATCGCCTCGGCCATGACCATCGTAGTGCAGGCCACGCGCCTCAGCGACGGCACCCGCAAAATCACTTCCATCTCCGAAATCACGGGCATGGAAGAGAGCGTGATCTCCATGCAGGAGATCTTCTGTTTCCAAAAGAAAGGCATCGGTCCAGACGGACGCGTGATCGGCGCCTTCGTCCCCACCCGCATCCGGCCTCGTTTTCTGGAGCGCCTGCGGGTATCGGGGATGATACTCCCGCCTGCGCTGTTCGAGCAGGAAACGCCGGTAAATTGATGGAAAGGACGGTAGAGGGATGGGTCTGATCGTTGGTCTGGTTTTTATCGGCGCATTCTGCGCGGTGGCGCTGACGCTTTTCGCCGCCTCCATGACCTCCCGCTCGCGCAGCGCCCGCCAGGCGCTGGCCACCCTGGACTCCGCCATCCGCACGGAGAGCCCCGAGGTCGCGCAGCAGATTGTGAACCTGCGCAAAGACGAGAAGCTCAGCAGTATTCCCTGGATCAACAAGAAGCTGCACAACCTGGAACTGGCTCCTTACCTGCGCAATATTCTCAGCCAGGCGGCGCTGGATTGGAGCCCCGGCCGCTTGCTGGCTCTCACCGGTCTCAGTTTCATCGTTCCAGGCTACCTGGTGTACCTGCGCACGGCGCTCATCCTTCCCAGCCTGCTGGTGGGCACGGTGATTTGCGCGATACCTTATGCCTGGGTGATGTTCAAGCGCAGCAAGCGCTTTGCCAAATTCGAAGCCGGCCTTCCTGAGGCCCTTGACTTGATGGTCAGCGCGCTGCGCGCCGGCCACAGCCTGATCGCCGCCATGGGCCTGGTGTCGCGCGAATGCGCCGATCCCGTGGGCACCGAGTTCAAGATCTGCTTTGAAGAACAGAATTACGGACTGGAGATGAAAACCGCGCTCGACAGCCTCACCAACCGCGTTCCCCTCCAGGACCTGCGCATGGTCTCCACCGCCATCATGATCCAGAAGGAAAGCGGCGGCAATCTGGCCGAAGTGCTCGACAAGACCTCGAACCTGATCCGCGACCGCTTCCGCCTGAAGCGCCAGATCAAGACGCATACTGCCCAGGGGCGCCTCACCGGCTGGGTCCTCACTTTTGTTCCGGTGGCGCTGGGCTTCGCCATGTACATGGTGAATCCGGACATGATGAGCGTCCTATGGCACCGCGCAATCGGAATCAAGCTCATATGGGCCGCGGCGGGCATGACTCTATTGGGTGGTTTCATCATCAACCGCATCGTCAACATCGACGTCTGAGAGCAGGATCATGACTTACGTACTTCTTAGCTTTGCCGCGATTTTCGTACTGGTGGGCAGCGTGGGACTTCTGCTGTTCTATCGCGAAGCCATGCTGCAGCGCATCCAGGAAGTCGTTAACCCGCGCCCCAAGCCCAAGGGCGTCGTGGCCACGCTCAAGGAATCGGGGTTTTCTGTCGGCAATCTGGTGGAGCGCTTCGACCGGATCATGCCTAAAAGCAAGGCCGAAGTTTCGGTGGTCCAGCAGCGGCTTATCCGCGCCGGCCTCCGCGAGGAGTCGGCTGTCAAGGTCTTCTACGGCTGCAAAGTGCTGGTGCCCCTGCTGCTCTGCGCCGTGGCATTCACCACCGGACTGGCCAAACTGGGTCCGTTCTTTGTGTACGCCATCTGCCTGGGCGTCGGCTTCCTGGGCCCGGACTTCTGGCTGGGCAAGAAGATCACTCGCCGCCAGCAACGCATCCGCCGCGGACTGCCCGACGTGCTCGACCTGCTGGTGATCTGCGTAGAGGCCGGACTGAGCCTCGACCAGGCCACCGCGCGCACCGCACAGGAACTCCACAACGCTCTGCCCGATCTCTGCGACGAGCTCAACATGGTGGTGCTTGAGCAGCGCGCCGGCCGCGCCCGCTCCGATGCCTGGAAGAATATGGTCGATCGCACCGGCGAGGAAAGCGTTCGCAACATGGTTTCCATGCTCGTTCAGTCGGAACAGCTGGGCACCAGCGTCGCCAAAACGCTGCGCGTTCACTCTGAAACCATGCGCACCAAGCGCGTGCAGGCGGTTGAAGAGCAGGCCGCCAAAACCTCGGTGAAGCTGGTTTTTCCGCTGGTCTTTTTCATTTTTCCGGCGCTGTTCCTGGTTACCTTGGGGCCAGCCGCCATTCTCATGACGGAATCGTTCAAACAAATGCTCGGCAACTGAGCTGGAAGGGAGGGATATGGAAGAAACATTGATTCGCGTCATTTCCGGCGTACTGTTCGTCGTTGTGCTGTTCGTCCTGGTGCAGCGCCGCCGCAGCCGTGTTAAGTAGCGCTGCGCCGATCAACACTTCGCGGCGTGCACAGCACCATGCCGCGCCTGGGCTTGCCAGCCACGTCCCCGTTTGCGGGCGGCGCGGCTGGCGGGCAAATTTTGAAAGAAGTCATTTCGGGGAGGATGGTTCATGGAATCGTCAATGATCGTTCGGGTTGTTGCCGGAGTTCTGTTTGTGATCTTGCTGGTAGTGCTTATCCAGCGGCGTCGCACGCGGGTGAAGTAAGGGTATTGGCAAGCTGGTCCGATGGCGTCGGCGGCTTGATCACCGGCACAGAGACTGGACCGTAAAAACGTCGCCTTCACGCCCCCTGCCCGCAGAGCGGTGCCCGGGCCAGATGGTGCATCGGCGTGAGGAAGGATTGTTGGCCTTTTTTGAGGATGGTTAATTTTGCTTTTATGCGATCTGAAGGGGTCTCGTTATGCGCGCGTTGAAACAGTGGGAGGAGCTGGGAGAGGATATGCAGGAACTGCGCACGCCAGTTGCGCCAGCGAAAAGGGGAGCTACTGAATCGCCGCGCGTGCATTGCGCCTACAACCAGACCCGGGAATGCTTTCTCGGCCTGGAGGTAGAGGTCGCCGATCTCGCCTTCGCTACGCTGACGGAAAGGATGCAGTCGCTGGTTCTGAATTCGGGTGAGGGGCTCTGGGTGATACCCTTTCGCGGCGTTCCTACCACTGGTCTGCCCGCGCCTCTCGACCTGATTTACCTCGATGACGAGTGCCGCGTGATCGACATCGTCGAGTCCTTCCCGACTTTCCAGCTCAGCCCCTCGCGGCCCCGGCCCTACAGCGTTCTGGTGTTGCCGGCGCACTCCATCTACTCGTCGCAAACCCAGACCGGCGATCAACTCCTGCTCTGCGTGGCCGAAGAGATGGAAGCCCGACTGGAGGGATTGAATGCGGGAAAGAGCCCCATCATCGTAACCAGCGCGGTGCTGCTGCGGGAGGAGCCGTTGTGGAGCGGAGGCCCAGGCACAGTGGAACTGGAAACCCCGGACGGCGACCCCCATTCGGCGAAAGACCAGCGCCACCAGATGAACCTGGTCAAGCCGGGAAGCAAGAATCCCCGCACCCCGAAAAACTGGCTGGAGCGCTGGTGGTCGCCCGATCCTCGCAACGCTCCGCGCGAGGCATCGCCCGGCCTGGCCGCGTACTACTGGAACGGCGCCGCCCCCGAGGCCCACGGTATCCGCGATATCAGCTCCACCGGCCTCTACGTGGTCACCGAGGAGCGCTGGTATCCCGGCACCCTGGTTCTCATGACGCTGCAGGTGACAGAACGTGGCGAGGAAGCCAGCGAGCGTTCCATCGCAGTGCTCTCCCGCGCCGTGCGTTGGGGACACGATGGCGTGGGCCTGCAGTTCGTTCTTGTCGACCCGGTGGAGGCGCGCAAAGGAAAATTTCCGGTCATGGATACAGCCGACAAGAGGGAATTTGACAAATTTCTGCAGCAATTGAGGAAACGCAGATGAAGCGCGAGAGGCGCCTCGCTGGCACCTCTCGCCCGGGCGCGATCTGGAAGCGCGCCGGGAGGTAGAACGATGAAGATGGAGAGCCGGGGGTGGCGACCTTCGAGCGACGAATGCGGCCAGGCGCCGGCGCTGAAAATCCCGGCCATCAACGGGCACGTTCTCAGTTTCAGCATGAACACCGTCAGTCTAGCGGTACGTCGCAACTGGTGATTTCGCAATAGGCTCCGTCTGAGCCGCAGAAACCGTTCCCGCGCTGCGCGGGAATATTGAAGTAGGGCCAATGATGTGCACGAGGCAAATTGTTTCCAGTGACGCAATGTTCTCGGCCTCCCAAAGGCGTTACGGAGGAGTGAAGGATATGCGACATTCTCAAGGAAAAGTTTCGGTTGTGATCTCCGCCCAACGGGCGGCGTGGGAAGTGAGCAGCAGGGCCAGGAGCGCTATGCGAAACTGGGTCCGGGACGAATGCGGCCAGGCGCTGGTGCTCGGCGCCGCGTTCATGGCCGTGCTGATAGGTGCGATGGCTGTGGCCATCGACGTGGGCTACATCCATTACAGACAGATCCAGTTGCAGAGCGCCGCCGATTCAGCGGCCATCGCCGCCGGTCTGGAGCTTGGCAACTGCAGTAACTCGGTTTGCGCCAACATGAAAAGCGCGGCCGAGCAGGCTTTGATCGAAGACGGCATTACTACCAGCACGATCACGCCGACAAGTAGTTGCACAGTCTCCAATTCGACGGGGTTAGCCATGATTATTAATGTGGCTCCCTGCGTGCTGGGATCGACCGCGAACGATCCGAACTATGACAACGCGAATATGGCTGAGGTAGTGCTGACCGAGCCGCAAAACGTCTTCTTTGGCGCCAAATTTGGGATTCCGACCTTCCATCTGATGGCGCGCGCGGAAGCGGGTGAGGCATATTATCTCAACAACGGCGGCGGCACTTGCATTTACACGAAGACACTCTCATTCAACGGCTCCGACGGCATCTTTGACTTGAACGGTTGCGGCATTTACGACGACGGGAATCTGGGAACCGACAGCGACGACGGTGTGACCGCCTCGACCTTCCTTTATTACGGTCTTTGGGGGGGATCAGGGGGCTACAACAACTGTGGCACCACCTGTACATGGACCTTAGGGAATTCAGAGACCGAACCCTCGCACACCACTACGGCGCAAAACGACCCGCTGAGTTCGTTAACGGCGCCCAGCCAGCCTGCGACTTCCACAACGGCAAGCAATGGCACGCCCACCACCGGCACAACCATGCAACCGGGCTACTACGCCAACGGTTTCAATCTCAACTCGAACGTTACCGTCAATCTCGCTCCCGGCCTTTATTACATGAACGGATCCATCGACGTCGACAGCGGTGCCACCCTTGAGTGCACGGCATGCACGGGGGGGGCGGGCGTGACCCTCTATTTCAGTAATGGCACTTTGCAGCCGAACGGCGCCAGCACCATCGAACTTACGGCGCCCTCTGTTAGCGGCGACACTACCGGCACCATCTTGCCCAACAACAGCTCCGGCGTAAGCGCAGGCGCGGTGAATATGCTGATGTGGATGTCTAGCAGCAACAGCTCAGGCTTGACAATCGACGCCACCTCAACGTCTTACTTTAACGGGGTCATTTATTTGCCTGACGGCGAACTTACCCTCAACAGCGCCGCCAACGTCACCGTCAACGGCACATCGAGCGCCACCGCCATCGATGCGCAGAGTATCATTGTCGATTCTGACCAGGACTTCGTGATCAACGGATCTGGGGGATTCCTCGGCGGGAGTGGTTCGGTGCTGGGAGCGTTTGCGCTTGCAGAGTAGCCTATGAAGAAACGACTTCGATTCAATCTGTTGCGAGACGAACACGGGGCCAGCCTTGTGGAAACGGCACTGGTGTTGCCGGTGTTTTTGCTGCTGTTGTTTGGCGCTGTCGATTTTGGACGGGCTCTCTATCTGCAGATAGAGATTGCAGGCGCAGCTCACGCGGGAGCGATGTACGGGGCTCGAAATCCAACCGATACGACGGGCATGTCGACCGTAGCCACGGATGATGCGCCGAATGTGCCTAACCTGTCGGTATCGACTCCCACCTATGGTTGCGAATGCGCGATTGCCAACTCCACATACGTGGCAAATTGCCCGGCATCCTCCCAGCCGTCGTGCTCGACAAGCAACCTTGTGTACCTCGTGAAGGTAACGGTTACGGGAACCTATACGCCGCTGTTCCCGTGGCCAGGGATTCCTCATTCCATTTCGTTTTCCAGTTCGGCGTCGATGCGCAGCGCAGGCAGCTAGAGCAATTCCGGAATTGGCGCAGCCGTTTCCGGCAGTTATGAAAGCCGGCTTTTTCTCGGGGAAAGAGCTACTTGATGAGAGTGGATTTCAAACCCAGTGATTCCGAAACCGCTCGAGTCCTTTGAGGGTTTGGCAGCAAGCTGCGCCGCATCCCTCCTGCCTGGCGCTGGAACGCGGGGACTGAAATGCGTCCGGTAGCGCAACGAGCGGGCGAGAGAAAGGGCGAACGATGAAGAAGATAGCCGTCATGCAGAAGGTGTTGCGATTGCCGCGCGAGGAGTGCGGCTCTACGCTGGTGGAGTTCGCTATGAGCGCATTGATCCTGATGGCGGTCACGGTCAGCATAATGGGATTCGCACTATGGGGGTACACCTACCACTTTGTGAGCGACGCGGCTCAGCAGGGCATGCGCTTTGCAATGGTGCGGGGCTATACCTGGAGTAAAGACGAAACCGTAAGCTGCTCGACATCGGCGCCTCCGAGCTTCACGATGGTATACGACTGCACAGCTTCCGCCACCGATATTCAGAATTATGTACAAAGCCTGGCGACGGAGGGGATTAACTCAAGCGGTGTGACGATTGATACGACGAATTCGTATGTTTGGCCTGGTGAAACGCCGGATAGCACCACCACCGGCTGCTCAACAAACGCCAATAGTCAAGGCTGCCTTGTGAAGGTGACGGTTAATTACAGCTTTAAATTTTTCCCTTCTCAGCACCTGCCCACTTTTTCGATCACTTCCACGTCGGAAGGGTCGATTCTGCAGTGAGAGCCGGCGAATGCCTGGCTGGCTCGATGCAGAAGATGGCGGGAGCGTCCTACAGCGTGTTTCAAAAATGCTGCTGGGACAATCAAGGAACCATCCCTCAGCGGCTAAAGCCGCATAAACGGCGGATTTTGCACGGCACGGCTTGCCCAGAGGGCGCCCACCGTGCCCTTTCAAAACCTATTTTTGAAACACGCTCTAGTGTTGTGTCCCGGAAGTTCGTGTCATAATTCGAAGTCGAAAAAAGCAGATTCTTCGACTCACCACCCCCAAACTAAAAAGCGCTTGGGGCCCCGTTCGCTCAGAATGACAGCGGGATTTATGTTGCGAACTTCAGGGACAAGACACTAGCGAGATGACCGACTTGAAATAAAAATGCTCTATTCCATTTCCTCCGGAATGATGAGCAATATTTCGACGCGCGCAATCTGGCCATTCTCCGTAGCCGGGCGGAATTGCCAACGCTCCAGCGAGCGCAGCACGAACTGTGCCTGTGGAAAGGGCAGCGGACAGACGATGGACAGCGTCTCGAAGCGCCCCGACGAATTGACGAAGCCATGCACCATCAGCGCATCGGCATCGATCGAGTCGGGCGGCAGATTGGGGCGAACGATGTTATACGGCCACGGCGCTTCCAGCCGGTCGGTGCCGCTATTGAGCGCGATGCCGGTATCGCGCGGCAGCGAGTATTGCAGGATCCAGCTCCGCGCCAGCCCTACGTGCAGATAGACGGTGTAGGCCATGCGCCCGCTCCACACCCCCGCCATCTCCGGGTATTCGTATTGCAGCGAGTCGCCCAGCACCACGGCGCCGAATTGCCCGGTTACCGGCAGCGTGATCTGGGTCGACGAATTCTGGTTGCCCTGGCCAGTGCCCGGTTCCGTACCCTGTGTTGCGGGCTGGCCCGAGCCTTGGCCTGAACTCTGACCAGGACCTTGGTCCGATCCCTGGCCCGACCCTTGCCCCGATCCCTGCCCGGCTTCGGCAGTCGCTGGCGATGGCGCAAGCACCCCCTCCGTGGCCGTGCTCGCCGTCTCGTTCATCGGCGGCAGGTTCGCGGTGCCTTCCATCCTCAGATCCGACAGCGATATGACCGCGGCCGGCGTAGGCTGTTCCGCTACCTGCGAGACCGTCGACGGCGGCAGTTCCACCACGCTCAGTCCATGCACCACCACCGGCGAGGTGGTGCTGGGCATGACCTGCAGCTTCTCTTTGGGAAGCGAGCTCGACGCAATCTCCACGTCGCTCACATTCACTTCCTGGTTGGGCGCTTCGAGGGAGGGTTTGGACAGCGACGAAGTAGGCGGCTCCGGTTTAGGGGGAACAATCTTTTTCACCACCGCAACGCGCGGCGTCCAGATCAGAACCTGCGGAACCGGGAGCTCTTCGTGAGCGGACAAGCGCGCGGCAAGGTCGGGCTGCACCAGTGTCTGCAGTCCCGGCTGCGCGTGCACCGCTTCCACCAGTTTCGGCGGATGCGCGCCTCCTGTCGCAGGCGTAGGTTTGGCCGCGGTGCGCTTATTCTTCGGCCACGGTCCCGGGTACTCAACTCCCTTGGCGCGACTCATGGCGTCAGGCCGGTGCAGGTCCACCTGGCGCACCATCAGCGCCGCTCTGGAGTCTATATCGATCTTGGGCACATACAGGATGCCAAAAGTGACCAGGCCGATGACGCCGGCATGGATCAACGCCGACGCCGCCAGCGAGACCGGCCGGCGGCTGCGATCCACCTGTTGGGTGAACAACGTGACCGTGGATGAAGATGTCATGCCCTCAAAATCCCTCCACCGTCACCGCAATCGCTTTCCATTCTAGCTTTGAATCGGCCCTTCGCCCGCTTTCGACCTGTTGCTCTCTTGATACCCCTTTTGGGCCTTTGCACTTGATACCCCTTTTGGGTCATTGCTCTTTTGGTACCCCATTTGGGTTATGTCGGCAATCCGGCAAGTCCGCGAGGATAGAAGCGAATACACTGGGACAGCGCTCCATCCCTTCGACTCATTGCACGGACGTGGCGATGCTCTGCCACTTGCGTAGCATGGGACAAGTAAAGGGAAGCGAAGGCGCTGAAGCAACGGAATGGCTGAAAGGAATGGCCGGTCCAGGACAGGCTGAAGAATGAATCGAAGACTCGTCACGATCCTGCTGATTGCGTGCGTGGTTGCCGGCATTTGCTCGCTGCTGGTCTATCGTATCGTCCAAGGGCGGCTGCAGGCTGCTAAACCGATGCTGACCACCCAGGTGGTCGCGGCGGCCAGCGATCTCAAGCTGGGAACGGTCATTACGCCTGCCGATCTGACCACGGTTTCGATCGCCGGCGGCCCTCCCAAAGACTCCATCCTCGATCCCAAGGAAGCCATCGGGCGCGGCGTGATTTCGGACATCTACCAGGGCGAGCCGATTCTCGAGAGCCGTCTGGCGCCCAAGGGTTCCGGCGGAGGTCTCGCGGCCACCATTCCCACCGGCATGCGCGCCTGTGCCGTCAGGGTCGACGAAGTGGTCGGAGTGGCGGGGTTCGTCACTCCCGGCATGCGGGTGGACGTGCTGGTCTCCGGCAATCCGCCCAACGCACCCCCGAACTCAGGTACCGTGACCAAGACCATTCTCCAGAACATCCAGGTGCTCTCCGCCGGCACCGATATTCAGAAGGACGCCGAGGGCAAGCCGCAACAGGTGCAGGTAGTCAATCTGCTGGTTACGCCGGAAGAGGCTCAGTCGCTCAGCCTGGCCAGCCAGCAGAAAATTCAACTAGTACTGCGCAACCCGACCGACACCAAGATCGCGCCGTCTCTTCCCAGCACTTCCATGAGCAACTTGTTTGCGGGCACGACAGCGCCCACGCCACACCGAGCCGTCCGTGCCGCGGCCCACCCCGCGCCCAAGCCCTATTCCATCGTGATTCAGAACGGTTCGAGCACAACCACGGAGAAGTTTCCGACTCCCGGGGGACAACAGTGAGAGCCAGGGCAGCTATTACGTTCGCTTGTGTTTGCACTTTGCCTTTTTTCTTGTGCGCGGCTCCGATCAACGCGCAAACAGCCGCCGCTCCTGGCGCAGGCTTCCAGGACTCCTCCAACGAGTTGGCCGTGGGGGTGGGCAAGACCGTGCTGGTTGACACCCCGCAGCCCATCGCGCGCGTCTCTCTCGGCCTGGGCGATGTCGCAGAGGTTTCGGCGGTCAGCCCCACGGAGTTGATGATCAACGGCAAGAACCCTGGCGAAACCAGCCTCATCGTCTGGGACATCAAGGGCGGCCGCCAGTTCTTCAACGTCGCGGTCCATCCCAATATGTCTATGGCCGACGATGCCCTCGAAGGCGTCCGCCGCGAGCTGCGCACCGAACTGCCCGAGCAGCCCATTCACGTCTCCATGGATAATGGCATCATCTACCTGCGCGGGACAGCCAAGGATCTCGACAGCTCCAACCGCGCGGTCAGGATCGCCTCCACGGCCGGCAAGGTGATAAACCTGCTCGACGTGCAGGTGCCCAGTTCCGATCCGCAGATACTTCTCAAAGTCCGTTTTGTCAGCGTCGATCGCACCAAAGAGCAGCAGCTCGGCATCAATCTCTTCAGCACCGGCTTCGGCAATGTGCTGGGCAGTGTCAGCACCGGCCAGTATACGCCGCCCACTGTCGTTGCAGGCGCCGCGGGAGCGTCTGCTGTCAGCGTGACGACCGATAACAACATTTTTGGGTTCCTGCCGGGGCTGAACCTGGGCGAAACGCTGGAAGCCCTCGAATCGCAAGAAGTCGTCCAAGTGCTCGCCGAGCCCAATCTGCTGGCCACCAACGGCAAAGAGGCCAGTTTTCTGGCCGGCGGCGAATTCCCCTACCCGGTGGTGCAAGGCACGTCGAGCGGCGCACCTGCCGTGACCATCAGTTACCAGGAATACGGCATCCGCCTGAATTTCATCCCCACCATTACTCCGCGCGGAACCATCCGCCTCCAGGTAGCTCCGGAGGTAAGCTCGCTCGACTATACCAATGAAGTGACGATCTCCGGCTTCACGGTCCCCGGCATCGACGACCGCAAAGTCAACACCGAAGTGGAATTGGGCGACGGGCAAAGCTTTGTGATCGGCGGTCTGCTCGATAACACTGTCACCCAGACCTTCGATAAGATTCCCTTCTTGGGCGACATACCCATTCTCGGCAAGTTCTTCCAGTCCATCCAGAAGACCAAGACCAACACCGAGCTGATCGTGATCGTAACGCCGGAGATCGTGGCGCCCATACCGGCGGGCTCGCCGACGCCTCAGCTCAAATTCCCGATTCCGTTTCTTGCTTCGAACTCGAACATACCTATGCACACTCCTGACGCCAAGACGGCTGCGAATACGCTGCCCCCCGCACCGCCCACCATTCCCGTGGAGAAGCTGATCGACAGTATGAGGCCCGAGCCGCCATTGATAATCCAAGGCGCGGGTACCTTTGGCGCCGGCTCCCAGGGCAACGGCGGATCGAGTTCGAGCTCGACTTCAGGGGCAGCCAGCACTCCACAGTAAGCCAGAGGACGGAGGGAAAATCGCCGGAGCGGGAGCAGCAGATGAAACACTTGGCGCGAATCGGAAGGTTTTTTCAGGCCGGCTCTTCGGAGCCGGCGGGGAACCTTCAGGTGCGCAACCTCACCCGGCAGACGCTGCTCGCCACCGATCTTGAGGTCGCCGGCTCGGGCGGTAAGCGCCGCAAAGGGCTGCTGGGCCGTTCCAGCCTTGACGCGGGCAAAGGACTGTGGATTGTGCCCTGCGAATCGGTGCACACCTTCTTCATGCGCTTCCCCATCGATCTCGTTTATCTGGATCGCAAGCGTTGTATCCGGAAGCTGCGCTCCAACGTTCCGGCTTGGCGCGTCTCGGCGTGCTGGACGGCGCACAGTGTGCTGGAGCTTCCGGCCGGCGCCATTCGCGCCACACGCACCGAACGTGGAGACAGAATTGAGATTGGGCCCTCGCTCAGCAGCGAATAAAATCACAGAAACCGATGGGCACGGCTCATCGAACCTGCTGCACGACCGTCTGACCACGACCGGCGCCGCGCTCCTGTGGCCGCGCCGGGATGAACGCGTGCCGCACATAAATCCACAGATAGAAAATACCCATCGCCAGCAAAGTGAGCGGAACTGGAAAAACCTGCACAATGATGACGATCTTTCCGGCCAGGTGGCTCAAAGGCATATGCAGATTTGCGATCAGTCCAAGGATCAGCGCCCACGTTAAGTCTCCGGTCAGCACAAATCCTGCGGCAGTTACCAGGATCGCGAGCCGCGCCACGGCCCCGCCCTCGGCGCAAAGCATGGCGCAGGCAGGAACCGCGAGCAGCAGGAGCGTCGCATCGCCTTGCCGATGGTAGACGGGCAGCAAGGAAAGCGCCGCAATGGTTGCCAGCGCCAGCCAGGTTCTTGCGGGCGTAATGCGCGAGCGGAGAACCGCGAACATCCAGACCAGCAGCAGTGCTCCACAAATCAGATAAGCGGCCGGGTTGTAAAAACGCGGATCGTCCCGGAAGAAGCTCAGGACTGTTTGCAGGTTAATCATCATGCCAATTCCGTGGGCGCCGGATGAAGCGGGGCTTGGGTCGTTGAGTCCTCCATGCACGGCAAGGGCCGCCATATTGGAACGCAGTTCCTCTATCCAGTGCGGCGAGGCTCGTGTGACCCACAGGACAGCGGGCAAATTGAATGCGGCAAACACGCCCAGGGTCTGGAGTGCGCGCCGGCGATACACACCTCCCGCCAACAGAAGGAAGAGCCAGACCAGGCCCGTATCGTGCGGCTTAAGTGCGAGGCTGATGGCCAGGCACAGGATCCCCAGCGCAGCAAATTTCTCTCTGTAGAAACACCATATAGCCACCACGCAAAAGCTGATGGAGATTGCGGAAGCATTGGCGTCGATCATCTGCAGTTCGCTACTGGCCAGGAAGAAGCAGATGAGGGTGCCAGACAAAATCGGTGCATAGTCCGCGCTCAGATTCCATATTAAAAAGGATGCAAAGATGAGGCTTCCAACCAGGAGCATCATCCATAAAATATGGGCCGGTCCAAACGGAAGAATCGCGAAAGGAATCGTAAAGGAAAACACGGTCGGCAGATACATAAACTGGGTTAGGACCTGGAGGTCCCGAGGGGATTCCGACGGATGCCGGCCGCCCTCCGCCTTATAAACGCGCAGTACCTGACCTTCGTTGTACGGGTCACAGTGGTGAAGAAGGCAACGGGTGCTGAAGTAGACCACCTTGAAATCGATCATGGAAACGGAAGAAATGCTCTCCAGAGCCGTGCCCAGGACAAGAAACATTGCGCTGCCCAGCAGCACCAGATACAAGCCGCCCTTGCGCGCTTTTGTCGTGCTCATAATTACCAACCGTCACTTAAGCCGCGAGGTGCGCCAGCGGTCTGCGCAGCGCCGGCCTCGCGCGCCACGACCCGCACCGCCAAGCACCAAACCACCCACGCGGGCGCGACCCACAAATATGCCTTGGAGTGAAGATCGAAGTAATTCACCTCGAATTCGATGAACAGGTAGATGGCCGCCAGCGCCGAAAGCAGGACCCGCGACGTTGTCTGTGCCGCTCCTACCAGGATGGCGGGAATGGCCAGCGCCTGATCGAAGATCCAACCGAAGGGCGCCACCAGGAGTGAAACCAGCATCACCAGACCGCCTTCTTCCATCCAGTCCCAGGCGCGCCGTCGCGGCCAGAAATAAGCCAGGGCCCACATGCAGCCCAGCGCCGCGGGCACGAACGCCAGCCACTCCGCCGTGGGATTCACGGCATCGCGCAACACATTCCCAAAACACGGAGTAAATTCGTGCGTAACCACCGAAGTACGCATGTAATGCGCATAATCTCCCCACGCACTGGGATCGATCAGGGAAGTCACCACCGCGCCGGCCGCCATCGCGGTAAGTGCGCCGGCCAGAATGCGATCGCTGCGCGTGACAGCAATCCAGGCCAGCAGCACCACCCCGAAGGGCAGGAACAGGTGCGGTTTGAGCGAGCACAGCCACAGGGCTGCGCCGGCCGCGAACGGATGCGTTTTGTGCAGGCGCAGAAACAGAACCAGTCCGAACAGGAGCAGGATCGAAGTCTGCCCCAGAATCACGCAGAACAGCGCGGGCGGAAAACAATATCCGAGCCAGTCCAAATGGCTCCCCCTTGCGTTGGCCGTCCGCCACACCATGCTCCAGACCATGCGCACCGACGCGATCAGCAGACCCAGCATCAGCAGTGACCACGGAAGCGCCGCCGCCTGCGCGCTGAAGTAGCCCAGGGGCAGAGCCAGCGGCAAGGCCCAGGGAACGTTGCGCATGAAATAGGGGGTTCCACCCCGGAAACCGGCGTCCCGCTCCATGGCATCCAAGGCCGCGGCATCGTAGGGATTGCCGTGGCGCACAAGCTGCCGGCCCGTGGCCCAGTAAGTGATGAAATCGCGTTTGGCTACTACGGCGCGGTTGAAGGGCATGGCCGCAAGGAACAGAACTGTGAACAGCATCGCCAGCGCGCAAGCGATCGCGATCAGAAACACGCTGAAATCGCGCTCATGCTTCACCATTGCCAATCCTTCTGTTTTGGTCCATGCCATTGTAGGTCAGTTTTCAGTTGTCGGCCTTCAGCTCTCAGCTTTCGAAAAAACGCGCTTTCTGCGTCCTGCGCAGCCGAAGGACCTGCTGCTTCCTCGCGTTGCCACAGCCTCAGCCAAAGCATACTGCTCAATTCCAGTCGCTCCGTTCCTTTAGTCCACAGCCCCTCAGTCCTTCAGTTTTTCAGCTCCTGATCCCTGGGTCCCTCCGTTCGCCCCTCGACCTCGCGGCCGCCAGGTACCATCCCAACCAAGCCGGCGCAGTCCACAGCCAGAGCGGCGAAATTACTCTGACGCCGCAGAGCTCGAGATCGGCGACCAGAATCATCAGCGAGAGCGCAATGAGCAGAACCCGCGAGCGCGTGGCGTAGGCCGCATCAAGCACTGCCGGAATGGCCAGACATTGATCGTAAAGCCAGCAGTAAGGTGCGCACAGCAGCGAAACCAGCATCAGCGGGCTGCCGTTCGCAATCCAGTCCCAGTGCGCGCGCCGCGGCCAGAAATAGATGAGGGCCCAGATGCAGGCCACAGCCGCGGGAACATACTGCGCCCCAATGGCCTGCGGCCATAGCCAGTGCCGCAGCGCAGCCGGCAGGCAGGGTATGAACTCGTTCTCCACGAGCGGCGAGCGCATCATGCTCACATAGTCCCCCCATGCGTGAGGGTCGATGACCAATGCCAGCGCACTGGAAGCTGCCAGCGCCGCGGCAGCGCCGCCCAGCACCTTCCAGGCGCGCGTACATGCCATCCAGGCGGCCAGTGCTGCGCCAAAGGGCAAGAACAGATGCGGCTTGAGCGCGCACAGCCACAGGGCCGCGCCGGCTGCAAACGGCCGTTCCTTGTACAGGCGCAGAAACCAGGCCAGCCCTAACAGCGCCAGCAGCGCCGTCTGGCCCATGGTGAGGCAGATGAGCGCCGGGCTAAAGCCCAAGCCCAGCCAGTGGACGTGAGAGCGGACGGAATCGCGCGGCAATCCATGCAGCCGGCGCACAGACTGCACCGACGCTACCAGGCAGCCGGCCAGCAGCAGCGACCACAGAAGCGCCGCGACACGAAGCCCCACAAAACCCAGCGGGTAGGCCAGCGGAAGCGTCCAGGGCGGATTGCGCATCATCAGAACCGCACCCGCATCCAGCCCGGCCGCGTGTTCCAATTGCGAGACAGCCTGCCGATCATAGGGATTCGCACCATGGACAAGCTGCCGGCCTGTGGCCCAGTAGGAAACGAAATCCCGCCCGCCGGCAATGTGGCCGGACAGCGGGAGGACGCACAAAAACAGCGCCGCAGCCGTCAAGCCAAGCCCCGCCACCACCGCAATCGACAACTCCGCCAGGTCACGGCCCGGCTTGGCCGCGGAAAGCTCCAGACTGCGTGCCATGGGGCCTATTCTACCCGCCATTTTCTCTGCGTGACGCCCTGCGCAGCGCGGCCGCATCCGCCGTGTTACCGGGCAGTGAATGTAAACATCCGGTTCGAGTGATCGGGCTCTGTAAACAGGCGTATACAGATCGTTACCCCCAATTCGGGAGCTGATGTTTCGCAAGCCATTGATAAAAAACGATCGCTCACTGACCTGACCATTGGCACGCTGGGTGCAGGATCTACGGCGTCCCCGGCTGAGGCTGGGAAATCCAAAAACCAACGGGAGAGAAAAATGAATACCATGCTTCTGAAGATGTATGTGAAGTTCCAGGACCTGATGAACCGCGAGGAAGGTCAGGACCTGGTTGAGTACGCCCTGCTGGTCAGCCTGATCGCTCTGGCAGCCATCGCCGCCGTGAACAAGGTTACCAACGCCGTCACCACCATCTTCTCCAACATCAGCACCACGCTCGCGTAGTTCCTGGAAACGCACCCAGGACCTCAGCTCCCTGGCGGGAGATGTCCAGAGCCCCTAAATCGTCCGCATCTCCCCGCCAGGATCAACCCTTACCGAGAGAAGAGGGCAGACACGAATCGCCCGAACGACTTCTCCGTTTACCCCATCTCCCTTTTTCTGCTTGGCAAGTATGCCGACCGGAGGAGCAAAGATGAACGCAATCGCTTTCAAACTGAACGAATCGTTTCAGAACCTGTTGGCCGGAGAAGAAGGACAGGATCTGGTGGAGTATGCTCTGCTGGTTAGCCTGATTGCTTTGGCGTGCATTGCCGCTGTGGGCCAGGTGGCAACCGCCATTACCACCATCTTCAGCAACATCAGCACCACGCTCGCTTAGTTGCATGAGCGC
Organism: Acidobacteriaceae bacterium; assembly: GCA_030037545.1. GTDB lineage: Bacteria > Acidobacteriota > Terriglobia > Terriglobales > Acidobacteriaceae > Telmatobacter. The sequence goes on along the minus strand of JASHRF010000117.1, from coordinate 23,520 downwards.
AACCCACTCGGAAGCCTTCAGTTCGTTTGACGGTTAGGTGGGCGGGCTGGAGAGAAAAGATGAATAGCGCTCTCACAAGGCTGTATGTGTCGGTTCAGAGCCTGCTGGCCGGTCAAGAAGGCCAGGATCTGGTGGAGTATGGTCTGCTCGCGGGAATGATTGCCACGGCGGCCATAAGCCTGCTGGGGTCCTTAGCCCAAACGATCTCCACCATGTTCGCCAACATCAGCACTTCTTTGGCATAGTTTTCTGCCCCGGCAAGAAGCTTAGATCAAGAAGCTGGAAGTAGTTTCAACCTGTCTGTCATCGTCCCTCAGGGGCTAAAGCCCCACGTTTTTGGGAAACTTATTGGCACGGCTGAAGCCGTGCCCTTTCAAAACAGGGTTATGAAACAGCTTCTAGCCTCAGTGTGCCTTTTCGCAGCGCCTTCCATGGCGCCGCAATATCGAGCTGTCCCCCGTGAACACCCGGCATCACGAACCCCTCGCACAAGGTCTACCATCCCTCTCAGTTTCTTCTCCGGATTCGAGATCAATTTCCACGCCGTCTACACGCGCCGGACGCGCAGGGTTGACCGTACAGGTTCTAAGGTCCAAAGCCCCGCATCGGGATGGTAGGTTTTGCCGTAAACTTCTCCGTAATCACGCTTATCTGCCGAACCTGGATTTGAACCCCGATGCTCCAGCCCGACCACCACGCTAACGCCTCGCTGCTGATCATTGAGTGTGGAACCGCGGCCATCGTGGCGGCGGCTTCGTTCGCGTGGCCGGCCATGGGCGCGCGCTTTTTCTCGCGCGTGGAGCGGCAGTTCGCGCGCCTGGCCCGGCACCGCGGTATGGCCGTCCTCAGTGTCGGCCTCAGCGTCCTGATGCTCCGCCTCGCCTTGCTCCCACTCTTTGCGGTTCCCCTGCCCTTCGTGCCCGACGACTTCAGCTTCCTGCTGGCCAGCGACACTTTTGCCCATGGCCGACTCACCAATCCCACCCCCGCCGAATGGACGCACTTCGAGACCATCCACGAAACCATGATCCCCACCTACCAGTCCATGTACTTTCCCGGCCAGGGGCTTCTGCTCGCTGCGGGACAAGTCTTGTTTGGCAGTCCGTGGTTCGCCATCCTCATTTCCAGCGCGCTCATGTGCGCCGCGCTCACCTGGATGCTGCAGGTCTGGCTGCCGGTCAACTGGGCGCTGCTAGGCGGCTTCATTGCGGTGCTGCGCCTGGGGGTGTTCAGCTACTGGACCAACACCTATCACGCCGCCGGCTCCCTGACCGCGCTGGGCGGAGCGCTCATTCTCGGCGCGCTGCCTCGCCTGATGAAAACGCCGCGCCTTGGCTGCGCAATGCTGATGGGCATTGGCATCTCGATCCTGGCTCTCACGCGTCCCTACGAGGGCCTTCTGCTTTGCATCCCCGTAGCCGTGGTGCTCGCGCGCTGGATTTTTAAAGGGACAAACCGGCTGCCCATGCTGGCGCTCACGCGCTACGCCGTTCTTCCTCTGGCGCTCATCGCCGCCACTTGCGCGTGGCTCGGCTACTACGACCTCAAGGCTTTTGGGAAAGTCACCACGCTTCCCTACACCGTGGATCGGGCTCAGTACGGGATTGCTCCCTATTTCGTGTGGCAGGGGCCGCGCCCCGAGCCTCATTACCGTTATGTCGTCATGCGCGCCTTCTATCACATGGGTGAGTACGACTTCTACAAAGACATTCACACTCGCTCCGGCTTCGTGCCTTACACGCTGGAAAAAGCCGGCCTCATTTTGCTTTTTTACGCCGGGTTCACTTTCCTCATCCCGCTCCTCATGTTGCGCCGCGTTTTGCTCGACCGGCGCATTCGCTTCCTGGTGGCGTGCGTCCTGGTGCTCATGGCCGGCACGGTAATCGAAATCTTCGTGCTCCCGCATTACGTGGCGCCCTTTGCCGCCGCGTTTTACGCCATCGGATTGCAGGCCATGCGCCACCTGCGCTTGTGGAAGCCGGAAGGCAAGCCGGTGGGGCTGGCGCTGGTGCGCCTGACCGTCTTTTCGTGCGTCGCTCTCGCCGGCCTGCGCCTGTTCGCGCAGCCGCTCCATCTGGCGCCGCCCAAGTGGCCGCCCAGCGACTGGAATTTCGTCTGGTTCGGGCCCGAGCATTACGGCGTCGAGCGCGCCCGCGTCGAACATCAGCTCCAGCAACTTCCCGGCGAGCAACTGGCCATCGTCCGCTATTCCGCCGACCACTATCCATTCGACGAGTGGGTTTACAACCCGGCGGATTTCCCCGACGCCAAGGTGCTCTGGGCGCGCGACATGGATGCCGCCGACAACCTAAAGTTGATCGAATATTACCGCAACCGAACAGTCTGGCTGGTTGAGCCGGACGAAATCCCGGCGCGGGTTATACCCTATCCGATGCAGCAACCGGCAGCGGCCGGTGTGGCGCTCCAATCCAGCGCGCGGAACGATCGCGCCAGTGGGCATGGATGGGCAGCCGCTTCCGATAGGAGAGGAACCGCCAATGCAGATGATGGCCATTGAGCTTGGCGTTACTCTCATCGCGATTGCCATGGCCTTCGCATACCCGCGCATCGGCGCTCGCGCTTTCGCGAGCATGGAGCGGACGCTCGCCAAGCTGGCGCACCGCAGGGGTCTGGCAGCCGCCACAGTGAGCCTGAGCGTCATTGTGCTGCGCCTGGCCCTGCTGCCTCTGTTCCCGATCCCCTTGCCGTTCGTACCGGACGATTTCAGTTTTCTGCTCGCGGCGGATACCTTCGCCCACGGGCGCCTGACTAACCCCACGCCCGCCATGTGGACGCATTTTGAAAGCATCCACATCACCATGGTGCCGAGCTACCAATCGATGTATTTTCCGGGCCAGGGACTGCTGCTTGCTGCCGGCCAGGTTCTCACCGGAAACCCCTGGTTCGCAGTGTTAGTAGCCACCGCGCTGATGTGCGGGGCCATCTGCTGGATGCTGCAGGCCTGGGTTCCGCCAGGCTGGGCACTGGCCGGCGGCTGGATTGCGGTAATTCGCCTTGGCCTTTTCAGCGATTGGATCAACACCTACCACACCGCCGGCTCCATGGCCGCGCTGGGCGGAGCCCTGGTCTTGGGTGCGCTGCCGCGCCTCAGGAGAAGGCCTCAATTCCGTTTTGCCATGCTGCTGGGAATCGGCATCGCGATCATGGCCCTTACGCGCCCCTACGAAGGCCTGCTTCTTTGCCTGCCCGTGGGCGTAGCGCTGGGACTCTGGATCTTGAAGAGTGAATTCCGGCCACCCCTCGCGCGCCTGGCTCGCTACGCAGTTCTTCCTCTGGCGCTCATCGCCGCCACCTGCGCCTGGCTGGGCTACTACGACCTGAAGGCCTTCGGCAAGGCCACCACGCTTCCCTACACGGCGGACCGCAGCGAGTACGCAATTGCTCCGTATTTTCTGTGGCAACAGCAGCGGCCCTCGCCGGTCTACCGGTCCGTGGAGATGCGCAATTTCTATCAGAAAAAGGAGATGGACTTCTTCAACAAGATCCACTCTCCGCATCGCTTGCTGCCGTGGACCATGGCCAAAGCCGCAATGGCTTTTATGTTCTACGCGGGGCCGCTCCTGATGCTTCCGCTCATCATGGTGGGGCGGGTTTTCCTCGACCGTCGCGTTCAGTTTCTGGTGGTTTGCGCGCTGGTGCTGCTGGCCGGGACGGTGATCGAAGTTTACCTGATGCCGTATTATCTGGCCCCCTTCACCGCGGTTTTTTACGGCCTCGGGATCCAGGCTATGCGCCACATGCGCGTCTGGAAGCCGGAAGGAAGACCGGTGGGACTGGCGATAGTGCGTCTGACTTTTTTCTTGAGTGTGGCTCTCGCCAGCCTGCGGCTCTTTGCGCGACCGTTGCGCCTGGCCCCGGCGGAATACCCGCCCAGCAACTGGTACCTGTCCTGGTACGGCCCCGAGCATTATGGCGGGGAACGGGCTCTGATCGAATCAAAGATAAGGGCACTGCCCGGCGGCCAACTGGCGATTGTCCGTTACACGCGCGATCACGACCCCCTGGATGAATGGGTCTACAACCGTGCTGACATCGACCACTCCAAGGTGATATGGTCTCGCGAAATGGATCCAGCCGATAATTTGAGATTGATGGAGCAATACCCGAATCGGAAGGTGTGGCTGGTTGAGCCGGATGCGACGCCGGCTCGAGTTACGCCTTACCCCATGCAGCAAACACCGGCAGCCGATGCTGCACTTCTTCCTAATTGAGAATTGTGGCTGAAAGGTCTTGTTCATTGCACAAGCGGTCGAAACTTGAACTCACAAGACGCTCGGCGCTGGCGCTGGCCTGGGCTGGCGTGCTCACCCTGTGCGCGGCAGTTTGGAGCCAGTTCCGTTTGAGCGGAACAAGCAGCCGCGCCGGGGGCCTGACGCTGATCGCGATGGCTATCCTGCTTGGCGTTGCAGCTCTGGCGTTTATACAACGCGAAGAGTCCGTCGAGCTCAGCTCATGGCGAAGCTCTGACTATCGATGGTTGTTTCCGGTGCTGCTTGTGCTCCATGTCTTTATCGCCTTTTACGTGATAAGGGCGGGAACGCCGCTAATCGATTGCTTCACCTGGCAGCGCGATGCTTCTGCCACCCTGTTGCATGGGCGCGACCCCTACGGAACTTCCCACGCCAATATTTACAATGCTTATGATTCGCGGCGGTTCTATGCTCCGGGCGACGTGGTAAATGGCCGCGTACAGGTCGGTATGCAGTATCCGCCGGTGACATTCCTGAGCGCGCTGCCCGGTTACCTGCTGGGGGACGTTCGTTACGGTTATGTAGCAGCCATCTTACTCTCGGCGATCTTTGTCTTTGCGCAATTTCCCGATACGCGTGGCCTTTCGCTGGCCGCCTTCATTCTGCTGGCGCCAACTACTTACTATGTGGAATATGAATGCTGGACTGAACCGCTAGTATGGATGCTGCTTTGTGCCACGGCCTACTCCGCCGTTAAAAGGCCGCGCTGGCTGCCTCTGGCGCTCGGTCTCTTTCTGGCCTCAAAGCAATATAACTTTCTGGCGCTGCCATTTGCCGGCTATCTTGTCCGGCCCTTTTCGTGGAAAGCTTACTGGAAGTTGCTTGGTTTATCGCTAGGTATCGCCCTGGCTACTGCACTGCCCTTCGCGCTATGGAACTTTCGTGCCTTGTGGCACGACCTCGTTCTGTTTCATTACGGCGCGCCGGTTCGTCAGGATGCACTTAGCTTTGCCATCTCCTTTCCCTGTTATGCGAAGATCGGTCCATTCCTCTTGCTCGCATTTATCGTTTGGGCGGTACGACAGGGAACACAGCAGGCAGCGATGTTTGCGGCAGCTTACGGAATGGCAGTGATGCTGTTCTTTTCGGCTAGCAAACAGGCTTTCCTCAACTATTATTTCCTGAGCGCCCTTGCGCTTTTGCTTGCGGGGGCGTCGCTATGGCCTGCGAGCGGAACGCAGCTGCCGGAGAGGGGCGTCGAGAGGCTTGAAGCATTTACGGAGTTTTAGGAAGTTATCCGCTATGATCGAGACCGGACGGGGGCTCGTCGAACAGGATTCGAATCTGTGTAAGTCACACTCTGACCGCAGCCATCTGCTTTCAATAACGCGCGCTGGAAAGGCATCGGGCTTCGGCGCAGAGGGCGCAAGGATCGAGGAGATTTGGCAATGATCAACGGGAAAAAAATCGCCGTAGTGATGCCGGCATACAACGCCGAGAAGACGCTGGAGCAAACCGTTCGCGAGCTCTCCGATCTGGTCGACATCAAGATCCTGGTCGACGACTCCAGCCACGACAACACCGCCGACCTTTCGCGGCAACTGGGGGTGATGACCTTCGTTCACGACGCCAACTACGGCTACGGCCGCAACCAGCAGACCTGCTACCGGGAAGCGCTGGCCGCGGGCGCGGATATCGTGGTCATGGTGCACCCCGACTATCAGTACACGCCGCTGCTGGTTCCGGCCATGGCAGGCATGATCGCCGGCGGCGTCTACGACATGGTGCTGGCCTCGCGCATCCTGGGCGCGGGCGCTCTCAAGGGCGGCATGCCGCTCTACAAATACATTGCCAACCGCCTGCTCACCGCTTTCCAGAATCTTTTCCTGGGCGTGAAGCTTTCGGAATATCACACCGGCTTCCGCGCCTTTTCGCGCGGGCTGCTGGAGACGCTGCCGCTGCTGGAAAACTCCGACGATTTCGTCTTCGACAACCAGATGATCGCGCAGGCCGTGATGTTCGGTTTCCGCATCGGCGAAATCTCCTGCCCGACCAAGTATTTTGAGGAAGCTTCTTCCATCAATTTCAAGCGCAGCGTGCAGTACGGCCTGGGCGTGCTGGCGACTTCAGTCAGCTTTGTTGCGAATAAGCTGGGAATCATTCGTTCGCCACGCTTCGGCCCCACGGGCAGAAAAGTTACGCAACAGTACTACTCCCAGACGGTGCAAAAGTAAGGAGCCAATGCCGCAGCCTGAACGGAAGACGAGATGAAGGTACCGATTTCAGGAATCTGCTTTGCAGGCACCCACATCGCGCGGTATCTTCTGGAGTCGTTCAGAAAATGGGCAGCCGGTACTTCACCTGCTTTTATCTCCGGCTGGAGAGACATTTGAGCCGGGGATACCACAAGAAGGGTGGAAGATGAGCGAAGGGACCGGACAGCAAGGCCGGCAGATTGGACTTCACCTCTGGCAGCATGGTGCGGTGTTCCTGATGGCTTGCGCCGTGATCGTGGCGCGCAGGCCCGATGCGATCTTCCACGCACAGTTCTGGGCAGAAGATGGGCACGTATGGTTTGCGGACGCCTATAACTTTGGATGGCCCGCCCTGATCGGGACGTACAACGGATACTTTCACGCAGTACCGCGCCTTGGAGCTTCGCTTGCGCTGCTTGTGCCTCTCTCGCTGGCGCCGCTTGTCCTAAACCTCATAGCTATTGCGATTCAGGCGCTGCCCGTGAACCTGCTTCTTATTGCCCGCTCGTCGATGTGGGGCAGTCTCGGATTCCGAGCGTCCATGGCGGTTCTGTATCTCGTCTTGCCCAACTCCGCAGAGATCCGCTACGGCATTACTGAGTCGCAATGGGCGCTGGCACTCTGCGCATTTTTAGTGGTTGTGTCAGATGCGCCAAAACGAAGAGTGGGCCGCGTCTTCGATCTGGCCTTGATCGGGCTTTCAGGATTGTCTGGCCCCTTTTGCATCTTCCTGCTCCCGATCGCCCTTTTTCTCGCTTGGAGGCGCTGCGGCCGCTGGGTGCAATTGCAGGCCGGTGTGTTGGCCACCTGCAGCCTGATTCAGGGATTTGGGTTGCTGGTTCTTGATGGCGCCGGGCGTCTCGGAAGACCACTCGGCGCTAGCCCAGCTCTCTTTGCGCGCATACTCGGGGGCCAAATCTACCTAGGAGCACTGATCGGGCAAAACGGCCTGTCTGCTAACCCCGACCCGGCAGCATTCGTCATTCTTCTTTTTGCGGCTGTGGCCGGGACCACCTTCGCCGCGGCCTGCTTTATACGTTCGGGATTGGAGATGAGGCTGTTTCTGCTTTTTACAAGCGCTCTCTTGATGGCCTCACTGCTTTCACCCGCCATGACCCCGCTGCCGGGGGTTTCGATGTGGAAGGTCCTTGCAGGAGTGCCGGCCACGCGCTACTGGTTTCTCCCTACACTTGCCTGCGCATGGTCAGTGCTGTGGGCGGCACGAAGCCGAACGCAAACCCTTCAGGCGGCGTCGGTCGTGCTCTTGTGCACAATGTGCTTTGGAGTCGTGCGCGACTGGCAGCATTCCGCGTTGGAGGATCTCCACTTCGCTGAGTATGCCAAAGGCTTTTGCGCCGCACCAGCGGGGACGGCCGTGATTATTCCGGTGAACCCGGACGGCTGGACGATGCGGCTCGTGAAACACGCTTTCCGTTGAAGAGGCAGCATGGAAGGTTCAGTGCACAGTGGCGGAAAGACGGAACGCATATTGCAATGATCTACGCCACCAGGTGGAAAGCATTTGAGCTGCGGCGACCATAGGATGGACGACACATGAGCGCAACCAAGTCGGCTTGGGCCGAGCCAGCCACAGAGGGAAAGCAGCCCCTGGCGAGCGTGCTGATTCCCGCAATTCTTATCATGCTTCCCGTCGCGATTTTTTACGGCGTCCTATTCCACTTCATCACCGACCTTCCTGCTCTTGACGACTACGATGCGGTGCTTGGGTTTCTGAATCGCATCGTCCAGGTCAAGGGCACGACAGCCAAGTTCGGGGCCCTGCTCGCCGCTCAACACAATGAATACAAGCTCTTTTTCGGGCATGGCGTGGAGTGGGGCCAGGTTGGGCTGCTGGGCCATGTGAACTTTACGCAACTCTGCGTGCTGGGCGACATCGCGGTGCTGGCGCTGGCGCTGATCCTGTGGTCGATGTTTATCCCCGGTCGAAAGGATCTATCCAAACGGCTGGCATTCTTCGTGCCGGTGGCATGGCTGTTATTCCAGTTGCAGTACTGGGAGACGCTGGACTGGGCCATGGCTTCCTTGCAAAACCTGTGGGTGATCGTGTTTTCGCTCGGAGCAATCCGCTGCCTGTTGCGGCCCTCGCGCAAAGCATACGCCGGCGCGCTGCTTCTGTATGCGCTGGCGGTCGCAGCCTCAGGAAACGGATTCCTGCTGTTGCCGGTGGGCGTGCTGATTCTGGCCATGCGGCGACGACTCGTGCGCGCCTCGGGCTGGCTGGCTGCCTCGGCGGTGTGCATCGCCGCCTACGCCTACCGCTACAACACCATTTCTTCCCAGTCCCCGTCTCACGGCTCAGTGTTTGCCACGCTATTTCATCTGCGCCCCGACTACGCCATCGCCTTCGTGGGCAACGCGGGCGCCATCGGTGGTGCCGGCTCGTCGACTATCGGCGCGGGAATTTCGATCGGGTTGGGAACGGTTCTCCTGCTGACTTTCGCCTGGCTGGCTCGCCGCGGTTACTGCCGGCGGAATCCAGACGTCTCCTGCTGCGTGTTGTTTCTGCTGCTGACCGCGGTGGGCGCGGCGGGCATGCGCTCGGACTTTGGGCTAGAGCAAAGCCTGTCTTCGCGCTACGCTATTTACGGCGTGCTGCTGCTCATCTGCGCCTGGATGGCAGTTGTTGAAGAATTCCTGCAGCACCGCAACGACATGCTGCTCAACAATGGGCCCTATCTGGCTGCGGCAGCGGCGGCGATCCTGTTTTCATTGTGCATGGACGAGATTGGCGGCCTGAATCTGGCGCGGCGCCAGCACCAGCTCGTGATGGGGATGGCGGCCTTCCAGCGCCAGCCCGAGGCCGACGATGGACCGGTGCCGCCGTTTGCCCACGAAACCGCAGATTTGACATTGTTCCGCGCGCGTGCGCACGCGATCTTGAGAGAATCCATCCGGCTTGGCGTATACGAACCACCGAAGTTTTGAAGGGCTTCGAAGATCGCTTCCCGGCGCCGCATTTCCAGCCGGCTGCTCGCGGGCATCCAGAAATTCTGTTTTGCCGTCATACTCTACGAGCGACGGGGTAGATTTTCGCGCAAAAAAAGCGCCGTTGCTTCTAAAAAATTGCAACCTTCTCGTCATCCTAAAAAACCTTAGGGACAACTATGGGAGAGGCGCGACAGCCGTTCCGTTTGCAGGCTTGGCAACACTTCTTGGTGTTTCTGCTGGCCTGCGCCGTTCTAATTTCGCGGCGTCCGGATGGTCTCTTTCATGCCCAGTTCTACGCGGAAGACGGCCACATCTGGTTTGCCAATGCCTACGATCTGGGCTGGTGGAGATCGCTGTTTCTTCCCTACGAAGGATATTTCCAGACCTTCCCGCGCCTCGGGGCCGGGCTGGCGCTGCTTGCGCCGCTGGCCTTGGCGCCACTGGTAATGAACCTGCTCGCCTTCGCCGCGCAGGCCCTGCCTGTCAATCTGCTGCTCAGCTCCCGCTCCACGGCATGGGGCAGCCTGCGCTTTCGCGCCGCTCTGGCATTCCTGTACGTTGCCCTGCCGAACTGCACCGATGTCAGCCTGGGCATCACGGAATCGCAATGGCTGCTGGCGTTCTGCGCTTTTCTGCTGCTCTTTGCTGCTCCTCCGCAGGGCGGGGCCGGCAGAGTTTTCGATATCGCCCTCCTCGTCCTGTCCGGGCTGACCGGCCCGTTCTGCATTTTTTTCATGCCCGTGGCCGTAGCGATGGCGAGAAAGCGCAGCGACTCCTGGCGATGGGCGCCGGTCGGCGTGCTGGCCCCCTGCTCCGCCCTGCAAGCCTGGGCCTTGCTGTTCATCGCCCCCTCCAGCCGTCCTCACTATGCCCTCGGAGCCGACCCAGCCATGTTCATGCGTATCCTCGGCGGCAACATCTTTGTCGGGGCCCTGGTGGGCCACAACAGGCTTGCCATGACTCCGGGGACAGGAATCCAGGCTTTGCTCGTTTGTGCGACCGTCCTCGGAATCGCCATCACCACGGCCGGTTTTCTCAAATCGGACTTTCCCACGAAGTCCCTGCTGGTCGTCTCCGGCGCCCTTCTGATGGCTTCGCTGGTTACGTCTACCACTACGCCGCCGCAGGGCGTTACGGTTTGGGAGATTCTGGCCGCGACCGCGGGAGGCGCCCGCTACTGGTTCTTCCCTTCGCTGGCTTTCGCGTGGACACTGTTGCGATGCGCGCGTGACGGCACACGAGCGCTGCGATGGCTTGCCGTGATCATGCTGTGCATTTTGAGCGTCAGCGTTCCCTTCAGATGGAGGCGTTGGGTCATGCCGGATATGCACTACGCCAAGTATGCCGCCCTCTTTGAAGCAGCGCCCGCAGGAACGGTATTCACCATTCCCGAGAATCCTGACGGCTGGTCCATCCGACTGATAAGAGGGCGCCGGTCAACTCCGTCTCGTTTTGACAGCCTCGCTTCCAGCGCGGTTCTCAAATAGAAAGAGAATGCCGGCGCAATCGCCGCGCCGGGCGCCGTCGCCCCGATGCGCGCTATACTGGCGCCGGAACGGTAGCTCCGCTCGGATTAGCCTCGATGGCACATTCTGAAAGCGCGCGGCGGGCCGTTTGCGGCCTGCTTTTATGCTTGTGTGTTCCTGGCCTGGGCGCGCCGCAGCTGGCCGCGCATCAGCCGGCCGCGCACAAGACGGTTGTTTTCACCGCCGTTGACGAGAATGGGGCTATCATCTCCGGTGCGCGACTGACCATCACGGAACCGGGACTGCCTCCGGTCGAGCTGTGGACAGACTACGCCGGCCAATGCCGCTTCACTCTCCAGAAAGATGCGCCCTACACGGTGCACGGCGAAAAACCCGGCTTCTATCAGGCCAACCAAACGAATGTAGACCCGCAGCTCGACAGTGTGCGGCTGGTGCTGGCCCACGAGCAAATCGTGAAGGAGCAGGTCAGCGTCAGCGCTTCGACGCCCGGCATCGACACCCAACAGGTCTCCGATGAGCGCGCCATGAATCTGGCGGAGATCGTTAACGTTCCCTACCAGACCTCGCGCGACATCCGTTTCCTGTTGCCCTTCTATCCCGGTGTGGTGCAGGATGCAACTGAGCAGGTGCACGTGAACGGCTCCGAAACCTGGCAGACCCTCGACACCATCGACGGCTTCGACGTGCGCTCGCCTGCCGAGGGTACGCTCGACATTCGCGTGAGCGCCGACGCGGTGCGCTCCATTGACGAGGAAACCACGCGCTACCCTGTCCAGTTCGGGCGCAGCACGGGCGGCGTTATCGCTTTTTACACCGGCATGGGCGACAACAAGTTCCGTTTCAACGCCACGAATTTTTTCCCCTCGTACCGCGACCTGAACGGCATCCATTTTGACAACTTCGTGCCCCGCTTCACGTTCTCAGGCCCGCTGGCGCGCAACCATGCCTGGTGGTACGACGGCGTGGAACTGGAGTACGATGGCAACTACATTCCCGAGCTGCCGGCCAACGCCGATACCAACCCGCTGATCCGCGGCAGTAACCTGATCAAGACCCAGGCCAATCTGAGCGCCAACAATATCCTCACCACCGGTCTGCTCTTCAACGATTACCACTCGCCCTACGAAGGCCTTTCGCCGCTGGTGCCGCAGCAGAGCACGACCAGGCGCGACATCATCGCCTGGCTGCCGTATGTCCGCGATCAGTGGACCTTTCACCACGGCATGTTGCTCGACGTGGGCGTTGGCGAGATGCGTTTCCGCGACGGTCATGAGCCGCACGGCGACATCCCTTACCAGATCACGCCGGAGCTGGCCGAGGGCAGTTACTTTGAAAATCTGACCGGCCGCGCCAGCCGGTATGAAGGCACCGCGGATCTCTATCTGCCCCCGCGCCACTGGACCGGCGAGCACAACCTGCGCATGGGCCTCGACCTCGATCACATTGGCTACAGCCAGGACCAGTTTCGCGCCCCGGTGAGCTACCTGAACGAAGATGGCACGCTGGCGCGGCAGAGCACCTTTCCAGAAATGCCGCCCTTCGCGCTGCATAACGACGAAATCGGCGCGTATATCGAGGATCGCTGGCGTCCGCTCAATGGCCTGCTCGTCGAGCCGGGGCTGCGCTTCGATTGGGACGCCATCATCCGGCGTCCGCTGCCCGGGCCGCGCCTGGCCGCCGTCTACGCGCCGCACAGCAAAGACACCACCAAGATCTCCGCCGGTATCGGCCTCTACTACGACCACACCCAGCTCGCATACCTTCTTCAGCCCTTTGCCGGAATCCGCTACGACACCTTCTACGCGGCCAACGGCACAGCAGGTCCCACGCAGGAAACCACCTTCACCGCCGACGACGCCACGCTGCGCGAGCCGCGCGCCGTCAACTGGAGCGTGGCCGTGGAGCGCAAGCTACCCTGGAATATCTTCGGCGGCGCGAGCTATTTGCAAAAGGTCACATCGAACATGTTCACCTTCGCGAACCAGAGCGGCCCGGCAACGCTTTCCGGCGATTACGCCCTCACCAACGCGCGCCTCGATCACTATCGCCAGGAAGAAATCGACCTGCGCCGCCTGTTTCGCAACGGCTACACGCTCTATGTTACGTATACGCATTCTTCGGCGCGCACCAACGCGGCGCTCGATTATCTGCCCACGCCCTCGCCGCTCGGGCCCCAGCAGCCAGGTCCACAGCCGTGGGACGCGCCCAACCGCATCATCTCCTGGGGCTGGCTGCCATTCGATGTGCCGTGGGCGCCGTGGTTCAGAAAGAATTGGGATTTTGTCTACACGCTCATCTTGCAGACCGGTTTCCCTTACACGGCCGTGGATGCCGGCGATCAGGTGGTGGGTGCGGCCGGAGCGTACCGTTTTCCCGCGTATATCAACGTCAGCCCTGGGCTGGAATGGCGCTTCCACTTCCGCGGCCAATACTACGGCCTGCGCGGAGTGATCGAAAACGCCTCCAACCGCGAGAATCCGCTCATCGTCAACAGCAACATCGCATCGCCGCAGTTCGGTACATTTTCAGAGCCCGAAGGCCGCGCCCTCACCGCGCGCATCCGGCTGATCGGAACCAAGTGAAGATAAGGGACAAAGGGATAGAGGAAGGCCCCCGAGGCGAAGGCGATTGGCAGTGAAATGCAGCAGTCATTCCTCCGACGCGCAATCGCTGCTGCCGATCTCTGACCTCTGCTTCTTGTCCCTTTGTCGCGCGTCAGCGAAGATTTATAATGGAGCCATGACGGCCACCGTAGAGCGCGACCGGTACCTTTTCGGAGCGCTGGAGAGCAGCGCGAAAAACCGCATCAAGCTGAAGGAAGTGAACTACGGCTTCGAGGAGCCGGAGGGCGTCTTCCTCACCTCGCTCGATTACGCGGTGAACTGGATCCGCAAGAGCTCCATCTGGCCCATGACCTTCGGCCTGGCTTGCTGCGCCATCGAAATGATGTCGATGGGTGCGGCGCGCTTCGACGTGGCCCGTTTCGGCGCCGAAGTCTTCCGGCCTTCGCCGCGCCAGTCGGACCTGATGGTGATTGCCGGCCGCGTGTCGCAAAAAATGGCGCCTGTGATCCGCCGCCTCTACGACCAGATGCCGGAGCCCAAATGGGTCATCTCCATGGGCGCCTGCGCCACCTCGGGCGGCGTGTTCCAGAATTACGCGCTGGTACAGGGCGTAAACCAGGTTATTCCCGTCGATGTTTACGTGCCCGGCTGCCCGCCGCGCCCCGAACAGCTCATCTACGCCATTACCCTGCTCCAGGAGAAGATCCAGCGCGAGCCGCGCAGTCTGGTCAAGACGCTCAATGTAGGATAAAGGCGGGCAGGCCGCAACTCTTGCGGCCGTTTTGCGTCCTTAAACAAGAAACAAGGGCCGTGGATGGCCCTGTGAGTCTTCACTGCTGCTTCCGGTCCTCTCGATCAAGATCCGTGGAGGGTTCAGCAATGCGAACCAGGTTGTTTTTCTTCTCTGCCGCCGTCGTTTCGCTTCTCTGCCCTGCCTGCATCGCGCAGACAGATGTTGCGGCCAGCCTGTACGGCGCGTTCAATGAATCCACGACATTCAACAGCCTAAAGCAGAGCCCGTCGAACTCCGCCGGCGTGTCGCTGGATTTCCGGCACATCAGCAATCCGCTGGTAGGCTATGAGGCAACCTACGCCTACAATCGCGCCGACCAGGCCTACCAGCGATCCGAGGTTTGCTCCGTTCTAACGTGCGGATACCAACCGGTTTCGTCTGCTGTTCCAAATAACGCCCACGAGATCACCGGCGACTGGATCGTATCGCTGAAGATTTCCAGCTTTCGGCCTTTCGCGCTTGCCGGCGGCGGGATTCTGCTGAATGTGCCCAGCAGTAGTAGCGCGCCAGCAGTCGAATGTAGCCTCAACACGGGTGTTTGCCAGAGTACGACGGTCTCTACCAACACCTCGGCCAGGGGCGTGTTCGTTTATGGCGCGGGGCTGGACTGGACCGTGGTGCCCCATCTCGGCTTGCGCTTCCAGTATCGTGGCAATGTTTATAAGGCGGCTGCCCTGACGACGGCATTTTCATCGACCAATGCGTTCACGCAAACGGCCGAACCGATGATCGGCGCGTTCCTCCGTTTTTGAAGACAAATCAAGCTCTTCGGCGCCATGGGACACCTTACGCACCGGGCCTAAAGAGCGCCCTGACGGCTCGAAAAAGCGTCTTGGGGACCGTTGCCTTGGGGCCGTTATCGATCGGCTCCCCGAAGCCCCATGCGCCAGTTTTTCCGAATTCATTTCCCTGTATACTTATCAGGTAAGCCCTCTGGGGGCATTCTTCCCGCATGAACTCTTTATTTAGGGGCGTTTTTGTCCGCCGTTTTCTGTCGCGGTCTGTGCTGGCCGCGCTTCCGCTTGCCTTGGTTCTCTCCGTGGCCCGGCTTCCGGCCCAGGAGCTCTGGAGCACCGTCGGTCCCGACGGCGGCGATGCCCGCGCCTTTGCGTCTGTGCCCGGCGATCCCAGCCATCTGTATCTCGGCACCACCGATAGCTGGGTGTACGAATCTACCGACGCGGGCGCATCCTGGCACCGGCTGGCCAAGATGGAGGGCGCCAATTCTTTCGTCCTCGATCACATCGTTGTCGATCCCGCGGCTCCGGCCACCATTTACGCAGCCGCATGGCGGGCCGACGGCCCTGGCGGCGGCGCGTGGGTAACCCACGACGGCGGCCGCACCTGGACGGAATTGACCGGGCTGCACGGCCAGTCGATCTACGCCTTTGCCCAGGCTCCCTCCGATCCGCACATTCTGTTTGCCGGAACTCTTGAAGGCATCTTCCGCTCCAACGACAGGGGCGCCACGTGGACGCAAATCAGCCCTGAGGGCAGCCGCGAGATTCACGAAGTTGAATCGCTGGCCATTGATCCCGCGAATCCCGACATCGTTTACGCCGGCACCTGGCATCTGCCCTGGAAGACAGGCGACGGCGGCAAGACCTGGCACAACATCAAGCAGGGCCTCATCGTCGACTCCGACGTCTTCTCCATCATCATCGATCCCAGCCGCACCCGCACCGTTTACCTGAGCGCCTGCAGCGGCATTTACAAAAGCGAGAATGCAGGCCTGCTATTCCACAAGATTCACGGTATTCCCAACGAGGCGCGCCGCACGCGCGTGCTGACGCAGGATCCTGAGAATCGCGAAGTGGTCTACGCGGGCACGACCGAGGGCCTTTACAAGACCCGCGACGCGGGCCGCACTTTTCGCCGCATGACCGGCGCCGATGTCATCGTGAACGACGTCTTCGTCGACCCGCGCGACCCGAACCATGTGCTGCTGGCCACCGATCGCGGCGGCGTTCTGGCCAGCAACGATGGCGGCGAAACCTTCACAGCTTCGAATACCGGCATCTCCGAGCGCAAGGTTGAGGCGCTGCTGGTGGACCGCAGTAATCCCGAGCGGCTTTACGCGGGCGTGGTCAACGACAAGAGCTACGGCGGCGTGTTTGTCTCAGCCGACGGGGGCAAGACGTGGTCGCAGGACGGGCAGGGTCTCGACGGCCGCGATGTGTTCGTGCTGGCGCAAACCAAGGACGGCGCGGTGCTCGCCGGGACCAATGAAGGCATCTTCCTGCTCGATCCGACGGCCAATACGAGTGCCGATTCGAGTGCAGACGCGGGTGCCGCTGCGGACTCCAGCTCGTCCGCGCTAGGCTCGGCACCCAGCCTTGTCTGGGCAGCGCGCAACACCATCGCCAACACTATCGTCAAGACCATCGCCGAAACCGCTTACCGGACGCGCGTGAATGTGGAGAAGAAAGAAAAAGCGCCCCTAGTCCAACTGGATGGCCGCGTGAATGCGCTCGACGCATCGACCGATGTGTGGGCCGCGGCCACCAGCTACGGCCTTCTCACCAGCGATGATCAGGGCGCGACCTGGCATGGCGGCCCGGTGATGGATGCCAGCGATTATGATTCCGTCACCGTGCACGGCGACAACATTGCCGCCGCGCACGCCGATGGCGTGGTGCTGTCCCAGGACAAGGGCCTGACCTGGTGGCCGATTGGTTTGCCCAAGATGCTCACGCGCATTCATCGCGTGGCCTTTTCGCCCGACGGCACGCTGTGGCTGGGCGCGCGTGAGGGCGTCTACTTTACCAAGGATATGGGCAAGAGCTGGATGTGGCTGGAACGGCTGCCCTTCCGAGACGTTGACGACCTGAGCTACGATCCGGCGCTCAAGAGCATCCTGGTCAGCTCGCGGTCGAACGATCAGGTCTTCGCCATCGATCCCAAAACCTTGACGTGGAAGTGGTGGCAAACAGGCTACCCGGTGGCGCTGATCCGCTCGACTGGCGAGCGGCTTGTGGCGGCTTCGCTCAATGACGGCGTTCTGCTGCAACCGCCCGCAGCCGGCACGTTGCCGCCTCAGCGCGCCAGCTTGCCCGCCGCGCACTGAGCGCGCACCGTAACAAACAGACGCGCCGCGGCGCCAATTCATTGTTGCGAAAGGAGCCGGATGCCATGAGGACTGAATCGCCGGAGATTCACGGAACCGCTACCGCCCTTCGCACCGCCGAATTCCTCACTTACGATCCACGCCTTGAGCGCGTAGCCGCCAGGGTGCTCGCTGAGGAGCGCCTCGAGGCCGCCGATGGCCTCCTGCTTTATTCCACCAGCGACGTGCTGGCCGTGGGCTGGCTCGCCAACCATGTCCGCGAGCGCCTGCACGGCAACGTCACCTACTTCAACGTCAATCGCCACATCAACCCCACCAACGTGTGCGTAGCCGCCTGCAAGCTGTGCGCCTTCGGCCGCAAAAAGGGCGACCCGGCCGGCTACACCATGGCGCTCGACGAAGCCTGGCAGACCGCGGCCTCCGGCTACTCCGAAGCCGTAACGGAATTCCACATCGTCGGGGGCCTGCATCCCGACCTTCCGCTCGAATTTTTCCTCGACCTGATCCACGGCCTCAAGGAACGCTTTCCCAAGGTTCACATCAAGGCTTTCACCATGGTGGAGATCGCGTTTCTGGCCCGCCGCGCCAAGCTCACCGTCGAGCAGACACTCATCAAACTGCGTAAGGCAGGCGTGGATTCCATGCCCGGCGGCGGCGCAGAAATCTTCGCGCCGCGCGTGCGCTCCATCATCTGCGATCACAAGATCGATGGCGACGAGTGGCTCGAGACCGCGCGCACCGCGCATAACTTGGGCTTCAAATCCAATGCGACCATGTTGTACGGGCACATCGAGAACGACGCCGACCGCGTCGATCACCTGCTCAAACTGCGCGCCCTGCAGGACGAGACCGGCGGCTTCCAGACCTTCATCCCGCTAGCCTTCCATCCCGAAAACACGCCCCTCGACCACCTGCCCGTGACAACCGGCCTCACCGATATTCGCCAGATTGCGGTCGGCCGCCTGCTGCTCGACAACTTCCCGCACATCAAGGCCTATTGGCAGATGATGACGCCCAAGATCGCGCAAATCGCGCTGCGCTTCGGCGCCGACGACCTGGACGGCACGGTCATTGAAGAAAAGATCTACCACGATGCCGGCGCAACCACGCCGCAGGGCCTCACGCGCAGGGAGCTCTGCCGCCTGATCACCGAAGCCGGCCGCGTGCCCGTGGAGCGCGACACGCTCTACCACGCCGTCACCCGCACCGAGGACAGCTTCACGGTGGCCGTCTAAGCGGTTCCAAAATTATCGTTCCCAGATCTCCCGTGCCCCGCCCTTGCGATTTTGTCTGTCGCAAGGGTAGGAAGCCACGACTGCCGAATACAGCTTCTTTGCCAATGCCTTTGAACCGGCCACCGTAAAGCGGTCCAAAAGTTACATACCCGGGCCGTTGGGGTACGCTGGCAGACCGGGCGGCGGGGGTGGGAGACCCTTCGGATGCGCCGTGATCTCCTGCATGAGCAGATCGACGGCCTTCTCCAACTGCGGGTCGTGGCCGGCGGCCAGTTTGTCGGGCGTGTCCTCTACCACGATGTCCGGCTCTACGCCGTGGTTCTCAATGATCCACTGGCTGTTGAGGCCGTAGAGTGAGAACTCCGAGCGGGTGATGTAACCGCCGTCCATGAGGGGAATTTCGCCGCGGATGCCGCGCACGCCGCCCCAGGTGCGGGTGCCGATGAGGGGACCGAGCTTGTACCACTTGAAGTAATAGCTGAAGATATCGCCGTCGGAGGCGGCGTAGTGGTTGGTGACGCAGGCCATGTAGCCATAGAACACGTTGGCGGGAACCGTGTTGGGGGCCCAGTTGCGAGCCGATTCCATGCCGGCCAGGATGCGGCGGAGGTGCTCGAGGATGATCTCATCCACGAAGCCGCCGCCGTTGTAACGGACGTCGAAAATGATACCCTGCTTGCGGATTTGCGGGAAGTACTGGCGGACGAATTCGTTGAGCCCGGCGGCATCCATATCGGGCAGATAAACGTAGCCGATTTTGCCGCCGCTGAGCTTATCGACTTTTTCGCGGTTGGTGTCGATCCAGGCAAGCTCGCGCAGGCTGAACTCGGTGGGCAGCGGTTGAACCACGACCTGGCGCGCGCCATCCATAGTGGGCTTGGAGTTGACAGTGAGTGTCACGTTCTGGCCAGCGGTGTCGACGAAGAGCGCGTAGGGATTATCGGACGCTTTGAGCTCGCGGCCGTTCACGGCCAGCAGATAGTCGCCCTCGTGAACATTGACCCCGGGCTCGGTGAGTGGCGAGGGGCGGGCCGGATCCCAGTTGTCGCCGGCAAGGATACCCGCAAACTTGTACCGGCCGCTGGCGTCGTCGAGTGCGAAATCAACGCCCAGCATACCCACGTTGACGGGATGGAGATCGGGATAGTCGCCGCCGCCCACGTACATGTGGGAGTTGGAAAGCTCGCCGAACATTTCACCAATCACATAGGTGAGGTCGTAGCGGTCTTCAATGTACGGCAGGAGCGGCGCGTACTTTTCGCGCACGGCGGCCCAGTCCACGCCATTCATATCTTTGTTGTAGAAGTAGGTGCGCTCCTGGCGCCAGGCCTCGTTGAACATCTGCTTCCACTCGGCGCGCGGATCGATGTCGGCGCGCAGGCCGGCGAGATTGAGAGCGCCGTCGCCTGGATGATGAGGAGCACCGGCGGGCGTGGCATCGACGATGCCGTACTTGTTGCCTTCGGCCTGATAGAGGAGCTTTTTGCCGTCAAAGGAGACCGTGAAGGTGGACGCACCGGCGACAAGAACCGTGTCTTTGCGCTTGTCGAGATCGAAGACGTGAATTTCAGGCGTCAGACCGGGGAGCGGTCCGGAAAGGCCGGTGTTCGGGTCGGACGAGTAGTAGACAAAACCCTCGGCGGCAGCCAACCTGCCGATATTACCCGGAGGAGTGGGAAGGACGACGATGCGGTTCTGAATTCCGTCCAGGTCGATGCGGAAGGGCTCTTTCTTTTCGGGCTTCTCTTTCTCTTCTGCGGCGGTTTGATCAGCGGATTTTTCTCCACCAGCGGATTTATTCTCGGACGCGGGTTGAGAGCCTTGCGCGCCGGCGGCCGCTGAAGCGGCTGCGGGCTTCACAGTCACCTCGTCGCTTTGCGGCGTAAAAGGTGACGGCTCATCGGCGCGGAGCGTCACGGCGTAGACCTTTGCCGCCTGCGGATTGGCAAACTCCTCGTCGTAGACGCCCAGGACTTCATTGTAGGTGCGGAAGGAGATGAAGTAGAGATACTTGCCGGCGGGATCGAAGACGGGATTGAAGGAGGAATAAAAGTCGGTGGTGACATCGGTGACTTTACTGTCGGCCAGGGAATAAAGCTTAACGACTTGGTAGTTGTTTTCGGGCGTCCAGTCGTAGGCGATCCACTTGGAGTCGGGCGACCAGGAGTAGTTTGTGATCTCAGCGTACTTGGAGTGATCGACCAGGACCGGCTTCTTGTCGTGGATGTCGATGTAATGCAGATCGCAGGAGCTGTCGGCCCAGGCCAGCTTGCTGCTGTCGGGAGACCAGGCCGGTTGCATGAGGAACTCGGTTCCACCGCTGGTGATCTGCTGCTCGAGACCCATGCCGTCCTGGGGGCGAATGTAGATTTCCTGCTCGCCGGTGCGGTCGCTCACGTAGGCGACCCAGCGGCCGTCGGGCGACCACGCCACACTCTCACGGCGGACGCCGGGCTCTCCGGTGAGGTCGCGCGCGGAGCCGTGCTCGGCGGGAACCGTATAGACGCGGCCGCGTGCAGTAAATGCGGCGCGCTTGCCGTCGGGCGAGAGGGAAAACGAGTCGATCAGGTTGGCGGTAGAACCCCAGTGATCGCGGGCCTGATCGAAGTCGCCTTCCACCTGGATATCGAGCTTGCGGGATTTTTCCGTCTTAGTGTCGTAAAGATACAGCCATCCGCCGTTCTGGAAAACGATCTGATCGCCATTGAGGCTGGGCCACTCGACGTCAAAATCCGTATAGTGGGTGAGCTGGCGTGCGGTGCGGGACTTGAGGTCCATCGCGTAGAGGTTAAGCCGATGATCGGGGCCGCGGTCGGAAACAAAGTAGACAGTGTCGCCGCTCCACATGGGGAACGTGTCGGTCCACTCGTCGTGAGTGAGCTGCTCGTACTCGTGGGTTTTGAAATCCCAGAGGGAGAGCTTCTGGGCCATGCCGCCGGTGTAGCGCTTCCAGGTGCGGAAGTTGCGGAAGATGCGGTTGTAGACCATTTCGGAGCCGTCAGCATTGAAAGCCAGCAGGCCGCCGCGGTCGATGTCGAGGCGGGTGGGCAGGCCGCCGTCGACGCTCACGGTCCAGAGCTGGCCGAACCAGTCGTTGTAAGTGTTGCGGCGGGAAAGAAAGACGATGCGCTTGGAGTCGGGCGTCCAGGCAATGACTTCGTTGTTGGGGCCCATGCGCTCGGGAACGGAGCCGATATCGGGAACAAAGGTGAGCTGCCGCGGCTGGCCGCCTTCGGCGGGAATCACGTAGACGTTGAAGTTGCCGTCGTACTGGCCGGTGAACGCGATCCATTTGCCGTCAGGCGAAAAGTGGGGGAAGATCTCGAGACCGGGGCTGGTGGTGATGCGCCGCGCCACGCCGCCTTCGGTGGTGGTGAGCCAAAGGTCTCCCGCATAGCTGAAGACCACCTGGTTGCCGTGAATGTCAGGGAAACGCAGCAGGCGCGCTTCGGTCTGGCCTTGCAAGGAAGCTGGAATAATACCGGTAACCGCAACCACAAGACTCGCGGCAATACCCGCGACAGCCCTTGAAACCGCAGCCATGATGAGAATCCTCCGCGCTCTGATCTTGATGGAGATAATCCTACACCGGCCAATTGGGGAGCCGGTGCTCAGGCACTGAACAGGCAGCGGAAAACAAGGCCCAGTCGTTGTCCAATGAAAACGCGGCCTAATTCCTGGCCACCACCGCCGGCGGCTTTTCGTCCGCCGTAAACTTCGTCCACGGCCCGGCGATCATGTCGTGCAGGATCGGTTTCTCCCAGTCGAACTCGGGATGCGCGGCCAGGAATGGCGCGGCCAGGAAATCTTCGCCGCAGGGATGGCCGGCGCGGCCGATAAAACTCAGCTTGGCCGCCAGGTCCGAATCGGTCACCTTGCCGGTCACCGCGCCGCTGGGATCGAACGGCGGATCGCCCCACACCTTTTCGCCCACCGGCGACGTGTCCTCGTGCCCGCACAGGCTGCGCTTGCCGGCATCGATCCGGTGTTCGTAACTGTCGAAATGGTCTGAGAGATAGGCCTCGGCCAGCGTGATGTCCAGCTTGCCGTAGTGCTCTTTCATAAACTGCAGGGCGCGAATGTGGCGGGCGTTCGACGAGCTCTCAGGATTATCGGGGTCGAAACCCGGCGTATCGTCGCGAATAAGTTCCGGGTTCGCCGCAAAGTTCGACGAAACAAAATAGCCGTCCTTCTTCCGGGTCAGCGGTGTGTGCTGCAAACCCAGCTCCAGATAAGCGATCTCGCCGGTCTTGCGGTCGCCGATCAGCCAGCTGTTCGCATATCCGCCGTTGTTTCCCTTGCGCATGATGGCGGCGTACTCGTCGATCGACGTGGCGTATTGCATGGCCTTGCGCGAGCGGTCGAACTCGGGAATTCCATTCACGTCGAATCCCCTGGCCTTGGGCAGCGTGGTCTCGGTAATCATCAGTCCGGCTGCGTTTACGCCAAAGTCGTCCTGGCTGGTAATTACGCCGGGCAGCCCGTCCATGATGAAATGCTGTCCGCTGGCCGGAACGATGTCGAAGACCATTCTCCAGCGCTCACCTTCCGCGTACGAGGACCAGTTGCTGTGCGCGATCACGATTTTGCCATCCCTTGTCGCCGAGCCGGTGGCGATAAATGCGCTGCACTTGCCCGGCGCCACGGCCTGGGCCTCGTTGCGTTTGCCTTGCTTGGCATTCAACGCAGGCAGATAATAGTCGCTTAATTCGATGAAGCCGTTCAGCGCCACAACGTCCCACAGGTCGAGCGACGAACCCTGTGCGTGCAGCCCGGCCGCGATGCCCCTCAACTCCTGCTGGTACTCGGGCTCGACATGCGGCCACAGAACGCTCTCCGCCGCTCCGCGAAAGAAGCTCCAGTCGTGCTTGTACGTATGCTGCGCTTCCACCTGGTACACATGCACGTTGTCCTCAATCTCGCGCGCCAGCAGGTATCCATGCTGAAAGCCAATCTGTT
>JASHRF010000116.1 GCA_030037545.1 Acidobacteriaceae bacterium | reverse complement strand
GGGAAATATATTTTCGCCCTTCGTTGCGGGTTAATTTCACCGTTCCGCTATGCTGTGAAAAAACGTTCCCAGGCACTCGTGGCTGCTCGAGAATCCGGGGCCGGCAGGCGCAAAGAAGCGCAAAGAAGTTAAGTTTTCTCGCACAAATCCGCATGTTAATCGCACCCAAAAACGCATCCAACCATCAGAAAACAAGGAGCTTCATGGAAGAATCCCACGCACCCCCTCCGGGGGGGTACATACGAACCTGAAATCAACACTACCGGCGCACCTTTCCAAGTGTGATTGCCCTGGGGCATCGGGTGAAGCGTCCCTTAGGAGTCCACTCGATGAATTCGGCGATTTTATAACACAGTAGTACTAACAGCCTATGGTAAAAGTCGAGTTTTGAAAGGGCGCGGTTTTCAGCCGTGCCGTAAGTTGTCTCAAATCAGTGCGGCTTTAGCCGCTGAGGAATGGTTTTCCTTGAATTTTTGACTTTCGCCACAGGCTGCTAGACGTCAGCCGGCCGGCGTGCGCGTCCTCTATGGGTTGCACTCTCGTAAAGACCCATATAGGCATCAACCATAGCCTCCAGAGTGAAGCGCGTGTTGAATGCCTTGACTGCATTCTTCGAGAGTTCACTCCGTTCCGCATCGCCATGCGCCAGGCGCAGGATGGCAGCAGTCATATCGGCTGGGTCTGTCGGGGAGACAGTGATCCCGGCTCTTGCAATCCGCACCACCTCTGCCATTCCTCCTACATCGGTTACAATGGCGGGCAATGCGACTGAAAAGGCCTGCAGAAGCGACATGGGTAGCCCCTCTGACTTGGAGGACATAATAAAGGCATCGGCAGCGGAGAAAAACGTGGCCACACTGAGTTGCTGCCCCCAGAACGTGACATGTTCAGCGATGCCCAACTCTCTGGCAAGAGATTCGAGCCTGGCGCGCTGACTGCCATCGCCGACCATCCAAAGGCGCAGAGTGGGGATTGAGGCAAGCGCAGCGCGAAAAGCATTGAGCAACAGCGGGTGGTTCTTCACAGGCTCAAGCCGTCCCACATAAAGCAGCGTAAAGCCCGCCTTGGACGGCCACTGCTCTTCAGCCATCCTCGCCAACGGAGCCGTGCCATTGTAGACACGCACGATCTTTCGCCTGGGAACCGTGCGAAGGTTCTTGACATTATCAGTGGTGGTGTCGCAGATGCCGACGATCCAGTCGCAAGCTCTCGCAGCCAAAGCGTATTTCAGCTCCCTGACCCACCGATGCGGTGGTGCCACCAGGCTATGCCGGGTGGAAACAATACATGGGACACCCGCTAACCGGGCCGGGATGGCCGCGTAGATAGCCGGAGTCGGGTTGTGAACGTGGACCACGTCAGGACGCAGCTCTTTAAAGAGTCGCAGAAAATTCCCCATGGCGTCCGGCAGATGACGGCCCACATTCGAATGCACGGTGAAGCCTTCTTGTTGCATCCTCTCGCCCAGGACCCCAAGGGCCAGAACCGCATAGACAGATGGGGAGTGCCCCCGTGCACGCTGTAGGTGGCACATCTGCGAAACGAGCGTTTCCGCGCCGCCCATTTCCATGCTGTCCACTACATGCGCGATCCTCATACAGGAGCTCACAAACCCCAGCGGGCACAGACGCCATTTTGCCCTGTATATCCGGGTCAATCGGGGGCGCCTGGCCGACCAATTGAATCAATGCGTCAGATTTACCACTCTGAGCATGACGTACATGAAGAGCACCAACGACACTGCCAATCCGGCGGTGTAAGGAAGCAGGCGCGCCAGGCGAAGGCGGGGACCAATCATTCCGCGTTCGAGTGCCAATTGGTAAACAGCCTCAGCCATGCCGCCCAGCAGGAATAAAGTCATGACAAATGACCGTGACAGAAACCACCCTGTTACCAGAAATCCGACAAGCGACAGGAGCACCAGCCTTCCGAGGCGGCTGACCTCGGACTTGTCGATAACTTCAATCTTCTTCATTGTCTGCGGAAAAAGTCCTGCTTCAGTAACAGCAGGCTTGCCGTCGCTCAGTTTCCCCGGCGAAGCCAGCGCCAGGGCGTCCCGCATGGTGGGAAGAAGAAACATGGACCAGAAGAATAACCCCAAAAAGCCCAGTTCCGCCGTGCAAACAGCAACCGAATTGTGTGCGGTAAGCCCGAGGTAGTTGGGCAGATTCCCGAAACCCACTCCGAACAAGGGATGAGCCTTAAAAACCTCTAGACTTTCGCCCCAAAGGGCTGTGCGGTCTTCGCCGGCGCTGGCTGAAATGTCGCGGCCGCCCGTAAAGTGCAGGGACATGGACGCCGCAAAAATCCCCAACGCTAGCAGGAATGCAGGAACGGTCCCGATGCGGCGCCGCGCCGCCACGACTAAGAGTGCAGTCAAGGCCACAAGGGCACCACGAGAGTGGGTCAGGAAAACAGCGACCAGTAACAAACAGAGGGGGAGGATCACGCAAAGAGTATTGGAAAGCGGCATCTTCGGCCGCCAAGAAATGAAAATCAGTGGAACGACGCAGACGATCAGTTGTCCAAAGTCATTCGGATCGTTGATGTCTTTAAGACCCCTCAACCGGTAAAATGATTGTCCCGCATCGTTCCTCTGTGACAACAGATATCCGCTTGCAGTCACTTCATTCTCAGCACCAGAAGCCGGCGATAGATTTCGTAATGCCACCGCCCCGTGCGCCAGCACAAAAAGGCAGACAGCCAGCATCATAAGGGCGAGAACCTGTAACTTCCTTTTCGAATTACAGTGCAGGCAGACAAGAAAGTAACCGAAGGCATTGGGAATGAACGCAAGGAATGCCTGAACACCCCCTCCGGCCCAGTGCGCTCCAACGAGCACCGACATTAAAACGGCAACTGCCAGTCCGATTAGCGCCAGCGACTGTGGTGTTTTGAAAATGAAAGAATGCATCAATCCAGGCAGCGATACAAACGTCACCAGTGCCGCAAGAATCAATTCCACATGATATGGCGCCAGTGGTCCGAAAACGACCTCCGGCGTCAGGTAGTAGGTGACGAAATAAAGCAAGCTTAGGACAAAGCCCATGATGGACGGTACTGAAGCGATTAGCTAAAGTCAGGATAAACGATATAGCGTAAACTTACTGCAAAATGGGACGGATTTAGGGGGTCGGGTCAGGGGGGCCGGTCAACTACCCAACTGGCGACCCGATCCTCGATCGCACCGTTCCCCAAGAAACGGGTTTCGATAAGAGACAGCATACGCCGGAAGGGCAGCGATACACGTGCGGGGCTTGCCTATGCCGGTGCCTTTAGATTGCCTTGACGATAATGGGAACTGCTCCTCAAGAATCGTCTCTCTACCATGTACCACATGAGCACGGCAGTCGTGCCAACCAGGATCAGGCTTATGAGAACGAAAAGAGTTGGATTTGAAGCTGCAATTCCGAGTGCGATCAGGGTTTGCAAGATCGGAAAATGGACGATATATACGCCGTACGAGAAATCTCCGTATTTCGAGAAATTTCCAAAGTAGTGCCAAAACCCAAAGATAAAAACGAACCCTGATATCCAAAAGACATCGAGCGCGCCCCGTGTTAACCAATGGTCAAGAATAAACAAACATACTGTAATGCCGGCGATGCCTCTAAAATGAAGCTTCAGCGTATCAAAATACAGCATGATCAATATACCCGCGATGAAATACACGAGCTGTCCTGGAAGCTGTACGTCCAACTGTGAATAGATATTGCGGGTACTATCAAGCGTAAGCATGGTGGGGGCGTTTCCCAGCGAAGCGAGCAATGCAAAGCCGAATTTCCATAAACATGATAGAAAGAAGGTCGTCGCCATAACTTTCTTGGCGCCGAATCGGCCACACAGATAGTATAGAAAAGGAACAAGAAGGTAAAAAGCGACTTCAATTTTAAGGGTCCAAAGCGCGCCATTCACTGCCGGCATATGGTTCGATGTGAACACTCCGGGCAACGATGGGGCAAGAAAATTGAGGAACAAAAGATTCGCACAGAGATACTTCCAGAAACCAAATCCAAAAAACCGCGCCAGAGGAAGGCTGCTCAGAGGGCAAAGCGCGAGGGCTGCAACCACGATGACAGTGAAGTACGCCGGATAGATGCGTCTAACTCTCTTTTCGAAATACGACCTGGCCGATGATGACATGGAGTAACTACGATAGATAAGCAATCCGCTGATTACAAAAAATGCCTTGACGGCAAAATGCGCAGAAAGAAACTTGTCTGACCAGGCAAAAGCAGGACGATCCGTCAGCGCGTAGATATGAAATAGAAAGACGATCGAAGCCAGGAAAAGACGGAGACAATCCAGATTGTTGCGACCGAAGTCCGCACCACCCATTGCTCTCCGTCGCGTTAGGGCCAATTCGGGGAGTAATTGGGCCGGAGCAGTATCGGGTTTTAGGGTTTCCGAAATCACTCTAGTGTCGGACCTATATGCTAGCAATCGATGGGGAAGAAGCTCCCCGACTTTGCTGGTTTGCTGCTTGATTTGAGGCTGCATTCTGACCTACCAGTATCTCCGCCCGATACACCGAGTGCGGCCGATGATATGCACAAAGCTGGCCTATCTAATTGCGGGCTAATGCCTTTGATTACCATTCAAATCGGCATGCGGCTGAAGCCGACCAAAAACGCTTCGCGCAACGGGCTGCGACCCTGGCCCGCTTTCATCCGCAAGCACAAATCCACACCCCAGTTTTGTGGCCACCGTTCATCAAAAAAACAACGCTGTTCCCTCAACAGGCACGGGGCTCAGCCTAGCTGACGAAAGCCCAAAAACGTTGGGGAGATCCGGGCGCGGGCTTGCTGTGTTGCTTTTGCCGTTTCAGAACCCCAATATAGCATTTCGACCGGTGGTTTTGCCACCGAATTCCTGTTTCGTTGCAGGTGGATTCATGCCTTCAGGCCTGCCTAATCGTATGCAGCGGTCAAGCCGGCAGTGCAACTTCCAATACTCTGCGCAATGCCGACCTCCCGGAGCCGCAACGGACGTGGGCCGCCGTCAGTTCTCGCGATGGGCAAGGAAGCGCCTCGTGTGGCAGCCTCTTGCTCGATTTCGGCACGGTGTGCATAGGGAATCCGGTATGATGCCTCCCGCTCCTCGCAAGGCGCCGACGTCGACGAAGGTCTAAACCTCTTTTGATACAATCTCTTGCAGGGCTTGGCGGCCGCGCCGTCGGACAGCACGATTCGCTCCATCCCCTACTGTGGAGGCCAGTAAATTGAGCCAATGCCGCACAGCAGTAATATCGGCACTGCTGCCCGCTAACGTCGCCGCCGCGGAGCGGTTTGGAGATTTTTCTGGAACCTTGTTGAAAGAGGAGCGGGAGGCATTGGGCTCGGCGGTGCCCGTGCGGCAAATGGAATTCGCCGCCGGCAGAAGCTGTGCGCGTGAAGCCCTCCAAATCCTGGGAGCTCCCGAGCATCCGATCCTCCGCGGAGCGAATCGAGAACCCATCTGGCCCGAAGGAGTTGTTGGCAGCATCACGCATTGCCGGGGTTATTGCGCCGCCGCGGTGGCCTACGCCGACCGAGTTCCGACCCTCGGAATCGATGCCGAAATCGATGAGCCGCTTCCGGACGGCGTTCTTCCATTGATTGCCCGCAAAGAAGAAGCTGATGGACTGCTCGTTTGCGGCTCGGCATTTCAGCGGAATTGGGACCGGCTTCTCTTTAGCGCGAAGGAGAGCACTTATAAAGCCTGGTATCCGATAACAGACCGCTGGTTAGATTTTGATGAGGTCCGCGTCGACATAAACCCTCAACGTAATTCGTTTGACGTGACGATTCTTCGCCCCTCATGTTCCGAAGTAAGCTTATTGAGATTCGCAGGAAGGTATCTAATCCAAAGAGGGCTTATCCTGACTGCGGTCGCTGCGCAATCAAGCTAAGTATTTTGGGGTTCGGGCACGACGGCAGAAACCAAGTAGCCCGCGTGTGAGATGGCTCAGGCTTCTGCAGAGACCTGCTTCAACTCTGCATCCAGCGGTTGAGTGCCGACCATTCGGCCAAGGCCTAGCCGCGTTTCCCCGAGGACAGGCGGCTGCCGGACTCATTGGCCCGTGCCGCTCTGCGCATGTGGGCTGGCGGGCTTACCAGCCGCAAAGACGGTACTTTGGGGACCTACGCTATGCAAATAGTTGCAAATGGAAATCTGAAAGTGGCCGAAAACATCCATGTTTTAGAAAAATTTATTCGGCCTTCAGATTGCCACAATGTTTGAAATTGCCAGGCCCAAGGGCTCAGGAGTCGAGTGCAATTCCCTGTTTAGAGGGTACGAGGCGATTACTTCCGCCTCCTCATAGCAGAGCTTTGGGATTGATTCAATGAATGAAGTCGAGTCAAGAAAAGACGATCGACGAAACACGCCGCGCTTTTCGGTAAATATTCCCCTCACCATCTTTGTTGGGGAGCGCACAATCCCAGGCTTTGCCCGGAATGTCAGCGACAGAGCAGTCTATTTCCATCTGGATCATGGCGAAAGCGAAACCATCAGCAGCGATTTTGAATTGGAGTTGAAGCTGCCACCAGAGGTCACCTATTCAACATGGTGCTCAATTCGATGTCACGCCCGGCTGATTCGCAAGGATATAACGTCACCAGAATCGATAGGAATAGCAGCGGAAATTCTTCAGTATTCGATCATCCGGGAAGCCGGGCAGATCGCCGATTGAGTCTCGAATAGTCCAGAGTCGCTTCGGCCATAAGGAGGGCTGCTTCCAGATGGCGGCGATCAAGCCTGCGCTCAATAAATCTTGCGCAAGCCGAGGACGTGATGGTCCACCAGCCAGCTCTTAACCACATAGACAAGTCTATTGTTGCTGCCCGGGTCGGTAGGCAGAACGAAAAATCCCGGGTCAACCAAATAGCGAATGGAGTTGAATACGATCCCTTCCATGATCTCACCATCAAGGAATTGGAATCGCATCCAGATGCCATGGACGGGGGGCACCTTGGCATGAAAATTCAGCTCCTTGTGATTTGGGTCTCCCTCGAAGCTATTGACATAAAAGACAGCTTTTATATCCTTCGTGGGTATCTCCTCCACAGCATTGGAGTCAAGACGGCGAATCCGGAAGCTCTCGGGGGAACCGGCGGGAGCATTGCTCAATAGCTCCTCGATGGTGTTCCAAACCGGAGATTCTAGGTAACCCTTGAGAGTACCCTTTCCGAACTGAATTACGATTTTTTCCGGTCTGGGCGTCTTTATATCGACCATGAGTTTTGATTCCCTTCTCTGGGAAATCGGCCGTTCCGAGAGCAAAAGATTCGCATCTTCATCATATTGAATGGTTTGCAGTGCGGCAATCCCCATTTTGTGCCACGTCAGACCCTCACCGGTTACCGTTACCCGGCCACGCGGAAGCTGGGGTCAAAAGAACGTCGACTTTGCGTGGACGGTCAGTGCCAATTCACGCAACGATTAATGAGCCGATAGCCAAATCTGTTGCACTTGGAGATGAAGCCGGATCGAACTGCGGTCCAATCGACACCACAGAGCCCTGTCGTCAGCGGCGCGCACCGGCGAATGCGCGGAGAGCCTGTTGTTCAACTGACCCCCTGCTCTTTTCGAGTGGATTGAGTTGATCTCGTCGCCCGTAGGTAAAAAACATTGCGAAGCAAGCGCGCATCCTCTGAACCGGCGCCAAGAACCTGACTTCATGCATCCGGTCGAGAAAAACATTAACTGGCCCCACACCAAACCATCCCCCAGTGAAGTTACGGCTTGATGACTACAGCGGCCGAGCCCATTGGCTCACGATCCTCTTACTCCCGCGGGGCCGTGCCAATGGCGCCCTACGCGGGTCAGTTTACGCGCCCGACGCCTCATTGAGACTGGGCCTTTGCGCAATGAACTCCGGGCTCTTTCGGGGCGGAGTAAGATTGTACTGCTTTATTTTATACAGTAGGGCCTTGTAGCTGATCTGGAGGTCGCTTGCCGCGGCCTTACGGTTCCATCCCGTGCCTTCCAAGGACTGCGCGATAGCTAATGCTTCCGCATTGCCCTTCAGATTTCTTACCAGGCTCTTCAGGTTTCCGCTCCCCCCGGGCTCTTCCGGGTAGGTAGACAAGAATCCCGCTTTTTGGGCCGGGCTTAGCTCTTCAATAATGGCTTGCTCGTCGCCCAGGACGAGATAACGCTTGATCGTGTTCTCCAGTTCGCGGAGATTGCCCGGCCAGGAGAACGCGGTCAGAGAGCGCATCAGCGCAGGCGAAATCGGCAATGGATCACAACCGTATTTGGTCGCCACTTTGCGCATGAAGTGCTGCGAGAGGATAGGGATCTCCTCGGCGCGATCACGGAGCGGGGGCATTCTGACAGTAAAGCCATTCAGGCGGTAATAGAGGTCCTCCCGGAATGTCTTCTGCGCAATCGCCGCCTTAATGTCGATATTCGTCGCGGCAATCACCCTCACGTCCACTTTGACGCTGGATCTGCTGCCCAGTCGCGAAAAGCTCCCATCCTGGAGGACCTGCAGGAGCTTGGCCTGCAAGGCCGGGGGCATCTCACCAATTTCATCCAGGAAAATCGTGCCGTTATTGCAGATCTCGAACTTGCCTGGCTTGGATTTAACAGCGCCGGTGAATGCGCCCTGCTCATAACCAAAGAGTTCGCTCTCCAGCAGATCGGCAGGCATGGCTGCGCAATTCACCTTCAGAAAGCTGCGCTGGTTCCGGGCTGACATCTTATGGATGAGCATGGCCGCGACTTCTTTGCCGGTACCACTCTCTCCCAGGATCAGGACAGGAATGTCGGCACGCGCAACAAGAGTGCACTGGGATTCGATCTCGCGCATCCGCTTGCTGGAGCGGACGAAAGATGTGTTTTCATCAAGCGGGATTTCCGAAACGTCTTCGTCGGCCACCGGCTTGCAGAACGGCTTGAGGCACTGATCCACAGAGAAGTCTATCTCTTTTTTTATAAAAGGCTTAAGGATGACATCGGCGGCTCCCATGCGCGTGGCAGCCACTACCTCTTTGAGCTCGGCCGAACAAGCAAGCATGATGATCGGAAGCAAAGGGTTCAAGGCGCGAGTCTTCGCGAGCAGGCCCAGGGCATTCTCCTCAAATTCGTCTTCAGTGACGTGCCAGTCCATCAGAAGCAGATCGGGGCCGGGCAATCTGGTCAAACTGAGGTTAAACTCCGCGACTTCGGTGCACGTACTGACCCTGAAGCGATCCGCAAGAATGTCGTGAATGTACTTCAGTATTGCCGGATCGCGATCGAGAACGACGATATGCGGGCTTTGGTTGCTGCCCTGAGGCTTCATACAAGAATCCCCTTTTCGTTATTTTTGCAAATTAAACCCAAGCCACCTGTGCCAAGCCACCTGTGACAAACCATCCCTCTGGACGTGACAACCACGCCAAACATCGCAGACTTAGCCGGCCACCTTGGAGCCGGGCGATTAACAATCAGAGCACAAAAAACGGACCCGTGAAACGGGACGGGGGAGACAGATTGAATCACTGCCGAGGAGAATATAGTAGCATCGTTTGAGGAAAAAACTTACCACTTATGCAAATTTTTACCAAATCGGAAGTAATTTTTGCGTGGTAACTCGCGTACAGAGCGAGTTTGATTACTTTAGCCGTAGACGTGTGGTTACTTATATGTGACTCGGACCCCGGATTTGACCTTAGGTCTGGCACGAAACTTGCAGGGACCAGATAGCTGTCTCTTGTCACTGATTGTACCAATTATGTCTCTCACACGGCTAACCGAATTCTTTGACGCTCGGAGTTTGCCCCCTCTGCACCTGATCTTTGGGCGGTCGTCTGCGATGGAGGCTGCTCGCGAAAAACTGGACCGGGTTGCGAACACAACCATCCCCGTTCTCTTGCAGGGCGAGAGCGGGACCGGCAAGGACATCCTGGCCAAGCTGCTGCATACCCGTTCTAACCGCTCGAATTTCCCCTGGATTAAAGTCGCGTGCCCAGCAATTCCAAATTCACTGATTGAATCCGAATTGTTTGGCTACGAAAGGGGCGCGTTCACCGGCGCACACACCACCAAGCGCGGTCGCGTGGAGCTGGCACATCAGGGAACTCTCTTCCTCGATGAAATCGGCAGCCTGGACATCTCTGCTCAGGCCAAGATGCTGCAAGTGCTCCAGGACGGAACCTTCACACGGGTAGGAGGGGAAGAGCCGCGGAAGGTGAACACCCGACTGATTTGCGCGGCGAATGAAGACCTTCGGCAGCAAACCGAGGATGGAAGCTTCCGGCTGGATTTCTTTTTCCGTATTAATGCTGTGACTATCGATCTGCCCCCGCTGCGTCAGCGGACTGCGGATTTACCAATGCTGATCGACTACTTTCTGGAACTAAATTCTAAAACCTTTCAGGTCAAACCGAAGCCTCTTTCCCGCGAAATCGTGGCTATGATGCAGCGATTCAACTGGCCGGGAAACATCCGCCAGTTGGAGAACATGATTCGCTCCTATGTCCTGATCGGCAATGAGGAAACATTAGCGGCGGACCTGATTCCTTCTGCCCCCGCCCCCATACTTCCCCACATCGATCCATCCAATCCCATCTGCTTGAAAGAAATCACCAAGGCTGCTACGCAGCAATTGGAGCGTCAGATCATACTAAAGGTGCTGCACGCACACCGCTGGAATCGCCGGAAAACGGCGAAGTGGCTCAACATCAGCTATAGATCGCTGCTCTACAAGCTGCAGGAATCGCAGATCGGTGGCATTCCAGGCGGAGAGCCGAAGTCAACACCGAAACCAAAGTCAGCACCGCAGGTTGTGCGCTCCATCCCTGATCGAGCATCGATGCCTGGAAGAGATGTCGAAATCGAATTGATGTAAGCATGCGGCCAGCGTGAACTGGTCCCTGTTGACGGAATAGCGCCGCACCGCTCCATCCCGCCTATGGCTTCCTGGTGCGCTAGCTGTGTCCTACTTTCCCGTGCGGGTGAAATCGACGCAGCTACGCGCAGCCAGCCTCAGCCTCCGTTACCAAGCCGCCAATCCAGCTTCGCGCCCCGCGGCGCTGCCGGTGCGCACGGAACGGCGTAACTATACAGCAACGCCACGCTGCGCCGGTCAGCTCGCGGGTCACCTGGCAGATCCTTTGCCCGACGTCCTTGCTGCCTGCGAGGCTTCTTATGACACAGTAATATCAGGGACTGCATAGCGCTGGACCTTCATCCGCGCATGCCCGCAATGTCCGGGACCATGAGTTATGGGCGTAAACCGCCGCCGGCGCGCGGCCCTAAAGGAGACAGAATGCCAGCATGTCAAACCCCGTTTCTATATGCGTGATCGGATCCGGCTATGTCGGGCTTGTTGCTACGGCGTGTTTTGCCGAGATGGGCCATCAGGTAATCTGCGTGGACAATGACCAGGGCCGGGTGGAGATTCTCCAAAAGGGCGGAGTCCCGATCTATGAGCAGCACCTGCCAGAGCTGATCATGAAGCACCGGGACCGACGGCTGGTGTTCACCAACCGGCTGGACGAGGCCGTGGAGCGGAGCGAAGCAGTGTTTATCGCCGTGGGCACGCCCCTGGGCGAGAATGGGGCGGCAGACCTGTCTTATATCGAAGCGGTGGTCTCAGAGATCACGGGGGCCATCAACGGCTACAAGGTGATTGTCGAGAAGAGCACAGTTCCTGTCTACACTAATGACTGGATACGCCGGGTGCTGAACCGCCATGGGGTGAAGCCGCAGAGCTTCGATGTGGTTGCGAATCCGGAGTTTCTCCGCGAGGGAACGGCAATCGGAGATTTTCTTCATCCAGACCGCATTGTGGTGGGAGTCGACAGCGAACGCGCCGAGCGGTTGCTGCGACGAATCTACGAGCCACTTACGGAGGGCAGCTATTATGCGCAAACGGATGCAGTGGCCGGAGCCTGCAGCGCGGCGCAGCCAGCGCGGCTTCTGGTGACCTCAGCACAGAGCGCCGAGATCATCAAGCATGCCTCGAATGCCTTTCTGGCAGTGAAGATATCGTTTATCAATGCGGTGGCCAACCTGGCAGAGGCGGTAGATGCAGACATTGAGGACATTGCTATGGGGATTGGTCTGGACCCCCGCATTGGCTCCAGGTTTCTACGCGCGGGACTAGGATATGGAGGTTCGTCTTTTGCCAAAGATGTGGCTGCTTTCCAGTGGGTTGCGCAACAGCGAGGCGTGAATTTTCGACTGCTCGAGGAAACCAGAAAGATTAACGAAGCGCAGAAAGAGATTTTTTACAATAAGGTGCTGGCGGCACTTTGGACGCTGCGGGGCAAGCGGTTGGCAGCACTGGGTCTGTCCTACAAGAGGGATACAGACGACATTCGCGAATCACCCGCCATTGAGATCATCAAGAAGCTGCTCACGGCAGGAGCTATCATCACCGCATATGATCCGGCCGCCATGGAGAAAGCCGATCTGGCGCTGCCTCCGGGGGAGAGGCTGCATTTCGCCTCCGACCTCTACGCGGCATCGAGAGATGCGGACGCAGTACTGATCCTGAGCGACTGGAAGGAGTTTGCCCAAATCGATCTGGCGCGGCTCAATCAGGTGGTACGTTTCCCCATTGTGATCGACGGCCGTAACCTTTATAAACCAGAAGATATGCGGAACTGTGGCTTTACTTATATAAGTGTGGGCCGGCCTGCTACGTATCGTGCCCAGGAAGACAGACCGGGCAAGTTTCCCGCGTGAGGTATGGTTTGAAGAGATCCTTACCGCTGCATTGACCGGCCCGATCTGAGAGAGATCGCCTTATATCCATTGCATTCGGAGTTCCGGGCTGAAACGAGCGACTCGAAGAGACCCAGCAATTCTGCCGCCACAGTGTCCCAACTTCGGCTCCAGTGCGCAGAGATAGCCGCTGCATCCCAGGTTGTGTCCAGGACCTCAGATAAAGCCCTGGCGAGCGCGGCCGGATCACGCGCCGGCACCAGCCTTCCGCTATCGCTGTTCATAATCTCTGGAATACCACCAACATTCGTCGCCACGACGGGACGGCCGCACGCCAGCGCCTCCAGCACCACGTTGGGGCACCCTTCCATGTAGCTGGGCAATGTAACCAGGTCCGCAGCGGCCATCCAGACAGCCACGTCTTCAAAAGGGCAACCCGGCAGAGCATGGACGTACACGAAAGCGCCGTGGGCTTGAATGGCGCCCTCCACAAGAGCCCTGTCCGGCCCATCTCCGACCAGATACACATGCAGATCAGGGCGTACAGGATGCAGGGAAGATGCTGCCTCAACCAATTCCCGCAGGCCTTTTTTCACGTCCATGCGGCCGATGTAAACCACGGCCTCGGCCTCGGGATCGATGGCCAGCTTCCGCCTCGCCTCAGCGCGGTCCCTGACGCGGAAGACCGCCAGATCGCAGCCATTCGTCATGGTCCGGCTCTTCCCCGGCCAGGCACCCATGGCCACAGCCTTGGTGCAAAGGTCCTCGCTGACGGTAAGCAGAAAATCCACTCCGCGTAAAACAGCTCGCGTGTGCAAGGCGGAAATGGGATCGCCGATCCTGTTGATGTCGGACCCGATGCTCATGGCCACGACTGGAACTTTCAGGGCTTTCCCGATTTTGAATGCGGCATAACCTTCCGGGTAAAGAAAGTAACTGAAAATCAGATCGGGTGCGAATGCGCTGACGTGAGGCAGGAGGGTGCGGGCGGCGATCCATCCGTTGAACGGCCGAGTAACCATGGGCAGGGCTGGATAGTCGTAGTAACTCGTATTCACACCCTCGGGGCTGTAAGAAGGATCTAGGGTGCTGTAATTCCGGCTCCGCGGCTTGAGCAAAGAAGGATAGGCAGCATTTGGATAGAAAACCCGGATGCCTGCGCTGCGGGCAAGCACACGCAACGTCTGGTATGCCGACCGACCTTGCGCAGGCTCGGCCGAGCTGGGGAAATAGCGGGTGACGACGGCAACCCTAAGCATTCCTATTCGGCTCTCCGGCAAGTTCAGCGGTTGGCAACGCTGGGCCGATTTTGCGTTGCGGCGCGGCAATGGAGTGCAACAACCATGCGTACCGCTGCGCCAAAACCTTGCGCTCGTATTGCGCGATCTTCTCAAGATCGGGGTGAAACTCGCTGGGCGGACAATTTTCCCTGGCCGCCGCGTCGAGGAATATCTGTCGAATGGCGCCGGCATCGCGGCTGTCTGCCCACCACCCCGCCCGCAGCTCCTCCAACAGGCGGCGCACGTCGCCCTGAGGATGGACGCAGGCCAGGATGGGCTTGCCCGCGCCTATGTAGTCATAGAACTTTGCGGAAATATTCAGGCGGTCGTGAGTCACCAGCAAAACATAGTCAGTCTCGCTCATGGCGGCCAGCGCCTCGTGCTGTGGCAGGTAGCCTTTCAGTTCAACCATATCCCCGAGTTGCAAAAGAGCTTCGAGGTAGCGCGGCTCCTCAATGTGGCCTATAAAGCGAATTGCGAAACGGGATTTCATCTCCGCGGGCAACGATTTCAAGGCCTCGACGAGCATGGTCGGTTCGGTTGAAGCGTAGACGCTGCCGATATACGTGACCACAATCTTGCCGTCGCGCCGGACAGCGTGTGCAGGCGCGGACCGGGAGATTCTGGTGGCGTCAAATCCGTTGGCGATATGCAAAAACTTGCTCTCGGGTTGGTTCGAGTAGCGGTCGCAAATCTCACGACGTGCGGCTTCGGTTACTGAAACAACTACGGTGGCGCTTGCAACTGCCTTGGCTTCGGCCTGAATTGCGAAGTTGCGATAACGCTCAGTTCCACTGAACTGGAAACTCGCCACGTCGAAGCTGGTCGACAGCCATTCGTCGCGGAAATCCAGCACGATGGGCAGATCCGGAAACTCTCTCCTGAGTTTTTCCGCCACCAGAAGCACGGAGAAAGGCGCGGCCGTGATGAGGACGAGGTCGATGTTCCGCTCCTTGACGATGCGGCGCGCAGCGCGTCTGAGCACAGGCAGCCACGTCACCTGGGGATCGGGCAGCAGAAAGTCCTGCAAAAATCGCTTCAGGAAGCTGGGTTTGCCGTGCGGGGCATTCATGGCGGCGTGTGTGGAGGGAGGTCTGGATCCGGTGATCAGCCTCTTCAGCCGCTTCTTGATGCCGAAGGGAAGGTCCAGCGTAGCAGTGCGGTGAATTGTGACTTCGGGCGGAATTTCCCGCAGATGGCTGGCGTCTTTGCCGACCGAGGACGGGTTGCGGGTTGTAAGTATGTCCAGCCGGATGCCCTCGGATGGGAAATACCGCGCTAGGCTGGCGGCACGTAGAGTATTGACGCCCCCGGCGGGCGGAAACGCATAGGTCACTAGCAGGACATTCAACGCGCTCATCGCCTGGCCTCCGCAAGCTGTGCGCCCTTGCGCAAGTGGTCCGCGCTGAGTGGCGCAAGCCATATTTCCCATAACGCGCTGAATGTTCATCGAGTGATTTTGCGCCCGCTGTGTCCGTACCATATGCGGGAGGCGGGGTCTAGTTACAACGTTCATTTTACAGTAGGCTGAAGCGCACGGGCAAAGCCTGCATTCGAGAGGCGTGCGGTTGTACCCGGACGCTACAATGGAGGCCATGCGACAGTCCATATGCGAAGAAATACGCACATCTGTTCTGGGTTTCGGATGCGGATCTGTGCTTGGGCGGGCGGGCCGCCGAGCCTCATTACGCGCCATGAGCATCGCATGGGACCACGGGATCACGCTATTCGATACGGCGCGGAGCTACGGGTACGGCGAAGCGGAAGCTGTGCTGGGAGAATTCCTGCGCGGTAAGCGGGAGCGGGTTATTGTGTCGACCAAGCTCGGCATTGTCCCGCGCAGGCAGAGCGCACTTACGCGGATAGCGGTTCCGGCTGCCCGGGCTGCTATGCACTTACCCGGAGTTCGCAGTTTCATACGTCGCAGGAGCAACCGCGGGGTCGCATTCGGACAGTTTACGGTGGCCGGGTTGCGCGACTCGCTTGAGGCTAGTCTCCAGCAATTGCGCACCGATTATGTAGACATCCTGTTTCTCCATGAAGCTACCGCGAGCGTCATGTACCAGCAGGACCTGATGGCCGAACTCGAAGCTCTGGTCAGGGCCGGCAAGGTGCTTCGGGCTGGCCTCTATGCGAGTGCGGAGGTAATTGCCGCGTGCATAGCGGATGGACCAGCAATGCTAAGCGCAATGCAGTTTGGCGCCGATCTTTTCGATCCCGTGGTGGCGGGGATTATGGAGCAGAACCGGCGCGGAATGCTTCTGATTGCCAATCATCCATTTGGCGGTGAGCCGCGCGTGGCGCGCTTGGAGGCTGCTCTGGCCGCTATGTCGGCAGATGCGAAAGTGCCCGCCGATCTCCGCGAAAAACTACGCGGTGGAGAATGGCAAATGGTGATCGAAGCCCTGTTCGGAATGATTTTGACTGGCGCGAACACGCACGCGCTGGTCTTCTCGATGATGCGGCCGGATCATCTTCGCGCGAACGCACGGGCAATCGAAAATAATCGGTTTAGCGGTGAGGACCTGGCGCTGATTCGGCAACGGCTGCTGCTGCACTGGCCGTCTATGGCGCCGAACACGTAGCGGGTATGCAGCCATCTGGCGCACAGACTTATACCATTTTCGGAAAAGCTATAGATTGAAGCCGCCAGTGCTGAGTGGGTTTTCCTCAAGAAAAATTCACCTTCGCAGATCTCAAAAGTTCACTGTATTTCCGAGGATGCCGTATTCAGTGTGCTACGCCGCGTTGGTGGCAGAACCGCCCGACCGGCGCTCTAGTTCGCAAATCGCCGTAGCTCCAAACCCGTCATAGTCCGCCGCTCTTGTATTCCCGCGCTATGTACTCGCAGGCTCTGACCGTAAGCGCCATGATGGTTAATGCCGGACCTACAGTTCCACTGCTGACGAAGCAGCTCCCGTCGGTCACGAACAGGTTTTTTACATCCCAGGACTGATTGTAAGAATTAAGGACGGACTTACTCGGATCGTTTCCCATTCGAGCGCCGCCGCATTCGTGAATGGCAGCTCCAACTGCCATGCTTTTGGTGAAGGATTTTCGGAACAAGAACCTGCTCAACCAATCGGCATCGGGGAAAACTTCCTTCTCATTGTCAAGCCCCAGGGCTGAACCCGAAAAAGTAACCCGATAGCCGCACGATTCAACCATCTCCCTTATCGACCGCGTTTGCTCTCGCAGCAATTCGCGCTCATTCTCCGCTAACGAACACCTGATGTGCGCAACCGGGATACCCCATGCATCCTTCCGCCAGCGGTTGACGGTGATTCGATTGTCGAAGTAGGGTAGCGTCTCGCCGAAACCCATCAATCCGTAAATGGCCGGACTGTCTTCGGCAACGGCGCCCCGTCCAATGGCTCCCTGCACTCCAAAGCCGCGGATGAATTCTGGGTTGGTAACCGTATCGAGATTCTGGAATCGAGGAATATAAACGCCGCCGGAAGGGCCATAGAAAGGATCGCGTGGCGCCGAGTCGTCCACCTCGTAGCCCTTGGTGCCCGGTATGGACCCGTAGATCTGACTCGGACATTGATCCATGAAATATCGGCCCAGCAGCCCGGAGGAATTGCCCAAACCGTTGGGGTGTTTCGGAGATGCTGAGTTGAAGAGCAGTCGTATAGACTCGATCGTGGACGCACACAGAACAACAACATTTGCGGAAGCCAATTCCGTTTTCTTTGTCTCGCGATCGATGAACTCGGCGCCTGTGGCTCTTCCGGTTGTCTCATCGACAATAATGCGTTTAACGACGGCATCGGTCCTGATGGTGAGCCGGCCGGTTTCCGTTGCCGCGATAATGGGCAAAGGCACCCGCTTGAGATTGGGCGCCGCGTATCTCCATGAAATAACCGAACGCCCAGTCCACTTGGCCTCCACGTTGGCCTTGAATTGCTTTTCCAGCGCTGTCAGTTTAGGAGTTCCGGAGTATTTACCGCCGGGAAGGTTGCGCACCTTGTCGTCGCATCCGTAGACGCCAAGAAATTCTTCGACTTGCTCA
Organism: Acidobacteriaceae bacterium; assembly: GCA_030037545.1. Taxonomy (GTDB): domain Bacteria; phylum Acidobacteriota; class Terriglobia; order Terriglobales; family Acidobacteriaceae; genus Telmatobacter. Next base: position 59,329 of record JASHRF010000116.1, on the reverse strand, counting down.
TAGTAGGGCGCAAGGTCGGAATAGGAGATTGGCCAATCCTCGCCGAACCCATCCCTGCTTGCTGCCTTGAAATCGTAGTCGGTCATACGAAGCAGGACGCGCCCGTAAAGATGAAGGCGCCCTCCAAGCTGCCTGCCTCGAATCCAGAGATAGAAGTCTCTTAGAGGTGTGGTGTAAGGGTTTTTCCAGTCGTTCACAAACAGGTGCTTGAACTGCTCGTCGAAAAAGCCGATCCTGGCTTGAATGTATTGGCCCCGAAGTACAGCCAGAGCGCGTGTCTTGAGGTTGATTCCCTTTTGCCGTTTCCGATCAGGAACCTTGAAATCATTTTCTGTGATATTTGGTCCCGCTTCCAAAAGCAGCACTTCCAAGCCGTGAGACGTAAGCTCCTTGGCTGCAAAGCTGCCGGCCGCGCCGGAACCGATTACCAGTGCATCGAATCGTTTGTTACATGTGAAGTTGCTCATAGGACTGTCATTCCGGAATAGTTTACTTGGCAAGCTTGGCGGCTTCGCGGTCAGCCGTCACAGTTTCCACCGCCTTGTACATTTGCCACGCCGTGGCCCAGTGGATTTCAATCCCTCTTCGGAGAGCCTCTTCCGCGAGCCAGTTAAACAGTTGGTCAAGCGCCCCGTCGAGCAGCGGCACAAGGTTTCTTTCCACCGCACCGTGGGTGTAGAGCTTGAGAAAAAGATCCTCGCCGACGGTGGGGGCCAGATCGAACCACTGGCGCACCCGTGATGGCGTGGGCAGGTCGTAGCCGGCGATCTCGCCTGTCTCCAGCCGTGGCAGAACCCTCTCACCGAAGCGGAGCCCAAGCGGCCCGGTGATCATCAGCAGGTCCCCGTGCCGACCGCCGCCAGCCGTGGCTTCGATTCCGCGATCGAAGGATCTGGGCCGATGATCGGGATTGTTCGTGCACCAGTAAATCTGATTGACGATCCGCCCCTGGGTCGCGGAGGGAAGAGATGGCATGGTGAAGTCGGCGTAGCATCCGAGATCGCGAAGAAGCGCAATTTCGTCCTTGAGTCCGCACCATTTGCCATCCGGGCGCGAGTTGTCGAGAGCCCAGTTGCCGTGAATGAAGCCGAACACCGTACGCCCGTTGCACTGACGAAGAAGCCCATGATCGTCCGTAAGGCGCCGGCAGAATTCGGTTACTTTTGCAATAAAGGAGTCGCGTTGCTCGTGGTCATGGTGGAGATGCACTTCCACGTCGCCGACACCGAGGCGCACCATTTCGGCTATGCCGTCGAGTACTTCGCGCCGGTACTCCTCTTGCGGATAGAAGAAACTGTATTGTGGGCACTGACCGGCGACGTCCCGGGGGGCGTCGCTTGCAATTCGCGGCCACTTGTTACGCCACAGTGCAACGCGGACGAGCGCAGTTTCAAGCGAAACGCCCATGCCGAGTGGCTCGTAATGATCGGTAACGGCGACCCACGCCCGTTTAGGCTTGGTACGCCTGAGGCTGCTTCGAACACGGTCTTTTAAATACGGTAAGAGCCAGATTTCTGCGTGGCGTGGGAGGTTCATTGCACGTGGAATTTGCCCTCTACCCGTCGCGGTGAGTCCTGTAAATGCGAAGACGTCACAAGTTTAAACTAAGTATCGAGCCGGCTACTCTTGCCTGTCAAGGCCATCCTTCTATCGTCCTTAGCCGCGTCCCCGCCGGTCCCGGATGGGAACCATCGGCGGCCTCAATGCGCGCACGCCAAGCTCCTCCAAGCCAAAAATCCCCACCAGGTTCGGTGGGGATTTGGGCGGAAGTGCCAAGCGCCCGTTGTGCGCCCTTCCGTCAAGACAAATGAGGAGAGCGGCTCAACTACTTATGGGTGGGTAAACCGTTCGACTTGGCCTTCCGAAAGAGGCCGAAAGCCAGACCCAGGAGTCCCGTTCCGAGGAGTGCGAGGCTGCTCGGCTCAGGAGTAGTAACAGCAGTGATCTCAAGAGCATCAGACTGCCCGGATTCACTTACGCTGAGGTCGAAGTTTGCGCTGCTGGTGAGATAACCGCTCTCCGCCAATAGCCCGGAGCCGGTAATTGTCAAGATCCCGTCCACAATCGATTCGGCGATACCGTCTTCAATTGTGAACGTGACGGGAGATCCCGATCCGGAAGTCACATCAAACAAAACCACGCCGTTAGGGTCGGCAAACGTGAACCCGGTCAATGTTACCAAACCGGCGACATCGGCGAGTGAGCCGCCCGTCCCCACCGCAATTGCGGCTCCGCTGCTCGAGAATGTAATGCTCGTTGAGTTGAAGGTGACATCGTCAATGCCGGTAACGGCAATTGATCCTGTGACTGGGAGCGAATCGGCCATCGCTCCGGGGGCGAATAAAAGAGCAGCCAAGACTGGAAGCAAGGTAAAACCAAACCTCTTCATGTAACCTCCTATAGCTCGACGAATCGCCATGGCGGAAAAACTTTCTTTCCCGCACACAGCGGATTGGTAGTCAATTGTCCGGGCCTTTTAACCGCCCCAAACACCGAAATGCGTGCAAACATAAAGTGCGCGTCACCGACAGAGCACAGATACAAATCCTGCGCCGTGAGGCACAATGTCCCTGCACTTTTGAAAATCAAGAAGCCAGAACCAAGTACGCTCGCAGAAGATGGATTAACAGTCCACGTCCCGCGCCCCAATCGCACTGCCCCTCTGGTATGCAGATTGCGCTCCAAACCGAAGGCATTCAGTTTCAAGAAGTTCCACTAAGGCAAAAATGGGAGTGCGCAAAATTATGCAAAGCCGTTCCCAAAGCACTTCCCTCTTGCACCGCAGCAGCTCCAATTGTGAAATTGAAGGTCCGGGTAAGTATCCACCGGCAAAGCCGGGGGCCTTATGATGTGAGCCGCTCAAAGCGGCTTGAGCGGGGTCGCTAACGCGGCCCCGGTTGATGTTGAGCCACCTTACGGTGGCAGGCTACTTCCACATATTGAGCTGATCCAAACGCCGGTCTTCCTCTTCCTGATTGCGGATGTACTCCCGGACTACGCTCTCCTCGCGGCCCCCTGTGGACACCAGGAATCCTCGTGCCCAGAAGTGCTGCCCTACGAAGTTTTTCTTCCGCTCCCCGTATACACGTGCCATGTGGATCGCACTCTTGCTCTTGATGAACCCTATCACCTGACTGACCGAGTGCTTGAGCGGAATCGAGATCAACATGTGTACATGGTCGCTCAGCAGGTGGCCCTCTTCGATGCGGCTCTCCTTTTGCTCGGCCAACCGTTTCATCACCTCGCCCAAATGCGGCCGCAGTTGCGTGTACAGCGTCTTGCGGCGGCACTTGGGAATAAACATCACAGGGTATTTGCATTCCCACTTCGTGTGACTTAAACTCTCGTATTCGTCCATCCGAGTTCTCCTCTTCGTGTGCTTGGCGGCTCACGATTGGAGTTTCTTGGATGGACTCCCGGAAATCCCAAACCTCGGCTGCCTCCCCGGCAAAGCCGGGGGAACTCCTACTTCGTATTAGGCCCTCACGCAGAGGCGAAATCACACCAGGGCTTAAGAGCGGTTTTTCGGAAATGGCGTAGCCGTCTCCGGCCACCGTGAAAGGCGGCTTTTCCTTCGAAGGAAAATCCAATTGACGGAAGTGGATTCCAGACACAGTAATTCCGAAACCGCTATGGCGCCCGGCGGCTGTCACTCGGTAGGCGCAATCAGGTACTGCTCCAGCCTGCCGTCCAGATATGTGTATGTTGTCAGCCGCAGCCGCCGGTCGGGATACGTAATCAGGAACGACCGGAAGGTCATGCCCCCGCGCAGATCCTCGCTGCTCTGGCGCAGACTCAAGGGCTCGCCAAGCGGCCCCAGGCTCGATGCAAAGTCCGCCACTGCCTGCGCGGTAAAGTAATCATTCAAATTTGGCGCCAGCAGCGAGCGGTCGATCTGCCCGTGCTGCAATCCGCGGTAGATGTCCAGCGCCTGCTGTTCGGCCGGCTTGAGCGGGATGTCGGCCACGAGTGGCGCAGTAAGCTGCGCAATCGCGCTGGCGGCATTTACTGCATCCTGGTTGGTGGTCACGGCTACGGCCGCGCCCGCATCGGGCAGCACTTCGTTATCGGAAACAAATCCTGAAACCTCGCCCGAGTGCTCAATGGAGAGCTGCCCGGAGCGCTCTCGTACCTCTACGCCCAGGCCGTAATGAGTGTTGGTGCCGTTCTTGAGCAGGATCGGCTTGAACATTTCCTTGTAGCTTTCCGACTTCAAAAGGGAGCGCGCAATCAGGCTCTGGTCCCACAGGGCGAGATCGTGCGGCGTCATGGCCAGTTCGCCAGCCGCAAACATCCATCCTGCCCCTTCTTTGGGCGCGACCCGCAACAGCCCCAGCGCGTGGCGATAATAAGCCGTGGCGTCCGGAGGTGGAATCGGATGCGTGTCCGAGTTCCATACCGACTGCATGGCCAGCGGACGGAAGATGTGCTCAGTAAGAAATTGAAACAGCGGCTCGTCCGAAACCTTCTCCACGATCGCGCCGGCAATCACGTAATTCGTATTTGAATACTGCCATTGCGTGCCGGGCTCGAAATCCAGCGGCTTCTTCGCCCACGTGTCCAGGATGTACTCGACCGTGGCCGGTTTCAGCATCGGCGTCATCACGTAATCTTCAGGCCAGAAATCCTGGTAGCCGGAGGTGTGCGATAGGATCTCGCGGATCGTAACGTCATTTCCACGCGTGAGTCCGGGCACGTACTTGCCGACCGGGTCATCGAGCGAGAGCTTGCCCTCCTGCCGAAGCATGAGGATGGCTGCGGCAGTGAATTGCTTTGAAATCGACCCGATCGAATAGCGCATCTCCGGCGTCGCCGCTTGCGGCGGCTGCAGGCGCGCTTTGCCGTAGGCATGCGTGTAAACCAGCTTGCCCTTCTGCACCACCGCAACCGAGGCCGACGGTACACCCGTCTGTGCGAGTATTTGTGTCGCAATGCGATCGATCTGCGCCCGCAGCCCCGGATCGATGGTGTCAACTGTCTGGGCTGTTGCGGACGAAGTGATAAGCAAGAAGGAAAGCGCGAAAACAAAGTACCGTGCAATGCGAATCATGAAATTGGTCCTCGCATGGTAGCGCCGGTTTCCAGATCGGCTGCAGCGCGAGCCTCAAAACTCGCGCAAGTCCAACTCGGGCACCCCGCCGGCGGCCAGGACGCCGCCAGTATAGCCGGTCTATCACCCTAACGACGAAGACCGGTCGTTGGGGACGCCTGGAGAACAGGCGCTACTCGCTGCGCTCCATCATAGCCTTCAGCGCCGCCGCATAGCGTTCCGGCAGGGGTTTGCGCTTCAACTGGTCGTCGCACACTACATGCGTCGTTTCCCCCTCGGCCAGGAGGGCGTTCTCGCCACCATCGTGCGCCTTGCGCAGGATTCGGTAAGCAAACTTCAGCACTGAGCCGCGCACCAGCGCGGGCCGCGTCTCAATGAGAATCTCGTCGTCGTAGCGAGCCGGAGACCTGTAGCGGCAATGCGATTCAATCACCGGCAGAATGCAGCCGTGATCGGTTTCGAGTCGGCTGTAGGCCAATCCCAAAGAGCGCAGCAACTCCACGCGGCCCAACTCAAACCAGACCAGGTAGTTGGCATAATAGACGATGCCCATCTGGTCGGTTTCAGCATACCGCACCCTCACTTCAGTCGTTACGGGCATTCGTGCGCTCTTGTTCCCTCGTTCCCTTGGTCCCTGCCTTTACGGCTTGACGTGCGTGAACACGGGCAGCTTGCTCACGTCGTTGAAGATGATGAAAACGAAGAATACCATCAACACTACGAACGCGGCCTGGTAGACGCGCTCTTTCACGTTGAGGCTGATGTCGTGACGCAGTCCGGCCTCGATGGCCAGCAGCAGAATCATGCCGCCGTCCAGAATGGGGAACGGAAGCAGGTTGAGAATACCGAGGTTGACGCTGATCACGCCGGCTAAATAAAACTTGGGATACCAGCCCTGTGTTTCCGCGGCTTCGCCCGCAGCCTGCGCGATGCCTACCGGTCCCATTAACTGCGAAACCGCGAACCGGTGCGTGAACAACCGCTCCAGCACTTCGAATACCAGCATGGAATTGTCGTCGCAAAAGGCCACCGATTTCGTCCATGCCGCACCTAGTCTCAGCGGCTGGTGGTGGTACGGAGGCAGGATCTCGGAGAAGCCCAGCATCCATCGCGAATCGATCTCCTCCGGTGTGGCCACCATCGGAAGGATCTTCCCGTCGCGCTCCACTTCCAGGTGAACCGGCTGGTTTTTGGTGGTCTGCAGGTAGGCCGCGAACGAGTCCACGAAATGAAATGGGTGCCCGTTCACGCTCACAATCTTGTCGCCCGCGCGCAGCCCCGCCTCTGCCGCCGGCGTTCCCGCCTGCACTGCCGATACTTGAATCGGTCCGGGCAGATACTGGGGCAGAAGACCCGCGTTGCTCACGTCGAAATCGTCGTCTTTGGCGGAGGACGGTACGTGCAGACTGAAAGAAACTGTCTTACCCGCGCGCTCCACGGTCACCGCAACGTACTGGTTGACATTGAGCACCATATGCTCGGCGACCTGCTCCCAGGAGGGATTGGCCACGCCATCGAAACTCCGGATCACGTCGCCCGGTTGAAAACCAGCCGCAGCCGCTGCTGAATCCGGCGTCACCCACTCCACGGTGGTCGACTTGACCTGCACCGACGGCACTTCATTGATAAAGCCGAAGTAAATCAGCATCAGCGCCAGCGCCAACGCAAAGTTGGCAGCGGGCCCGGCCACGCCGATCAGCATTCTCTGCCAGCGCGGATGCGAAGTAAGCGCCCCAGGATCAGCCTTCTGGGCTTCAACGGCCTCCGCGCCGGCACCCTCGATCGACAGGTTCTCGCCGGGCAGGTTTTCACCGGTCATCTTCACGTAACCGCCCACCGGGATGGCGGAGATGCAATAGTCGGTTTCGCCGATCTGGACGCCGAACAGGCGTGGCGGAAAACCGACGGAGAATCGTTCGATACGGACGCCGCAAAGTTTGGCGACCAGGAAGTGGCCAAACTCGTGCACCACAATCATGACGCCGACCAGCACGATAAAAGCTACGGTGGAAACTAGAAATTGATGCATACCTGTGGAAGCAGTTCCTCAATCAGCGGCGCTTGCCGCCGGGCACACGCTCGCCGCAATCTCCGCTCTTAGAATTGGACGCCTGGGCGGGCCCGAGCGACCCCGGCTTTCGACAATCGAATCACTTGTACAGCAACGCCCGCGCCGTTTCCCGTGCGTCCCGATCCGCGGCCAGCACTTCCGCTATGGTCTCGGGGTGGGCTTCTGGGGTGCGGGCAAGCACCTCTTCGATTGTACGCGGGATTCCCAGGAAAGGGATGCGCCGCTCCAGAAACGCCTCCACGGCCACTTCGTCGGCTGCATTGAGGGCAATGCAATGCGCTCCGCCTTTTTTAGCCGCATCAAAAGCCAGCCGCAGGCAGGGAAAACGCTCGAAATCCGGCTCTTCGAACTCCAAATGCCGTAGCACCGCCAGATCGAAGGTGAGGTTGGATTTGGGACGTTCCGGGTAGGCCAGCGCGTACAGAATCGGCAAGCGCATGTCGGTGACCGAAATCTGCGCTACGATCGATCCATCCACATATTCAACCAGCGAGTGCACCGTCGACTGCGGGTGCACCGTGACCCGCACCTGGCCGGGCACAACGTCAAAGAGCCGGCAGGCCTCGATGATCTCCAATCCTTTGTTGAGCATGGTGGCGGAGTCGATGGTGATGCGCCTTCCCATTACCCAGGTAGGGTGTTTCAGCGCCTGCTCCGGCGTGATGCCAGCAAACTCCTTGAGCGGCGTCTGCCGGAACGGCCCCCCCGAAGCAGTGAGCCAGATGGTCTTTACTTCGTCATGCGAGCCCACGCGCAGGCACTGGTGCACGGCGTTGTGCTCGCTGTCGATAGGCAGGATAGGCACGCTCCGTTCGCGCGCAGAGCGGGTCAGAATCTCGCCCGCCGCCACCATGCATTCCTTGTTGGCCAGTCCTACCGGCTTGCCGGCCAGAATAGCCGCGTGGGTAGCTTCGAGCCCGGCCACGCCCACAATAGCCGAGACCACAAAATCGGCTTCCGCAAGCGTCGAGCAGGCCACTGTACCGGCCGTCCCGTAAACGATCTCGATTCCACTCACGCCGGCTTCGCGCAGCCGCGCCGCAAGTTGGCCGGCCAGCTCTTCGGTTGCCAGGGAAACCATCTGCGGATGCCAGCGCTGCACCTGCGCAAACGCCTGGTCCACGTTGCGACCCGCAGCCAGCGCAGCTACTGCATAGCGCTCCGGAAATTGCTCAACGATGGAGAGTGCGCTTTGTCCGATCGAGCCCGTGGAACCGAGAATGGCGAGTCGCTTCAATTGAGCCTCTGGCTTCAAGCCGACTTGTTCCCTTGCTCCCTTGTTCCCTGCCTCACAACGCCTGATGAATCACGTGCGCGTACCACAGCGCCGGCGCAGCCAGCAGCAGCGCATCGATGCGGTCGAGCACGCCGCCGTGGCCGGGCAGAATGCTTCCCGAATCCTTCACCCCCGCCGAGCGCTTGAGCGCCGATTCGGCCAGATCTCCCACCTGAGCCGCCACATTCACGATGGCCGCCAGCACCAGCCAGTACCAGAGATCGTCGGGAAAGGAAAGAATCGCCGCCGGGCAGGCACGCTCCAGCCAGGAAAGCAGAACAGAGTTCCACGGCTCCTGCTCGAGCGCTGCCAGGCCCACCAGCGCCGCGGCCACCAGCAGGCTTCCTGCCAGCGAAGCCACGGCGCCCTCCCAGCTCTTGCCCGGGCTCAGCGCCGGCGCCAGCTTGCGGCGGCCCCACGCGCGGCCCACGTAATACGCGCTCACATCCCCCGCCCAAACCACCAGCAGCAGAAAGATCACCAGCGAGGGTCCGTTGCTCTCTTCATGCAGCATGGGCAGCGCCAGCAGCGTGAATCCGGCGTACAGCAGGCAGAAAATCGACGCCGCGGCGTCGGCCATTACTTGCACCACCGACCGGAAAAACGTGCAATAGACCAGCAGGCCGAGACACAGCAAACCAAAAAAAGCGCCCGTGCGATCGGGCCACTCAAAGTTCACGGCGAATAGCGCCAGCAGGGAAACCAGGAGGGCGGCACGCGGGGGCTTTACGGCGCACTTTTGCGCCAGCCCGATGTACTCCCAGCCGGCCAGTGCTGCCACCCCTGCGACCGCCAGTGTGAATAGCCAGCGCGGCGCCAGAAGCACCAGAACCAGGACTATCGGAACCAGAACGACCGCTGTAACAACCCTTTTCATTCAGGGTTGAGGATACACTGCCGGGCCGCCGACTTCCCCTTCAATGACTGGACCGAAGCCGAACGCAGCGAACTCATCAGTGCAAGCGCGGCCGGAGATTTGCCCGGTCGATCGCACCTCAGCTCGCCGCGATATGGATCCGCTCCGGATCGTCCTCGACCTCGCCGCAATCCTCGCCCAGGCCGCCGTAGCGCCGCTCCCGGCGCTGAAAATCCGCGATGGCTTCCAGCAAATGAATGCCGCGAAAGTCGGGCCAGTAGCGCTCGGTGACAAAAATCTCGGTATACGCAATCTGCCAGGGCAGGAAATTGGAGATGCGCATCTCGCCCGAGGTGCGGATGAGCAGATCCGGATCGGGCATGTGCGCCGTATACAGGTGCCGGTGAATGTCCTGTTCCGTGATGTGGTCGGCGCTGATGTGCTTGTGCTGGATCTCCGCCGCCAGCCGCCGAAAGGCGTCCACCAGCTCTGAGCGCCCGCCATAATTCAGGGCCAGCGTCAGCGTGGTGCCGGTATTGCGCGCGGTAATCTCTTCGGCCCAGCGCATCTTCTCCTGCACTTCAGGAGGAAGGTCGTGCGTCCGACCGATGTACCGGATGCGCACGTTGTTGTCCATCATGCGCTGCACGTTGCTCTCCAGGTAGCTCTTGAGCAGGCGCATCAGGAAGTTGACCTCGGCGCGCGGACGGCGCAGATTGTTTTCGAGCGAGAAGGCATAGAGCGTGAGCCACGGAAGCCCGATGCGCGAGGCCGTTTCCGTCACCATCTGCACGCTGCGCGCGCCCTGCTGGTGACCGAAAAACCGCTTCAGCGATCGTTGCCCGGCCCAGCGGCCGTTGCCGTCCATGATGATGGCCACATGTTCCGGCAGCCGCTCCGGCTTGAGCGTGGCGTAGACGGTCTGCTCCTCAGGACTAAGCTCATGAATGCGCAACGTGCCGGATGAATGCAATGAATTCGCCTCAATTTTGCGCTTGCTGTTTCTGCGCCGGGCGCCCTCTGAGTTTGAAACGGGAACCTGCACTGAAATGGAGAGATCGGCCTGCGCCCGGATTCGAACATGCGGCTAGGCGCGCGGCGGACAAACCACCCCTCCCGCCGTGAAACCCCTCCGCGGCCCGTCAGGGGATGCCACTTCGAACCTATAGTATTTTGCCGATTCCTGCAATGCACGGTTGCGGCCTCGGCGGGGCATATCACCGCAGCATCCCACTGAGGAAAAACCAAACTTGGACGCACCATCCATTGGCTTTCTTCCCGGCCAAACGGTGGAGGGCCAGGGAAACCTGCCCGGGTTTGTCCGGTCCGGAAACCCCACCTACTCCCAGAACAATCGCACTTGGAAAGGTGCGCCGGCAGGGTTGATTTCAGGTTCCTACGTACCCCCCGGGGGGGTGCTTGGGATTCTGCAATCAAGTTCCTTGTTTTCTGATGGTTGGATGCATTTTCGGGTGCGATTAACATGCGGATTTGTGCGAGAAAACTTAACTTCTTTGCGCTTCTTTGCGCCTGCCGGCCCCCGGATTCTCGAGCAGCCACGAGCGCCTGGGGAACGTTTTTTCACAGCATAGCGGAACGGCGGAATTAACCCGCAACGAGCGGCGAAAATATATTTCCCGCCGAATGAGCGCGATGTGGGCGATGTGGCATTGGCAAGGCCTTGACATCGGCAAAAACGAAGAGGAGTACTCCTTCAACAGCAACAGGATTGCCAGTTTTTTGAAGTGCGATTGCCCTGCACCTACTCTACTTCCTGCGCCGCCCGGTACCCGTCGCGCGCAATAATGTCGTACTTCAGCGGCTTGTGTTTCGTATCCTGCATGCGCAGCGGATTGCCTTCGTCGTCCACCAGCATCACCCGCAGCTTGCGCCAGGTGCCGTCCTGCTTGGGGTTGGTGGGCGTGTACACCAGCTCGTACTTCGACCGGATATTCTCGTTGATGGTGTTCACCATATCCGGCAGCTCGCCCACAAATTTCGGCTCGAAAGCCATCCCCCCGGTCAGATTGGCGAAGGTGCGCATCTGGTTTTCGGCCTGCAGGTAGGTCATATCGCGCATGCCGCCCATCATGCCGCCCTGCCCCTCAGTCATCTCCAGCAACAATCCGCCCGTCGAAATCGAAAAGATGGTGATATCGCGCGACTCCTTCACGCGCTTCAGAATCTGGTCCAGCGTCAACTTCGACATGGAATCCACGCCGGACGCGATGAGGATGATGTACTTCTCGCCCTGGATGCGCGACAGCCGATCCAGTGCCTCCGACAGGGCGTCAAACACGTCGGTCTCGCTGAACGCCGCCGGCATATAGGCTTCCATGGCCAACTGGTTGATCCCCTCCTGGATCTGCCGCTTGTCCTGCGTAAAATCGCTTACGATGTGGGTATTCAGGTCGAAGGTCATCATGGCCACGTAATCCTGTGGCCGTAACTGCTGCGTAAATGCCCACGCGGAATTCAGCATGTCGATGCGGAAGGCCCATCCGCGGGCCGCAAACTCGCACAGCAGCAGCGCTGTAATGGGCGCTTCCACGCGCTTGAACCCTATGATCTTCTGTTCCACGCCATCTTCGAATACTCTGAAGTTGCCGGGCTTCAATCCGGGCACGAACTGGTGCGTCTTTTCCAGCAGCACGCCCACGTCCACGGTCACTTCCGGCACCTGGAGCTTGAACGAAACGTCGGGCGCGCCCGCGGGGTTCGTGAACTTGGGCGCAGGCGGCGCTGGCGCAGGCGGCGGCTGATCGTCGGGATTCTTTTTGGGAATCGCAATCGCGCCGTTGTCGCCTCCCGGACCGCCGGAATCGCTTGTCGCCGGCACCGGGTTCTGCTGATTCGGCTGAGTCTGCTGAGCCGGCTGAGTCTGCTGCTGGCCTGCAGCGGCCTGGCTCGAGTCCTGCGCCTGGCTGTAAGCCTGGTTCAGCGGCACCGCGGCCAGCGCCAGGGCGGCGACGGCGACCACGGCCCACCAATGGTTTAAGAAAGCGACATTTACCTTGCGCGGCTTTAGCATAACAACCTCGTTCCCACCAGCATACGGGATTCGCCTGTCCCTTTTGCGGTTCGATGACACCTCCATCGAAGCTCAAATCGCCGATCCCGGAACAGCCGGCGTTTCCCCTGAGCAACAGGCGCGCTGCTGGCTGTAGTCTTATAGACGTGGAAACTTCCCTGATGGAAACCAGGAGGCTGCTTATGGGCCTGACTGGAGCGCTTTGCACCCTGGCCGCGCTGCTGGGCGCGCCGAGCCCGCTGACCGCGCAAAATCTGCCTGGCGCTGAAAACCCACCGGCACAATCTCCTGCGGCTTTTTCCGCGCAGCCCTCCGCCCCGCCACCCTCCGCCGGAGGCTTTTTCCCGCTTTCCGAGGTTCATCGCGGCCTCACCGGAACGGCCTGGACCGTCTTTCAGGGCGCCAAGCCCGAGGCCATTCCCGTCGAAATCCTCGGCGTATTGCGCAACGCCCGCGGTCCCGGCCAAGATATGATTCTCGCCCAGCTCCACGGCGCACAGGCCGAGTTCACGGGCGTTGTCGAAGGCATGAGCGGCAGCCCCGTCTACATCGGCAACAAGCTTCTCGGCTCGCTCTCCTACCGCATCGGCCAGTTCAGCAAAGAGCCCATCGCCGGCATCACACCCATCGAGCAGATGCTGGGCCTGCGCGACCTGCCCAGCGGCCCCGGCCAGCCCAATCCGCCCTCCATAACGCCGGTCCACGAAGAGGCCCTAGTCTCCGCTCCCGCCGCGCTTCCCGGCCTGCCCGTTGACACCGGCGCGATGGACTTCCAGGCCATGGATACTCCGCTGGTCATGAGTGGCTTTCTCCCTCAAGCCATTCAGCTCTGGCAGCAGAAAATGACCGGCACGAGCCTGGCCGAAGTGGCTGCCGGGGGCATGATGTCCGGAGCCTCGCCGGGCGGCTCGTCCGAACTCGACGATCGAATCTCCGAAGCCGCTCTCGCTACGCTCAAGCCCGGCTCCGCCATCAGCGCCCAACTGGTCCGCGGCGATCTCGAAATCGCCGCCACCTGCACTATCACCTACATCGACCCCAAACAGATCCTCGCCTGCGGCCATCCCGTCCTGCAGGCCGGTCCCGTCTCGCTGCCCATGACCGTCGCAGACGTGGTCACTACCCTCGCATCGCCTCTCAACGCCTTCAAGATCATTAACACCGGGGCCACCGTGGGCGCATTTACTGAGGACCGCGAATCCGGCATTCGCGGCATTCTGCGCGCCCAGGCCCACATGATTTCCATGCATATCGCCATCGACGGCCCTGAAGGCCCGCGCAAGGTCAACGTCGAGGTCCTCGACCTGCCTTCGCTCACTCCCCAGGCCGTCCTGGTGGTCCTTTACGACGCGCTCCTGCAGTCCAACGAAAGCACCGCGGAGACCAGCTATCACATCACTGGCAGCATCGACCTGGCTGACTACCCTCCTGCGCCGCTCGACCTGTGGGCCGCGGCCGGTGGCATGATGCCCGCGCCGCTCGATGCCGCTATGCAGACCGGCGAGCGCTTCATGAGCCTCTACTCCAATGACGCCCGGCGCGGCGCCATCAAAAGCGTCGATCTCCACGTCCAGGCCATTCCGCGACGCCTCCAGGTGGAGCTGGTCAGCTCTCGCATCGTCTCCAGCGACATCGTCCACGCCGGCGACACCGTCACCGTGGAAGCCACCCTCCGCCCCTGGCAGCAGCCCGAGCGTAACGTGCGCATCCCCATCGTGCTGCCCGCGCGCCTCGACCCCGGCAATCTCCGCGTCCTGGTCTCCGATGGCGCTACGCTCGATCGCACTCTCAATCAGCCCCAGCTCACCGCCCGCTCGGCCGACATGGATACCGTTCTGGCCCAGGACCGCCGCGCCCATCCCGCCGACCGCATCTACGTCAGCCTTCTTGCGCCCGAAGCCCAGGCCGCCATGGACGGACACACCCTCACCAGCCTGCCGCTCTCCGTGGCCAACGCACTCGAGCCTGTCCGTTCCACCCAGGACATCAGCCTCAACGGCGAGTCCGCTGAGCTGGCCGGCCAGGCGCCGGCCGGCGGCGTTCTTTCCGGTTTCCAGATTCTCACTGTGCATATCGATGCGGGCGGCGGTTTACACTGAGAACGTCACATAATCGGATTTGTGAAAGTGCTTCGCCGGGGCGTTTGGGGCGCGACTGCGAAAGATATGACGGCTTTGAGAAGAAATGACCTCAAAGTCTCGCCGCTGGCCCCGGCGAAGTTGATCGGTGAATCTTCACACGCCGCTTATTGTCGATCAACCACGGGAGACCGGCGTACGCCTGGCCGGTCAATCTATCCGCAAAGCAAGGAGCCCGTAACGCCATGGCTCAAATTCAGGGACTGGCAGCCCACGCGGCAGGAGCCGAGCTTTTGTCCTACCACTACGATCCCGGCGAGCTCAAGCCGCACGAAGTTGAGATCACCATCTCCCATTGCGGCGTTTGCCACAGCGACCTGCACCTCATCGCCAACGACTGGGGCGTCAGCCAGTTTCCCTTTATCCCGGGCCACGAAATCATCGGCACGGTAACTGCGGCCGGCTCCCAGGTACGGTCGCGCGAGAAGGGACAGCGCGTGGGACTGGGCTGGCAATCCAACTCCTGCGGCATTTGCGAGTGGTGCGTGACGGGCCGCGAAAACCTCTGCGCCCAGTCTGAAGCCACATGCGTCCATCGCCACGGCGGCTACGCCTCCCGCGTCCGCGCCAACTCCCGGTTCGTCATTCCTATCCCTGAGGCGCTGGAGAGCGAAAATGCCGCACCGCTGCTCTGCGGCGGCATCACTGTCTACACCCCCCTGCGCATCCACGGCGTCAATCCCTCCTCACGCGTAGGCATCGTGGGCATCGGCGGCCTCGGCCATATCGCCATCCAGTTTGCCCGCGCATTCGGAGCTGAAGTCACCGCCTTTTCCACTTCCACAGGGAAAGAGGAGGAGGTTCGCGCCCTCGGCGCGCACCGCTTCGTCAACAGCCTGGACTCCAAGGCCATGAAAGAAATGGCCGGCTCACAGGATTTCATCCTCAACACCGCCAACGCCGATCAGGATTGGTCCGTTTACCTCCAGGCCCTGCGCCCCGCCGGCACGCTGTGCATGGTCGGCGTTCCACCCTCGCCCATGACCGTTCCCGCCTTCCCTCTCATCTCCGGCATGAAAGTCATTTCCGGCAGCCCCATTGGCAGTCCATTTCGCCTGCGCGAGATGCTCGACGTCGCCGCCCGTCACAAAGTCCAGGCCAAGACCGAGCTGTTTCCCATGGCCAAGGCCAACGAAGCCATCGAAAAGATGAAGAAGAACAAGGTCCGCTACCGCGCTGTCCTGGCCAACTAAAAAACCAGGGACTTCGAGCAAGCCATGGACACGGGAGCTACCAGGGCCGGTCTTCCCGGCCCCCGGTTCCCTCGGTCCCTGTTCTTCTTATCTCGCCAGCAACGACTCGTTGCCGAGGATCCGGTAAAGAGTCGACCGGCTGATCTGGAGCTGGCGCGCCGCTCTCAGTTTGTTGCCGCGATTGAGGTCAAGAACATACTGAACGTGGTGGCGAATTACCGCGTCCAGCGAAAGATCGCCGGTACGGGCAGGTGCAAGCTCGGGACGGCCGGCCAACGCCATTTCCGCCGCATCGGGAAGCGCCAGATCGGCGGGGCGGATTACTCCATTGGCCGCTTCCAACAGCGCCGTTTCCAGCACGCTGGCCAATTCGCGCACATTGCCCGGCCAGTGGTGTTGCAGCAGACGCGCCAGCGTTCCTGGCCCCAGCAGCAGCGGCCGTTGCTGATAACGCTGGCAGAGCCGGTCCAGCAGATACTGCGCCAGGGGCGCAATGTCCTCGCGGCGCTCGCGCAGCGGCGGAATCGAAAACCGGATGGCCGTCAGCCGGAAGGCCAGATCCGGCAACAGCAATCCCTGCCCTGCCATCTGCCGCAGCGGGGTCTGTGAAGAAGCCAGAACCACCGCGCGCCCCGGCGGCCGATCCTGCAGACCTTTCAGCACCCCCAGCAACAGCCCCTGCCCCGGCGGAGCCAGAAGGTCCACCCGGTCCAGATAGGTGAACCCGGCCAGCGTGGCCGGATCGGCATCCGTGGCCAGCCACTCGCGCGCATCGCGCCGCTGGAACAGCATGGCCTTGAGCGGCGAGCGCGAAAAAAGATACCGCCCCAGCGTCTGCTTGCCCGAGCCGTGCTCGCCCTCAATCGCCGCCACCTGCAAATGCGGCGCGGCCATCTCGGCCTGCATCAGCAGCTTGCGCCACGCGGCACTCACCCCCACCACAGCCACCGGCCCTGCGCCCAGCTCCATAAGCGTCAGCGTCGACGATGTCGATGCGGACGCGTGATCAACTGGAAACGAAGATGGAAGATGAGCCGCGTTCTGCATGGATCCCACTAGCCTCGTCTCCGTGACACGGGGTATTCCCGGCCAACAGGAGGTTCATCGGCGCTGGAAGGTAAAACATGAAGCGAGGAAAACCGAGGACCCACGACCGGTCCTCACTTCGGCGTGGCCATGGCGGACGCCTGCCAGACTGCAGCCTGGCGGAACGCTATACTCGAAACATTCCTCCGGAATGAATGCCGGCAACATTGGCCGATTCTCAGAATCGAGCGCCATCGCGACCCTCCGGCACGGGGAAATATCGTGAAGCAGCAGCTCAAATTCTGGGCAATCGGCCTCTGGCTGGCAACCATCTTTGCTCTGGCCGCGCTCCACACCCTCCACCTGAGAGCCGATTTTCCCAACGGATCACCTTGGTGGATGGATTGGGCCAAGTACACCGATGAAGGCTGGTGGGCCAACGCGGCCGTGCGCGCGCATCTTTTCGGCCACTGGTACCAGCGGGGCGACTTCAACCCCGCAGTAGCTCTGCCCGTCTGGCCGGCCCTCGCGTGGCTTGCCTTCGCCGTAGCCGGTGTCAGCTTGCAGGCAGCGCGTGGCCTGGCGGTGCTGTTCTTCTTTGCAAACCTGGCGCTCACCTACCTGCTGGTGCGGGCGAGTGCGCCGCGCTGGGCCGGCCTGGTGGCCGTCACCCTTGTGGCCGCCAACCCTTTCTTGTACTGCTTCAGCCGCCTTGCCATTCTGGAACCAGCTCTGATCACGTTCACCCTTGCCGCGCTGAATGTATCAGTGCGTATCTCCCGTTTCCGTCGCCCCGCGTGGGCCGCGGCCACTGTGGGACTGCTCTTCGCGATAATGATGCTCACCAAGATCATGGCCATATTTCTGGCGCCGGCTCTGGCCTGGGCCATGCTTATGGGGCTTCGCAATTCGCACCCGGCAGGGCAAACGCCACCGGCGCGCATTCCCGCCGGGCGTCTGCTCCGGCGCTGCGCCCTTGCGGCTCTGGGCACGACAGCGGCCGTTTACGGCGCGTGGATCGCCCTGATCGCCTACTTTGGCCTGCTTCCCGACTACCGCTATCTGTTCTTCATAAACTCTTATGAGAAACCGCCCGGCTTCGCCTGGCCGCTGGCAAGCTTCTGGTGGTCGTTTCATGGCGCGCTATGGGTTGATTGGGTGCTGGTTCCGCTTGCCGGCGTGGCCATCCTCAGCGCGCTTGCGGCATGGCGAGCGGGGCGCAAGACGCTGGCGCTCGATCCTGCCTTCGGCGGCGCGTCCTGGGCCGCAGCCGGCTCCATTCTGTTCATGACCTTCCAGAATCATCCGCAACCACGCTATTACGCCGTAGTGGCCTATTTCTGCTTTGTGATGATTGCGCTGGGCGCAGCCACACTTATCACTGCAGAGCCGGGCCATCGCGTGCCGCGCCTGCCTGCGCAGCGTCTTGGATGGTCAGTAGCCGCAGTAGCTTTCTTGGGAGCCAGCCTAGACGCTGTTCGCACTGTAAGCTACGCAGTCCATCCGCAGTACACGTTTGTGAACACAGCCGTGGCGCTGGCTGGCTACGTCGATGCACACCCCAACGGCCGCCGCTTGCTGGTTTCTGTCAGCGGCGACCAGATCATGCTGGCCACGCATCTGCCCGCCCTGTGCGACGATTTCGGCACCGAGCTTCTGCCCGCGAAACTCGCCCGCTATAAGCCCGGCTGGTATGCAGCCTGGAACGATCTCGATCCCGGCACGCTCCAGGACCTGCACACCCGTTACGCGCTGGAACAGGTGGCCAGCTTTCCCGCCTTCGACGACAAGGAGCGGAATGTGCTGGTTCTCTTCAAGCTGCACCCGCTGCCCGGCGGCGCGGTGCGCGCGATCGACGACGGCCAGGATCTGACGCAGCCGCTCCCCGGCGACAAGATCGACGTGATGATCGAGTGAAAAGCAGCCAGGGAAGCCTTGCCCGCGTCCACGCAAAAAGGCCCGCCTCGCGAGGCAGGCCTTTTCCTTGCTCAGCAGCGCAGCACGCACCCTGACTTGGCGCGCGTCCTTTAGCAGCCTGTGGCGAAAGTCAAAAATTCGAGAAAAACCATTCCTCAGCGGCTAAAGCCACATTGATTTGAGACCACTTACGGCACGGCCGAAGCCGTGCCCTTTCAAAACTCGACTTTTACCACAGGCTGTTACACGTTGAACGACGATCCGCAGCCGCAAGTCGATTTCACCTGTGGATTCTCGAACTTGAAGCCGGCCGCCTCCAGCGTCTCCACATAGTCCACCGTGCAGCCGTTCAGATACATTAGCGAAGTGGCGTCGATAAACACTTTCAGGTCGTCGAAGTTGAAGACCTTATCCATCATCCCGCTCTGGTTTT
Source organism: Acidobacteriaceae bacterium (assembly GCA_030037545.1). Classification (GTDB taxonomy): domain Bacteria; phylum Acidobacteriota; class Terriglobia; order Terriglobales; family Acidobacteriaceae; genus Telmatobacter. The sequence continues at coordinate 40,338 of JASHRF010000116.1, read as the reverse complement.
CAAACGCCATCGAGTATTGGAATCCCGAACAGCCGCCGCCCACCACACCAATGCGCAGTCCGGCAGGAATCGGGTCCTGTGTGGCCATGATCTCCCGCACCTTGGCAATCGCCTGCGGGGTCAGCGCCAGGGGTGGCTTCTTCACGGTTTCCTGGGTGGGTGCGGTGGTTGCTGTGGCCATCAGTATCTCCTCGGGTGAAGTGGTTGCCCTCTTTCTCCAATGTACCCCTCGGCGCCCGTGACGACAACCCCCGCGGCGATAAGGGCTGTTCGTTCGATGCCCACGTCTCCCGACTGGTCGCAGGAAACCGCCGCCAACCGTCTCTAGCGCCCACCAACATCTAAAGCTCGAAGACTCCGGCTGCCAACAGGGCCATCGCACTTGGAAAGGCGCGCCGGCAGTGTTGATTTCAGGTTCGTACGTACCCCCCGGGGGGGTGCTTGGGATTCTGCAATCAAGTTACTTGTTTTCTGATGGTTGGATGCGTTTTCGGGTGCGATTTACGTGCAGTTTCACGCAAGTAAGCGTAACTTTCTTGCGCTTCCTTGCGCCTGCCGGCCCCGGATTCTCGAGCGGCTACGAGCGCCTGGGAACGTTTCTTCACAGCATAGCGGAACGGCGAAATTAACCCCCAACGAAGGGCGAAAATATATTTCCCGCCGAATGAGCGCGATGCGGGCGATGCGGCCTTGGCAAGGGCTTGACAACGGCCAGGCGGAGGAGAGGAATTCTTCAAGAGGATTGCTGGTTTTTTGAAGTGCGATTGCCCTGAAGTCTGACTGGCGAAGCCTTCCCCAAAACCGGTTGCGAGGATTACCATAGCGGCAGCATCGCGTCCTAAATTCATAAGTGACGCTACCAGAATCAACTGCTGTTTTCCTTACCCGCTTTAATTCCGATTCGCCAGAACGCATCATAGATGACGCAAGCCAGCCTGAACCGAATTCGAGTGCGGAGGATGGGTCATGCCGGAGATGGACGATCCGAGGCAAAGCGAAGGCGCTCAAAGAAAAGTCACGCGGCGTCAATTCATTCTGGGCGTAATTGCCGGAGGAGCGGTGGTAAGCGCGGCGAGCTACCGGCTTCTGGCTCCCGGGCACGGGCGATTGTCTTCGGCGAACTGGAGCGAGCGGCTGATCTCCATCAACGTGAACGGCAAGGCGCGGCGCGTGGAGGCGATGAAGCAGGAGACGCTGGCCTGGACGCTGCGCTACAAGCTGGGCCTGACCGGCACCAAGCTGGGCTGCGATCGCGCGGAGTGCGGCGCTTGCACGGTGCTGCTGGACGATGTGCCGCACTATAGCTGCTCGGTGCTGACGCACACGGTGCGCAATAAGAAAGTGACCACCATCGAGGGCCTGGCCGCGGCCGATGGCAAGCTGCACCCGGTGCAGCAGGCGGTAGTGGACCAGCAGGGCTTCCAGTGCGCTTTCTGCATGTCGGGATTCATCATGGCCACAGTGGGGTACCTGAAGCAGAATCCCAATCCCACGCGGGCGGAGCTGGCGCACGGCATTTCGGGCAATCTGTGCCGGTGCCAGGACTACAGTAAGATTCTCGATTCGATGATGCGCGGCGCAGAGTACACGCGGAACGGTTTCCCGGCCGAGAGGAGGGCTTGATCTATGGCTGATCTGGACCCGGTTGGAGCGGCCAAGGCAGAGGCCGAAAAGCCTCGCCCGTTTGGCACGGGATACAAGCTGATCGGCAAGGACTACTCGACCAACGACCTGGTGGCGAAGGTCACAGGGCGCTCGAAGTATGCTGAGGATTTTCGCGCCGAAGGGATGCTGTTCTGCAGGCTGGTGCTCAGCCCCATGCCCCATGCGCGCGTCAAGCGAATCAATGCGGAAAAAGCGCTGGCCATGCCGGGGGTGCGGGGGATCCTGACTCCGGACGAGGTTCCCGGCCACGCGGATTATGTAAACGACAACGGCACGCGGATCAGAGCGGATCGCTGGGGCGAACTGGCGTTGGCCGACGAGCCGATGTACCAGGGCGAGCCGATATTGGCGGTTGCGGCCGTGGACGAGCTTACCTGCGCGGAAGCCATCGAAAGAATTGAAATTGAAATGGAGCCGCTTCCGTTTGCGACCGATCCACTGGAGAGCCTACGCCCCGGCAGCGCGAATGCGCGCGAAGACGGCAACGTGTGGGTGCAGGAAGGCCGCCAGGAACCGCAGCTTGCGGTGCTCAAGTGGACGAACGAAGATTTCGCCGCGGAAAAGGAAGGCAAGCTGCCTATGGGTCATGCGCCCGAGGAATGGTCCTTTGGCGACGTGGACGCGGGTTTCAAAAATGCCGCGCTGGTGCTCGATGAGACGTTTCTTACGCCCGACGTGAGCCATCAGTGCCTGGAGCCGCGGACGACGATGGCACGCTGGGAGAACGGCAAGCTGTTTCTGTATACGGGCACGCAGAGCACCATGCAAACCGTTCCCGCCATCGCGCGCTGGATGCACATGGACGAAGACAAGATCGTCTTCATCAGCGAATACACCGGCGGCGGATTCGGGAGCAAGATTACCGGCGCGCTCACGCTGGTGATTCCGGCGCTGCTTTCCAGGAAGCTCAATGCTCCGGTGATGATGCGCGTGAGCCGCGAAGAAGAGCATTTCATCGGGCGCGCGCGGCCGGGCATTCGCGCGCGGACGAAAGTTGGATTTGCGAAGGATGGGCGGGTCACCGCGGTGGACATGTTCCTGGTCTCCGATGCCGGTTCTTACGGATCGAACGGGGACGGCGGCGCGTGCGGACAAATTACTTCGCTGCTGTATCAGCCGCCGGCCATGCGCTGGCGCAACGTGACGGTGGCCACGAACACGCCGCCGCGCAGCGCCCAGAGCGCGCCGGGCGGCATGCAGGCCATTGCCATTATGGAGCCGATCCTGGCCAAGGCTGCGCGCCAGTTGGGCGTGGACCAGGTAGCGCTGCGGCGCGTGAATTGCCCCGAAGGCAAAGCGGAATTCGGACCTCCCAATCACGAGGGCCAGCGCGGGCACGCGACCAGTTGTTTCTTGAAGCAGGCGCTGGACCTGGGCGCGGAGCAGTTCAAGTGGAACGAGCGCGTGGCGCGCCGGCCCAGGCAGATGGGCACCAAAGTCCGCGGCGTGGGCGTATCGCTGAGCACATTCCATGGCGGCAGCAGCGGCTTCGACGGGCTGATCGTGATTACGCCCGAGGGCCGCGTGCAGATCCAGTCGGGCGTGGGCAATCTGGGCACCGAGGCGCTGATTGACGTGCATCGCGCGGCTGCCGAGGTTCTCGATGTGCCGTGGGAGGTTTGCGACATTGTCTGGGGCGACACGTCGAAGCATCTGCCGTATACCTGCCACTCGGGCGGGAGCCAGACCATCCACGCCATGACGCGCGCAGGTCACGCGGTGGGGCTGGAGTGCGTGCAGAGGCTCAAGGAAGTTGCGGCCAAAAAGCTGGGCGGGCAGCCCGACGATTACGTGATTGCGAACCAGCGCGTCGCGCGCAAAGGAGGCGGCGCGGGATTGAGCTTTGCGGAGGCTGCGCAGCAGGCGATCCGGCTGGGCGGGATTTACGACGGACACGACGTGAATCCCGAGGTCAACAAAGTGACCAAGACGTCGGTGGCGGCGCTGGCCGGGCAGGGTCTGGTGGCGTCGGCGCGCGATAACTACTCGCACGAGGGTGATTCCTTTTCGTTTCTTGCCTGCTTTGCCGAAGTGGAAGCCGACGTGGAGACGGGCAAATACTACATTACCGATTACCTGGCTTACGCCGATGTAGGCACGGTGATTCATCCGGCGGCGCTGGGCGGGCAGGTTCTGGGCCGCTCGACGCTGGGCATCGGCCACGCCATCGGGCAGAAGTGGGTGATCGATCCGCAATACGGCGTGACGGTTGCCGAGCGCTTCTACCAGAACCGGCCGCCGACCATTCTGGATGTGCCCGTGGATATGAAGTGGAATGCACTGAATATTCCCGATCCGGAGACGCCGGTCGGCGCGCGCGGCTGTGGCGAGCCGCCGGTGGGAGGCGGTTGCGCGGCGATCCTCAATGCGTTGGCGGACGCGCTGGGGGACAACATTTTCCAGCGCGCGCCGGTGAATGCGGACACCATTCTGACGTCCTATGAAGCGGGGCGTCCCATGCAGAATCCGCTGTTGGCGCATATTTGAGAGGCAGGGACAAAGGGACCAGGGACTGAGAACGGCGGAGGAGCTATGGCCGTAATTCGAGACGTAATGCCGGCCTTCGAGCTGCTGCAGCCTGGCTCGGCGGCCGATGCGCAGAGACTGCTGGAGCAGAACGGCGAAGCGGCGTGGGTGATGGCCGGAGGCATGGACAGCTTCGACTGGCTCAAAGACCGCATCAAGAAGCCGCGCGTGCTGGTGGATTTGAGCGGTGTAGACGAGCTGCGCGGAGTGCGCGTGACGAGCGACGGCGTGGAGATCGGCGCCATGACCACGCTGACCGAGATCGCGAATCATGCGGAGATCAAAAAGAATTACGGCGTGCTGGCGGAGGCGGTTTCGCTAGTGGCGTCGCCGCAGATTCGCAACCAGGGCACGCTGGGCGGGAACGTCTCACAGGACGTGCGTTGCTGGTACTATCGCGGCGGCTGGCCATGCTATCGCGCGGGCGGAAACATTTGCTACGCCGATACGCCGGTGGGCCGCAATCGCGAGCACGCCATCTTCGGCGGCGACCGCTGCATCGCCGTGCATCCATCGGACTCGGTGCCGGCGCTGATCGCGCTGGATGCAAAGTTCGTGGTGCAGAGCGCCAAGGGCGAGCGCGTGATCGACGCTGAGGATTTCTACATCGGGCCACAGGACGATATCACGCACATCAACATTTTGAAGCCCGGCGACCTGTTGACGGCGATTCGCATTCCGGCGACATTTGCCGGAGCGCGTTTCTATTTCGAGAAAGTGCGCGATCGCAATGTGTGGGATTTTCCGCTGATGAATGTGGCATCGGCGATGAAGCTGAGCGGCAATAATATCGACCAGATTCGCATTGCGGTGAATGCGGTTTCGCCGCGGCCCATGCGGTTGAAAAATGTGGAAGATGCAGTGCGCGGCAAGCCCGCCACGCCCGAGACCGGCGAGATGGCCGGCAAGCTGGCGATCGAGGGCGCGAAACCGCTGCAGTTCAATGCGTACAAGATTCCATTGATGCGCAACCTGGTGAAACGGTCCATCACGGGCGTTCGGGAGGCAACATGGACTTCATAACCTGGGCGACAAGTCCGTGGGGACAATCGGTGCCGGCGCACATTGCGTGGGGGCTGATGTGGGTTGCGGTGATCGCCGGATTCTTCTTCATGGTGGCGCATGCGATTTACGTGGCTGTGGTGACGCCGCGGCGCGTGGCGGAAAAGATTTCGCAGGCCGAAGCCGCGGCGGTTCCGGAGCGCGTGCCGCGTCACTCGCTGGCGGCGCGGCTGTTTCACTGGATCATGGCCGTCAGCATGTTCGCGCTGCTGATTACGGCATTCCTGCCAAAGGTGGGCGTCGAATTCAACTGGGTGCTCTACCACTGGATCGCAGGACTGTTGCTGACGGTTTCGGTCATCTTCCACATCGCGCACTCCTCGTTCTTCCTGGACTTCTGGTCGATCTGGCCTGACCGGCAGGACGTGCGCGACTCCGTGAACCGCGTGCTGCGGTTCTTCGGCAAGCCTGCTCCGCCGCCGAAGCGGTTTGCGAAATATCCGCTGGAGAACAAGCTCTACCACGGCGTCATCATGATCGCCGGACTGGCGGTGATCGTCACCGGGCTGTTCATGATGAAGCGCGTGCCCAGCATTCTTACTCCGCGCAATCCATATCTATTCAGCGATTTCACGTGGGGCATGATTTACGTACTGCACGGGTTGGCGGGAGTGAGTTTCATCGCGCTGATCATGGTGCATGTGTATATGGGCATCCGGCCGGAGAAGCTGCCTATTACCAAGTCCATGATCTTGGGATGGATGAACCGCGATTTCTATCTTGAGGAGCACGATCCGCAGCGCTGGGCGGTCAAGCCCGAAAAGAAACGGAGCTATGCAGGAAGCGATGCCGACTGAATTTGAGGAGCGCTCGGAAATCATCGAAGAATGTTACGAGTTCACGCTCTCCTATGCGGCACAGGGGCACGGGATTGACGAGAGCAGCCCGCAGGGGCGGCTGCTTCGCGACCATTTGGCGCGCGCAGTCGAGGCGATGCGCGGGCTGGAAGCGAGTTGCGCGGCCTACCTGAAGACCGCTGAGCTCGCGTTCGCCGGACGCTATGAAGCGTTTTTCGCGGTGTTGCTCCGGGACGCGAAGGACGCGATTGCGGCGGTCGAGCTGGTGCTGGCGCAGCCGGCCATCAGCTCGCAACTGATCGATAATCTGAACGCGTCGATTCATTTGCGCGCGCTGCTGACGGATTTGTTTCTAGTGGTGGAGATTCTGGAAGCGCAGCAGGCGCGGGCGGCGGCGTCACAGCCTGCAGCGAGTTAGCAAGTCAGCCAATCAGCGGGAAAGCCATGTACTCGCCGCAGGTTCTCGATCATTTTGAGCATCCGCGCAATGCGGGTGTTTTGGATGCGCCGGATGCATCGGCGCAGATTCAGAATCCGGCCTGCGGCGATGTTCTCCAACTCACAATCAAGGTTGCCGGCGAACGGATCGAGGAGATTCGATTTCGCGCGCGGGGGTGTGTTGCGTCGATGGCATGTGCGTCGGCGCTGACGGAGCTGGTGCGCGGGAAGCCGATCGGCGAAGCACGCGCGCTGAAGCGCGAGGAGTTGCTAAGCAAGGTAGGCGGATTGCCGGCGGAATCGATGCACGCCAGTCACCTGGCGATGGATGCGCTTCGCGTTGCGCTCGATCAGTTGCCGAAGTAGGGCCGGTAGGGAGACCGGTGCTACCGGTCTATATGCGCAGCCAGTGCCGAGTATTCCGCTGGCGTGTTCAAATCAACGCTGAGCAGCTTGTCGAGGACAGGGACGTACTCAAATTTTGTTGCGTGGGTGCGGCTGACTTCGCGGGCGTTGCTGGTAACGGGGGCGTTGAGAATTGCTTCGATCAAACTTCGGCTGGCGAGGAGCGGATGGCCGCGGCGTCCGTTGTGCTCGGGCGCGACCCCCCACGCGCCGCGGGCGTACGCCTGATCGAATTGAGCACGGAGCTTTTCAAGGGATGCGGCGCTCAGCGGCGGGCAATCGACCGGCGTGATCATGGCTGCGTCGCAACCATGATCGAGAGCGGCACGAAGGCCGGTCTGCATGGAGCTGAACTGGCCGCGCTCAGGAGCGGGGTTGCGGACGAGGATTGTGCCGTGGGCCTCGGCAACGGGCGCGAGCCGATCCGCATTTTTGCCGGCAACGACGATGACGGTCTGCGCGAACGGCTGGAGGTGGAGGATCGCGGCGGAGAGCAGCGTGCCGGTTTCGGATGCAGGAGGCCATGGGAGCAGAGCTTTGTCGCGGCCCATGCGCGAGGAAGCGCCGGCAGCGAGGATGACTGCGCAGAACCTTTCTTGGCCGTCCATGGAGATCAAGCCAGCTTTTCGGCTGAGTCGCAACTGCTTTCGACGGAAGTGGCGGCTTCTTCAGCATCTTCGGGCGTGAGACGGCGCGCGGACTGGAACCAGCTCATGTGCGGCAGCATGCACTCCGCGTGGCGGCGCAAGGCGATGAGCTCGGCCATGATGGAGACCGCGATTTCTTCGGGCGTGATGGCGCCGATGTCGAGGCCCACAGGTGAGTAGACGCGATCGAAAAGCGCGGGCTGAAGGCCTTCCCGCACCAGCTCGCGATACACGGTGATGGCTTTGCGCTTCGATCCGATCATGCCGACGTAGCGCGCCGGCGTTTGCACTGCCCAGCGCAAAACGCGCATGTCGTCGCGATGGCCGCGCGTGGCGATGGCGATGTAGGAAGATTCGCTGGGGCTGAGGGCTGCGAGCGCTTTGTCGAAATCCTCGGCAATGACTTCGCGGGCATCGGGGAAGCGCTCGGCGTTGGCGTAGAGGTCGCGATCGTCGGCGACGATTACGTCGAAGCCGGCGTTGCGTGCCGCTTTGTAGAGCTCGAGCGAGACGTGACCGGCTCCGAAAACATAAAGCAGCGGCGCGGGCAGCACCGGCTCGACGAAGATTTCCAATGTGCCTCCGCAAACCAGGCCGGTTTCGTACTTTGGGTCCTGGTTGAGATCGAAGCTGAGGGTACGCGATTTTTCCGTGGCGATGACTTCGCGCGCCGCCTGCCAAACTTCGGCCTCCACGCAGCCCCCGCCGATGGTGCCGGCGATGGAGCCATCGTCGCGGATAAGCATCTTGGCGCTTTTGAACGAGGGGATGGAGCCGCGCGCGCTCACAATGGTTGCCACCGCTCCCCGGCGGCCGGCGCGCTGAAGCTTCACGATCTCCTCATAGATCTCCATGGGTTGATTATTGGAGGCGTTGACGGGTAAGTCAACAGACGGCGAGTTAGCGTCGGCTGCGCGGACGTAGCAGGTTAGCAGGTTAGTGCGAGCGGTGATGTGCGGGCCCGGCGGCCGAGAGATGCTTTCCGGGTTCCGCTACAGATGCTTCTTCGTCCACGCGTCCATGCGGTCCAGGGCTTCCATCAGATTCTCCATGGAGTTGGCGACGCTGAAGCGGACATAGCCCTGGCCATTCTTACCGAACGATGTTCCCGACAGCGCGGCTACGCCAGCTTCTTCGAGCAGAGCGTCGGCCAGGCGCTTCGACTCCCAGCCGGTTTTCATTATGTTGGCGAAGACGTAAAAGGCGCCCTTGGGCATGAGTGCGTGGAAACCCCTGATGCGGTTGAGGCGCTCGACAAAGGCGCGGCTGCGGCGCTCGAACTCGATGCGCATGGTGTCTACGGTGCTCTGGTCGCCGCGCAGCGCTTCGATGCCGGCGATTTGCGTGAAGCTCGCGGTGCAGGAGTTGGAGTTGGTCATCAGGCGCGTGATGTGTGCGGCCAGGTCGGCGCGCATCACGCCGTAGCCCATGCGCCAGCCGGTCATGGCGTAGGTTTTTGAGAAGCCGTCGAGCAGGATGGTGCGCTCCTTCATGCCGGGCAGGCTCATGATGGAGAACGGCAGGCCTTCAAATTGCAGGCGGCTGTAGATTTCGTCGGAGAGCACAAAAAGATTGCGTCTGCCGATGGCCTGTGCAGTGCGCTCGATATCGAAGCGGGGCAGGATGCCGCCGGTAGGGTTGTGCGGCGAGTTGAGAATGATGAGCTTGGTGCGATCGGTGATGAGGCGGGCGAGTTCGTCCACGTCCATGGCGAAGCCGCGGTCTTCTCGTAACTTGATGGGCACGGCCGTGGCGCCCACGTAGTTGATCATGGATTCGTAAATGGGGAAACCGGGATCGGGATAGATAACTTCGTCGCCTTCGTCGATGAGGGCGAGCATGGTGAAGAAGATGATCGGCTTGCCGCCGGGCACGACTACCACTTCGTCGGGTGAGACTTCCACGCCGCGGGTGCGGCTCACATACTCTGCAATGGTGTGGCGGAGCTCGGGCAGGCCGGCTGAGGGGCCGTAGTGGGTCCAGCCGGCGCGCAAGGCGTCTACCGCGGCGTCCACGATATTGGAGGGCGTGTCGAAGTCGGGTTCGCCGATTTCGAGATGGATGATGTTGCGTCCCTTGTGCTCCAGGGCGCGCGCCTTGTTGAGAACTTCAAAGGCGGTTTCGGTTCCCAGGCGCGACATGCGCTGCGCCAGAATCAATTCGTGTTCCAATGCTGAAGTCGTCATGGCCTGCACTCCTCAAAAATCCTGCCCGTACGCGCGGCATTGAGCCGGACCGGCCTAGGCACAAAGGATTATACAAATGTTGGGCATTGCCCGGTATTTCGTGCCGCTACAAATCGGTGGCGTCCAGTCGTGGCCTTCGTACCGCATTCTGGACTAAACTAGAGGGTTATGGCTACCGTGAGCGTCACCTCTTCGATTGAGCCGCGCACGCCACAGGGCGTGTTTCGCAACGAACCGTTTATCGATTTCAAGGATCCGGAAAATGTACGCGTCATGCGGGCCGCGCTGGAGTCTGTGGGCGCCAACCTGGGCGGCGAATACGGACTGATTATTGGCGGCGAACGGGTGAAGACCGCGGACAAGATCCGCTCCATCAACCCGGCGCGCCCGGCGCAGGTGGTGGGCGTGCACCAGAAGGCGGGCGCGGAACACGCGGAAAAAGCGATGGCCGCGGCGCTCCGGGCGTTCGAGACATGGAGCAGGGTTTCGGCCCGCGAGCGCGTCTCATTGCTGCTGGGTGCGGCGGAGATCATTCGCCGGCGGAAGTTCGAGTTTGCGGCCTGGCTCACCTACGAAGTGGGCAAGAACTGGGCTGAGGCCGACGCGGACGTGGGCGAGACCATTGACTTTCTGGAGTTTTACGCGCGCGAGGCGCTGCGTCTGGCAGCGGCGGCCACGCCCATCCAGTATCCCGGCGAACGCGACGAGCTTTTGTACATCCCATTGGGCGTGGGCGCGGTGATTCCGCCCTGGAATTTCCCGTTTGCCATTATGGCGGGGATGACGGCGGCGGCGATCGTGACCGGAAATACGGTGATCCTCAAACCTTCGAGCGACTCACCCACGATTGCCGAAAAATTTGTGGAAGTGCTGGAAGAGGCGGGGATGCCGGACGGGGTGGTGAACTTCTGCCCGGGATCCGGCGCAGCGTTTGGCAACGCGATCGTGGAGCATCCCAAAACGCGCTTCATTGCCTTTACGGGATCGAAGGCGGTGGGACTGGAGATCAACGAGCGCGCGGCCAAAACGCAGCCGGGCCAGATCTGGATCAAGCGGACCATCCTGGAGATGGGCGGCAAGGACACGATTCTGGTGTGCGAAGATGCCGACCTGGATGCGGCGGTCGAGGGGGTGGTGGCGTCGGCTTTTGGATTCAGCGGGCAAAAGTGCTCGGCGTGCTCGCGGGCGATTATTGAGGCGCCGCTGTACGACGTGTTTGTGGAGAGGATTCGGGAGCGGGTGGCGAAATTGACGGTCGGCGATCCGACCGAGAATCACAACCTGGGGCCGGTGATCAACAAAGCCGCGCTCCAGTCGATGCTGCGTTATGTGGAGATCGGCAAGAAAGAAGGCCGGCTGATTGCGGGTGGGAGCGCGCCGGCGAAGGAAGATGGCGGATTTTATCTTGAGCCGACGGTGTTTGCCGATGTGGCGCCAGATGCGGCGCTGGCGCAGGAGGAAATCTTCGGGCCGGTGCTGGCGCTGATCAAGGCGGCGAATTTCGACGCCGGATTGGCGTTGGCCAACAACACCGAGTATGGGCTGACGGGTTCGGTGTATTCGGTGAGCCGGGAACGGCTGGAGCGGGCGCGGCGCGAGTTTCACGTGGGTAACTTGTATTTCAACCGCAAATGCACAGGGGCCATGGTGGGCGCGCATCCGTTTGGCGGGTTCAACATGAGCGGAACGGATTCGAAGGCGGGCGGGCCCGATTATTTGTTGCTTTTCACGCAGGCCAAGAGCGTGGCGGAAAAGCTGCCGCCGGAACCGCGCGTGGAGCGGACGCGGGGGCTGTGAGCCGTCCCAGCGGCTCGACGGCCGGTTGGCGGAGGACGGTTAGATCCGTGTCTTCCCATCCTTTGCGCAAAGGCGCGCGAACGCATGGGGCACCCGGCACGGGACCCCTCCTAATCGAAAAACTTGAATTACGCAACGGCGGGGGAAGTGGCTTGCTCCTCGGCTTCGAGGCGGTTGCCGACTTCGTTGGCGGCTTGCGCCAGAACGCGGTGGTGGATGGTGAAGAGCGCCAGCTCGAGGCGGTCGCCGACCCCGGTCTTGTCGTAGATGGAGCGCAGGTAGTTCTTGATGACCTGCTCGGTGGTTTTGAGGCGGAGGGCGATTTCGCGATTCTTGCAGCCCTGAACGATCAGAGCCACGATGCGCATTTCTTTGGGGGTAAGGCGGTCGCGGACGCGTGTGCCCACCATGTCCTCTTCGGGTGAGCCGGGGTGCATGACCTGGGGAGGCTGCCAGGTATCGCCGGCGGCCACGCGGCGTACACAATCGGCCAAGGCCGGGCTGGTGACGTTGCGGAAGACCACGCCGCGAAAGCCCTGCTGCAGATATGCGCTGGTGTTCTCAGTGTTCTCGGCGATGACGATGCCGCGGCTGCCGGTGGTTTCAAGCAGCATGTGGAGGCGGTCGAAATCGGGGCGCAGCGAGGCGGCAAAGAGCACGATGGAGTTGGGGAATGTGGCAATGGCGTGGTACATCCGCTCCAGATCGCTGCACTGCGCGATGATGCGCAAATCCTCGTCCATGGCCAGGACCTTGGCGGTTCCGGCGCGGAAGATGGCCTGGGAATCGGCGAGAATAACTTTATTCATGGCTTGTGCCCTGCCTGGCAAAGGAACCCGACACCGATTTGCGGCGCGGGCGGCGCGGCAAAAGTGGCTGAAGTTCCAGCGATTCTGTTCGCCTTTTGACTTTTATCGGCAAACGTGGCACGAGTCTCGGCGTATGTCTGCATTTGCAACACACAAAAGCCCGCAGCGGATTCCCCATGATGGCGCACCGTCAGCACATCTGTTTCCCTGCCAAGGCCGGGCTCTGGGACTGAGCTTAACCCTAGTTTAGGGACACTTACATCAAAAAGGCACGCAGTAAAGACGTGGCCTGTTAACCACAATGGGACACCGGTCTTAAACTGAGCATATATGAAACGGCCGATCCTGTTGGCGGTAGACGATGACCCAAACGTGTTAGAGGCAGTGGTGCAGGACCTGCGCCGCCAATACGCGGCCACGTACCGGGTGCTGCGGGCGGGGAGCGGGCCGGCGGCGCTGGAGACGCTGAACCAACTGCGGGCGCGGGAAGAGCCGGTGGCGCTGCTTTTGAGCGACCAGCGGATGCCGGGCATGAGCGGCGTGGAGTTCCTGGAGCGGGCGCAGGAGCTTTATCCTGAAGCGCGGCGGGTGCTGCTGACCGCCTACGCCGATACCGAGGCGGCCATCCGGGCCATCAATTCCGCGCGCATCCACTATTACCTGACCAAGCCGTGGGATCCGCCGGAGGAGAAGCTCTACCCGGCGCTCAACGATCTGCTGGAGGACTGGCAGGCGGCCTACCGGCCGGAATTCGAGGGGCTGCGGGTGATCGGGCACCGGTGGTCGCTGAAAGACCACCAGGTGCGCACATTTCTTTCGCGTAACCATGTTCCCTACCGGTGGCTGAACGCGGCCGGCAATGAGGAGGTGGAGAAGCTGCTGAAGGACCGGCAGTTAGATCAGAACCGGCTGCCGGTGGTGCTTTTTGAGGATGGCACGGCGCTGGTGGACCCGGAGCCGGAGGCGCTGGCGGCACGGGTGGGGCTGCGGGTCCAGGCGGCACAGGAATTTTACGATTTGGTTGTGGTGGGCGCGGGGCCGGCCGGTCTGGCGGCGGCCGTGTATGGCGCCAGCGAGGGGCTGAAAACGCTGGTCGTCGAGCCGGAAGCGCCGGGCGGGCAGGCGGGTTCGACGTCGCGGATCGAGAATTACCTGGGGTTTCCGTCGGGGCTGACGGGTGCGGACCTGGCGCGCCGCGCGCACATCCAGGCCTGCCGGTTTGGGGCGGAATTCGTGGTGCAGCGGGCCACCGCGCTGCGCCTGGACGGCCAGTACCGGTTTGTACAAATGGCAGACGGGCGCGAAGTTTCAACGCACGCGGTATTGCTGGCGCCGGGGGTGCAATACCGCAAGCTGGGAATTCCCGGCGCGGAACGGCTGACTGGACGCGGCATCTATTACGGGGCGGCGCTGGTAGAGGCGGTGGCGTGCAAGGACGAGGAGGTTTTCGTGGTGGGCGGGGCGAACTCGGCCGGCCAGGCAGCCCTGCACTTTGCCCAATATGCCCGCAACGTAACCATGCTGGTACGTGGAGCGGGGCTTTCGGCCAGCATGTCGAAATACTTGATCGATGAGATCGGTCGCACATCGAATATTAAGCTGGAGGCGCGCACCGAAGTGTTGGAAGCGCGAGGCGATGAGCGGCTGGAGGCGATCCGGGTGCGGACACCGGAGGGTGAGAAGGAAGTTCCGGCTTCTTCGTTGTTTGTATTCATCGGAGCGGCGCCGGGAACAGCCTGGCTGCCAGAGTGCGTATTACGGGACCGGAAGGGATTTGTGCTCGCCGGGCCCGACTTGCGCAGCGACGGGAAACTGCCGGACGGATGGCACGAAGAGCGGCAGCCGTTTCTGCTGGAGAGCAGCGTGCCGGGGATCTTTGTGGCCGGGGACGTGCGGCACGGCTCGGTAAAACGGGTGGCATCGGCGGTAGGTGAGGGATCGATCGCCGTGCAGTTTGTGCACCAGTATCTGGCCGGGTTCTAGGCCGTTGAAGCGATGATATTGCTAATTGAGTTCGTGCTCTCCCAGGTCCCAAAATCCAGAATTGGGACCTCCCCTTTACCGTCCGCACCGAGCGGCGCGGGGCGCAAGGGCAAATGCAGGGTGAGATGATTCAAAGCGCACAAGGGATTGAAGTCCAGACCCTCCCCTTATCAGAAGCGGCCGCGGTGCTGCGCGGGACGCTGCCATTCGCAGACACTGAGATTAAGGATGCGTTGCCGGACGTCGAGCACCTGGAACGCGTGAAGGTCCGGGCGGGAACGCTCCTGATTGAGCCGGGGGAAACCTTTGCATTCTATTGGGTGATTCTGGAGGGTGAGATTCGCGCCGAGCGGCCGGAGCCGGACGGAACCTGGATGCTGGTAGGTTGCGCGAAGGCGGGTGAGGGACTGGGAGAGTTTCCGCTGCTTACGGGACGATATCGTAGCCCGTTACGCGTCGTCGCCGCGCAGGATTCAACCCTGATTCGGTTCCGCGAGCAGGAGTTCTGGAGCCTGCTGGCGTGTTGCCCGGCGGTGCGCAAGGTAATTCTGGGGAATATGGCGCAGCGCCTGCAGTCGCACCAGGTGGAGGCTCTGCACCGCGAGAAGCTGGTAGCGCTGGGAACGCTGGCGGCGGGGCTGATGCACGAGCTGCACAACCCCGGGGGAGCGGCCAAGCGCGCGGCGGCGCAGATGCGCGAGAACCTGCTGCGGCTGCAGCAGTTGAGCCTGCGCAGCAGCAAACAGCCCAAGACTCCCGAGCAACTGGAATGCATGCGCAGTTTGCTGGAGCGCACGCTGGCCGGTTGCAAGGAAGCGGCCATGAGCAGCCTGGAGCAGGCGGACGCCGAAGAAGCGATGGCGGAGTGGCTGAAAAGCGTGGGCGTAGAGAATGCGTTCGCCATTGCGCCGGCGCTGGTAAAGGCAGGATTGGCACGGGAAGAGCTGGACTGCGCGCGCCTGGCATTCCCCAACAGCAGTTTTTCCGACGCGCTGAACTGGCTGGAGGCGCTGGTTTCCAGCGTGTTGCTGGTGTGCACGGTTGAAGAGAGCGTGGGGCGCATCTCCGACCTGGTGATGGCGGTAAAAAAGTTTGCGTACGACGACCGCTCCGGGGGCCGGGAAGTGGATGTGCACGAGAGCCTGCAGAGCACGCTGACCATCCTGGGGCACAAGCTGAGGGTGAAGAACCTGACCGTGGAGAAGCGGTTCGAGGCTGCGCCGGCCAAGATCTTTGTGCGCGGCGCGGCGCTCAGCCAGGTGTGGACCAACCTGATTGACAATGCCGTGGACGCGTCTCCGGAGGGCGGGAAGGTAGAGATTGCCACGTGGAATGAGCCAGGCATTCTGGGGGTGAGCATTGCGGATGCCGGCGAGGGGATCGCGTCGGAGGTGCTGCCGCGCATCTTCGAGCCGTTCTTTACCACCAAGCCGCATGGCTCAGGGACGGGCCTGGGGCTGGAGATTGTGCACCGCATCGTGACCCAGAACTTTGGCGGAACCATCGAGGTGAAGTCGGCGCCGGGCCAAACGCGGTTCGAGGTACGGCTGCCGGTAAAGGAAGCTGCCGCGCCTGCACGCCAAGCATCGTAGCGGCCGCTCAATTGCCAGCGGCCGCCACGGCAGACTGGATTTTTTTCGGCCGGTGCGATGATTGAATCCACGCCGGCCGGAAAGTTTCAACTTTTAAAAGACGAGGCGTCCGCCGAGCT
This sequence comes from Acidobacteriaceae bacterium, assembly GCA_030037545.1. Lineage (GTDB taxonomy): Bacteria > Acidobacteriota > Terriglobia > Terriglobales > Acidobacteriaceae > Telmatobacter. Next base: position 24,312 of record JASHRF010000116.1, on the reverse strand, counting down.
GAATCTGGCGCGATTGGCTATTGCTGGTGACCGAGGTGATGTAGCCGAACGTGCTGCTGGTCGCGCTGGAGACGTTTGGCGAGGCGAACACCGGATGGTTAAGAGTGTTGAAGGTCTCAAAGCGGAGCTGGAAATAGGTTCCCTCTCCCTTGATCGGGAAGTCCTTGAGAACCGATGCGTCGAGGTTGTTGTACCCGTCCGCCCGTACGGAGCCAATGGTTGTCGGCAGCGTGCGGTAATCGTAGCCGGAGTATTGCCCGTTGAAGAATACCGAGCCATCGCAGGGCTGCGAGGAGGCCACATAAGTGCAGCTAAGGTTGCCCGTGGCGAAAACATTGCTCGCATTGACGAGCGCCGGAGTTGTTTCACTCGTATTGCGCGGCTCGCTCTTGATGTCCTTGATGGTCATGCCCGGCTGCAAAACAAGATTGCTTGTAAAGACGATGGGCGGGCCGCTTTCGAACTGGTAGATGCCGTTGAGGACATATCCGCCTAAAAGCTCGTCGGCCAGGCGGCTGCCGCCGAAGTCGAACATTTTGCCGCGGCCGAAGGGTAGTTCGTAGAGGCCGCCTACCGTGAAGTGCTGCGCGTGGTCGAAGGGCGAGACTCGCTTCTCCATGGTGGTGTCTTCGTCGTTGAGCCAGGAGTCCCGCTCAATGAGCTTTGAGAAGTTGTAGTTGGCTGTCAGCGTCAGGCCGTGCCTGGCGCGTTGTTCGACGTGCAGCATGCCGGCGTTGTACCACGACTGGCCGATGGTCTGGTTCACTTCGTAAATGCCCTCGTTGCCGAACTGCGGATAGGGCACGAACAGGTAGCCCAAGTCCGTGGTGGACGCGTTGAAGGTTTTGTTGAGAGGAAGCAGATTGTAAAACGGGTTGGGTACAGCGGTTCCCGCCGCCTTGCTCAGAGTGTAATCCGGGTAAGGATTGGTGTTCATGTACTGCTTTTCGACGGCATTGAGATTCTGCTCGGAGCCGCTCAAGTCGTTGGCAGTCAGATGCAGTGCATGGTTGCCCACGTAGATGGCCTCGATCAGAGTGGACGGGGTGATCTGCTTCTGCACCCCCAGGTTCCAGCGCTCGGAGTAAGCGTCGTGCTGTACAGGAGCGAAGAAGCTGATGGATTCTCCGAGGAAAGTGCTGGCGCCCTCCGAGGAACCAGTCGGCTGTTCGAAGCCGCTCGGGAAGGGATTGTCGAACGTAAACGCGGAACTGCCGGAGCAGAGACCGGGGCTGGCAGTACTGCCGGAGGTGCAGTTGGTGTAGTAGCTGTTGGTCGACGCGGTGTAAGTTGTGGATGCGCTGAAGCCCGACTGGAAGCTTTGCGCATTGGAGGAGACCGTGCCGGACGCGTTCAGGCTCGACAGCGTTTGCGGCATGACAAAGATGCCGAAGCCTCCGCGTACCACCATGCTGTCTTTGAGCCATGATGGATTGTAGGAGAAGCCGATGCGCGGGCTCCAGAAACCGGTTTTATCCTCGATCTGGTAAGGCGCGCCCCAGTCGGAACTGGGGAAGGTGACTCCTCCCAGGGTGTTGAATCCGGTCGGGTTTACGGTGTAGGTTGCGTTGCCATAATTGGTCAGGGTCACAGAGTCGGCCGGGTTATACTGGGCTCCCGAAGCGCTGTTGGTCGCCGTCAGGTTGAATCCGCTAATGGTGCGCCCGAACTTCTCGCCGAAAGGCGTGCCAATATCGAAACGGACGCCCAAGTTCAGCGTCAGGCGCTGATTCAGCCGCCAGTCGTCCTGGGCGAAGGTTCCGATGTAGTACGCGCGATAGTCTCCGTTGGCTTGCAGATCGAGGCCATCGTTGCCGGTTTGCGCCAAGCCCAGCTCGAACGATGCCAGATCGCCGCCGAAGGTCTGGCTTGGCTCGCCGGTTCCTTCCGTGACCCAACTGTTACCGAAGGTGAATTCGCCTGAAGGGCTGGCTCCATTGTCGAAGTTCCGGATTCTCATGCGGTATTGACGGCCGTCGAAGCCGATCTTCAGCGAGTGCTTGCCGTGGGTCTTCAGCATGTCGGCAAAGACCTGGTAGCTCGTAGTCGGATCGTAGCTGGGCGAGGCCGTGTTGTTGAAATCCTCAAAGCTGCTGCTGTTGAATTTGACGACCGGCAACTCCACGTAGGGCAGGGCGGAATTCGGCAGGCCGCTGAATCCCATCGCGGTTGGCGTTTCCGAAGACAGGCTTGCCGGCGAATCGTGCGCTTCGTAGAAGAAGGTCCAATTGAGGCGGACATCGAAAACCGTCGAGGGATTCATGGTGTAAACGTTATCCAGCGTGCCGCCCCAATTCTGGCGGATGAGGGTCGAGCCGTTGGTGTTGTTGAAGTAATCTTCCTTGACTTGGGAGCGGTGATTCGCGCGGAAATCGAAGAAGAGGTGATCGCTGGAGCTGACGTTGTAATCGAGGCGCCCGAATTCTTCGTTGTAATTGTCCACGCTGGGCGCATTGCTAAGGTAGTTGTCCGCGCCGTCATCCTTTTGCTCGGCCGTGGCGTTTGGCTCCGGATACAGTTTCAGGTAGTTCAGGGCAACGGGGTCGAGCGTGTACCCGGCGGTTCCGCCTGTCGCAGAAGAGCAATAGCTCGATTGATTGGTGAGACAGTTATTCGGAACCGGGGTGCGGCTCGAAATCGTGCCGCTCGAGTCTGATCCTGTCCCCGGCTCATAGATTTGATAGAGCTGAGTCGGGTTGGTGATTTGCAGTGGCAGCAGCGCGCTGAAGTCGCCTTCTTTTTCCGCGTCCGTGGGGACGGTCAACGAAGTCGTCGCAGGCGTTTTGTCCTTCAGTCCTTCCCAGGCAAAGAACCAAAACAGCTTGTTTCTGCCGTTGATAACTTTGGGAATCCAAATAGGACCGCCCGCGGTCAGACCATACTGGTTGAAACGAGTGTTCGGGAGCGGGGTAACCGGGACGTTGCGGTCGTCAAAATAGGTATTGGCGTAGAGGTTGGGGAGCTGAATGAACTCGTAGGCGGTGCCATGCAGATTGTTGGTGCCGCTCTTGGTGACCTGATTCATCACCCCGCCGATGGTGTGGCCGAAGGAGGCGTCAGTGGCGAAGGGCTGGACTGAGACTTCCGCTACTGAGTCCTCAGATGGGCTGAAGGCCAGCGAGCCGAGCATGGTCTCATCGGGAGAGCCATCCACGAGCACTTCGCTGGTTTGCAACGGCGTGCCGCCGATGCTGAACGAATTCATGTTGTTGTTGTCGAAGGGGTGGGAGATTTGCGGAGCGGCCTCGGTTTCGACGCCAGGCGAAAGCTCGGCCAGCATCATGGGGGCACGGCCGTTGAGAGGCAGGTCGGCAACCGACGCGGTGGAGATAACGTCGCTGATAGTGGCGCCAGATTGATTGAGCAGCGGCGCTGCGCCGGTTACGGTGACCGTGGAATTGGCCGAACCTACTTTGAGGACCAGATCGATGATGGGGTGTTCCTGCGCCTGCAACGAGATGCCGTTGCGGGTCAGAGTCGCAAAGCCGCTGGCGGTCACCTTGATCGCATAGTGTCCGGGAAGCAGAAAGGGTACGTTGTATTGGCCGGCGGCATCGCTGACTGTGGCGCTGACGGCGCCGGTGCTGGCTTCGCGCACCTCGATTTTGGCGTTCGGAACCACCGCCCCGGTGGTGTCAGTCACTGTTCCGCTGACAGTGGCGCGAAACTCCTGGGCAAAGGCTCGTGGGGCGAGAAGAAAGAGAAACGAGAGCGCCACCAGCAGAGCCGCGCCGGGGATTTTCCAACCTTCACGGTTGCGATGAGAGGTGCAAGGACTCTTTACGCAAAGGGTCGAGGCTTCGTCGTGTAGAGAGCTGCTGCCTTCCCCATGCTTTCCAGTTACAACTTGCGTCATGGTTTCCTCCATAGAGAGACTTCTTCTGCGTTTATTCAGTCGATGCCGATACGCAGCAGCCGCCTGGCAGCGGCTGCATCACGCGGGAGCCCTTCGTCGGCGGGCAGGCGCTCTGAGCGGTTGTCTCGTGGCGCTTGGCCCGTCAAAGGTCAGACCACTTAGAAACGCCTACCAGTTTCGTTCAGACCATGAACTCTTGTCAACAGGAATGTAATCGGGGACCGGCAATTGGTTCGAATGCCGTGAATGGGTTGATTATTGGGGATTTGTACGAAAACCTGCCGCGGGCCTGGTTCGACCAGTTCCCCTCCGGAGCGGGTCAGGTCAGGTTTGCCCGCAGCTCCGCCCGTCCCGCTCGCGACCGGACAGGCGCCGCAGGCCGGCGCTCCGCAGAGCGCTCCATGACCTGCGCCTCCTTGGCCATGCGCAGATGCTCTTCCATCAAACGCCGCGCCTCCGCCGGCTTGTGCGCGCGGATGGCGCGATAGATCTCGCGATGCATCTCCGCCGATTCGCGCAAGTCCGTGGACCGCTCCACGGTCTTGCGCCGCTTGTCATAGAGCGCCGAAGTGATGGTCTCGGAAAGCGCGGCCAGGATAGGATTGCCGGAGGCCTGCGCAATAATGCGGTGAAACAGAACATCGTGAATCAGATAGTCGGCAGGCGCGTCCATGGCCGCGAACATCTCGGCTACCTCTTCGGACATGGCGGCATGATGCTCTTCCTTACCGCGCTCCGCGGCCAGCGCCGCGACCTGGCTTTCCAGGATCATGCGCGCCTCGAACATCTGCCACGACTGGAATCCGTGCAGCGCCCCCATCAGGCTCAGCGACGCCTTGCCGAACTCCGCGGGGCCATCGGCCACAAACGTTCCCACCCCGTGCTTGACCTTCATCACCCCCATGGCCGCCAGGTACCCGATACCGGTGCGCAGGCTGGCGCGACTGATCTTCAGGGCGCGCGCAAACTCCCGCTCCGGCGGTATTTTGTCCCCCGGCTGCAGGGTTCCGTTTTCGATCAGCGAACGAATGTGGTCCACCACCTGCTGGGTGCGATGGGTATCGGGCTGGTCAGGTTTCGTGCGCCGCATCATGGCTGCCACCTTTCGACTTCCCTTATTTTCTGAGGGCAAAACGAGATTAACACCAAAAGCGCGGCGCGCCCAAGTTTCTTGCGCGCAAAATTCGATTCACGTTGTCCGGCATCACGTGTATACTTGTGGTCTGACCTCAGCGGGAGGTCCTCCTGCGCCATGCTCTTCACGGGGTAAGATGAAAGCCATGTTGATCGATCCGGATCGCTTGTTTCCAGCCGAACCCGGGGTGCGCAACATTGCCCGCGCATTGTACGAGCAGGTTTCGAACCTGCCCCTCATCAGCCCGCACGGGCATACGCAGGCCGGCTGGTTTGCCCGCAATCAACCGTTTCCCGATCCCGCCACGCTCTTCGTGCAACCGGATCACTACGTCTTCCGCATGTTGTACAGCCAGGGCGTCTCGATGGACGATCTGGAAATCGGGCAGCCCGTCATCCGCAACCCGCGGCGCGTGTGGCACCTCTTTGCCCGCCATTACTATTTGTTTCGCGGCACGCCTACGCGCATCTGGCTTGACTACGCCTTCCAACAGCTCTTCGGCCTGGAGGAGCGGCTCTCAGAACAATCCGCCGACCTCTACTTCGACACCATCTCCGCAAAGTTGAGCACGCCATCATTTTTGCCTCGCGCTCTGTACGAGCAGTTCCATCTTGAAGTGCTGGCGACCACCGATTCGCCTCTCGATTCGCTCGCTGATCACCAGGCCATTCGTGATTCCGGCTGGAAGCCGCGCGGCAATGCTCGTATTCTGCCCACCTTCCGGCCCGATCCCGTCGTCGATCCCGAATTCCCCGGCTTCGGGGAACGCATCGCCAAGCTGGGCGAGCAAACCAGCGAAGACGCTTTGACGTGGAAGGGCTATCTGAACGCACTGGCCAAGGCACGCGCCCGTTTCCGCGCCCTTGGCTGCACGGCCACCGACCACGGCCATCCCAGCGCGCAAACGGCCGATCTGCCAGAATCGGAAGCTGCCGCGCTGTTCGCGAAAGTCATTTCGGGAAAATCCGCTGCGGCCGAGCAGGAGCTGTTCCGCGCACAGATGCTCACCGAGATGGCGCGCATGAGCGTGGAAGACGGACTGGTGATGCAGATTCACCCGGGGAGCGTGCGCAACCACAACCGCTTTGTGTCCGAGCGCTACGGCCGCGACATGGGAGCGGATATACCGCGCGCCATCAATTATGTCGACGCGCTGCGCCCGTTGCTTGACCGCTTCGGCAACGAGATCGGCCTCACCATCATCCTCTTCATGCTCGATGAGTCCACCATAAGCCGGGAGCTGGCGCCGCTGGCCGGTCATTATCCCTGCCTGCGCCTCGGCCCTCCGTGGTGGTTTCACGACAGCCCCGAAGGCATGATGCGCTTTCGCGAGCTGGCCACGGAAACCGCGGGCTTCTACAACACGGTGGGCTTTAACGACGACACCCGCGCCTTCCTCTCCATTCCCGCCCGCCACGACATGGCGCGTCGCGTCGATTGCGCCTTCCTGGCCCGCCTGGTCGCCGAGCACAGGCTCGAGGAGGACGAAGCCCACGAAGTGGCTCACGACCTGACCTACGGCTTGGCGAAAAAAGCTTACAGACTTTAGACAGAGCGGTTCGGGAAGCGCGCATGGAAACGAAATCGGCGGCGGAGATGGAAGCAGTGAGCGATAGCTCGATGGGCGCGCGCATCGGCAACGTGCGCTGGACCGTCTGCGCCATGCTCTTCGCCGCTACCACGCTCAACTACATGGATCGCATGGTGCTGGGCTTGCTCAAGCCCACCATCCAGCACAGCATTGGCATGTCGGAGCTGGATTACGCCTACGTCGTAGACGCTTTCCAGATTGCGTACGCGGTGGGCATGCTGGTCATGGGCCGCTTGATCGACAAGGTGGGCACGCGCATCGGATACATCGTGGTCATGGGCCTGTGGAGCCTCTCCGCCATGGGACATGCGCTGGCCAATACGGTTCTCGAGTTCGGCATCGCCCGCTTCAGCCTCGGTTTCGGCGAGTCCGGCAACTTCCCCGTCGCCATTAAGACTGTGGCCGAGTGGTTCCCGCAGAAAGAGCGCTCACTGGCCACCGGGATTTTCAACTCCGGCACCAACCTGGGCGCCATTCTTGCTCCCCTCGCCGTGCCCTGGGTCGCGCTGCACTACGGCTGGCATGCAGGCTTTCTCATCACCGGGATCTTCAGCGCCACCTGGGTGGTGTTGTGGTTTTTCTTTTACCGCAAGCCCGCCGAGCATCCCCGACTCCGTCCCGCCGAGCTCGAACATATCAATGAGGGCATGACGGAAAAGCTTAAGCCCGGCACGCCGTGGCTCAAATTATTTAAGTACCGGCAGACCTGGGCATTCTTCACCGGCAAGTTTCTCACCGACCCCATCTGGTGGTTCTATCTTTACTGGCTGCCGTCTTTCTTCACCACCAGGTTCCACCTCACGCTCTCCACTCTCGGCCTGCCGCTTATCGTTGTCTACACCGGCGCCACTGTAGGCAGCATCTTCGGCGGTTGGCTGCCGGCGCCATTCCGTACAGTGGGCATGCCGGTTACACGCGCGCGCATGGCCGCGATGCTGGTTTGTGCCTTGGCTGTCGTTCCCATATATCTGGCCTCCTATACGCACACCGAGTGGACGTCTATCGGCCTCCTGAGCCTGGCCGCCGCTGCACACCAGGGATGGTCCGCGAACCTCTTCACAACTGTCTCAGATATGTTCCCGCGCACTGAAGTCGCCTCGGTGACGGGCATCGGCGGCACGGCCGGCGCGGTCGGCGGTGCACTCATCGCCTCCGCCGCCGGCTTGATTCTCCAATATATGCATACCTATGCGCCCCTTTTTGTAATCGCCGCTTGCGCCTACCTGGTGGCGTGGCTGTGCATTGGTTTGCTTGCGCCAGGGCTGAAAAAAGCGAGGATTGCCGCATGAGCCTTTACTGTGCCCAGGGAAATGCCGGCGCTGATCTGTCGCCGCACTTGCAGGAGCTGCTCGTTGAAGCGCTCGGCAAGCTCGGCCCGCGCCGCAGCGTCCTCGCCGTCCCGCCCGATCAAAGCCGCGAGCACTCGCGCGCCGGCGAACTGACGCGCTATGCCTTTGAACACTACGGCGATAGCCTCAAAGCCGTCCTGCCCGCTATCGGCACCCACACGCCCATGCGCCCCGATCAGATCGCACGCATGTTCGAGGGGGTTCCGCAAGAGCTTTTTCGCGTCCACAACTGGCGCACCGGCATCGAGACGCTGGGCGAAATTCCCGCCGCCTACATTCGCGAGCAGTCCGAGGGCCAGCTCGATTACGCCTGGCCCGCGCAGGTCAACCGCCTCATTTCCCAGGGCGGCTTCGATCTCATTCTCTCCATCGGCCAGGTGGTGCCCCACGAAGTCATCGGCATGGCCAACTACACCAAGAATATTTTGATCGGAGCCGGCGGCCGCGACAGCATTAACCGCAGCCATTACTTGGGCGCGGTCTACGGCATGGAGCGCATCATGGGCCGCGCGCAAAATCCCGTGCGCAACGTGCTCAACTGCGCGTCCGACCGTTTTCTCCGCCACCTGCCTATTGTTTACGTGCTGACCGTCATCGGTCGCAAACCCGAAGGCGGCCTGGCCGTGCGCGGTCTCTTCATCGGCGACGATCCCGAATGCTTTCTGCGCGCCGCCGCGCTCAGCCTCAAAGTCAATTTCGAAATGGTCGACGAGCCCATTCGCAAAGCCGTGGTCTATCTCGATCCAAACGAGTTTCACAGCACCTGGATCGGCAACAAGGCCGTTTATCGCACGCGCATGGCGCTGGCCGACAATGCCGAGCTGATCATTCTCGCCCCCGGCGTGCACGAGTTCGGCGAAGACAAGGGTATCGACGCCCTGATCCGCAAGTACGGTTACCGCGGCACGCCGGCCACGCTCAAGGCTGTGAAGGAGAATGCGGATCTGGCCGCCGATCTGAGCGCCGCCGCGCATCTCATCCACGCCTCGTCGGAAGGCCGCTTCAAAATCACCTGGTGTCCCGGGCATCTCAGTCAGGCGGAAGTCGAGGCAGCGGGCTACGCCTACGGCGATCTGAAAACCAAGCTTCGCCGCTACAACCCCCAAAAACTGCGACACGGATTCAACCAGGTCGGTGGGGAATCGATCTTCTTCGTCGCCAACCCCGGACTCGGCCTGTGGGCGCACCGCAGCCGCTTCGAGCAGGAGTAAAAAATGGCCCGTCAAAACAAAACCCTGAGCAAATACTCCGTTGGAACCGGCGACCGGTTCGCGCACCAGGCCAAGGCCCAGCTCCGGGCATGCATCCAGGCCCTCGACCACGGCCTCGAAATCGTTCCCGTGTGGAACAAATCGAATCGCGAGCACACGATCATCGGGTCCGACCCTGCCTCCGTGCTCCACGCCGCGGAGGCCGCTGTCAAGGCGCTGGGCTGGAAGTCGCCGTGGTTCTGCGACGCCGACCACATCACCAGCGAAACCGTCGATCGCTTCCTCGACTCCTGCGACTTTTTCACCATCGACGTGGCCGACTTCATCGGCCAGCCTGCGCCGGCCGTCGATATCGATATCTTCCTACGCCGTCATCCCGAGCTGACCGGGAACATTCATCTCGCCGGCGTGAAGGAGCCCTTCACCATCACTGCCGAAACCGTCCGCCGGACCGCTCACAAATTCCTGGCTGCAGTGAAAAAGGCCGGCGAGGTTTACCGCAAAGTCGAAAATGCGAAAGGCGCCGGCGGCTTCATCCCCGAAGTCTCCATGGATGAGACGGATCGCGCGCAAAGCCCCGTGGAGCTGCTCATCATCCTCGCCGCCATCGCCGATGAAGGCATTCCGGTGCAGACCATCGCGCCCAAATTCAGCGGCCGATTCAACAAGGGCGTCGACTACGTGGGCAACGTGCCGCAGTTCGAGCGCGAGATGACGCTCGACGTGGCCGCCATCGCTCACGCCGTGCAGGAATACGGCTTGCCCGCCGATCTCAAGCTCAGCATTCATTCCGGCAGCGACAAATTCTCCATCTATCCCGCCATTCATGCCATCATGCAGCACACCGGCGCCGGTATGCACCTGAAGACTGCGGGAACCACATGGCTTGAAGAACTGATCGGCCTAGCCGAAGCTGGCGGTAAGGGGTTGGCGCTGGCCAAGGAAATTTACGCCGAGGCGCTGGCGCACCGCGAAGAGCTCTGCGGCCCATACGCGAATGTCATCGACATCGATCCCGCCAAGCTGCCCTCCGCGGCCGAAGTCCGCGGCTGGACCTCAGAGCAGTACACCTCCGCCTTGCGCCACGTGGAGGGCGCGCCGGAGTATAACAGCAGCGTTCGCCAGTTGCTGCACGTGGGCTTCAAAGTGGCCGCCAGAATGGGGCGCCGCTATCTCGACCTGCTCGAAGCCAATGAAGCCGTCATCGCCCGGAACGTCACGGAGAATCTTTACAATCGCCACATCGCGCCAGTCTTCCTGGGCGTGAGCGACGCCATCAGCATGAAGCAGAACGCTCCCGCAGCACAAAGTCGCTGATCGCTTCTTCCTGTACCATGGTGGTTGCCGATCACCATCTTGGGCTCCCCATCCTTGCGCGTTCTTTGCGCGAGGGTGGAAACCACAAAGCTAAAAGAAGGAGATCGCCGGGTCGTCGATGTTCACGGAGAAAGCATGAAAGCCGATTTATTCAGCCTGGAAGGAAAAATCGCGGTCGTCACCGGAGGCACTTCCGGCATTGGCCGCGCACTCAGCCTGGGCCTGGCGGAAGCCGGTGCGGACGTAGTAGCAACCGCGCGCCGCCAGCAGCAAGTGGATGAAACCGCTGCCGCCATTGAGGCCCTGGGCCGCAAAACTCTGTGCCTGGCGTCAGACGTTTGCGACCGCGCCACGCTCGAAAAACTGGCCGCAGCAGTCCTCGATCGCTTCGGCAAAATCGACATCCTGGTCAACTGCGCCGGCATCATCAAGCGCGCGCCCACCCTCGATTTTTCTGAGCAGGAATGGACCAGCATCCTCAATACCAACCTTACCGGCACGCTGCGCGCCTGCCAGGTTTTCGGGCGACCAATGCTGGAGCGCGGCTACGGCCGCATCGTCAATATCGCTTCGCTCAACAGCTTTATTTCGCTCAGCGAAGTGGCCGCCTACGCCGCCAGCAAGTCCGGCGTGGCTTCGCTCACCAAATCGCTGGCGGTGGAGTGGTCGAAAAAAGGCGTCACGGTGAACGCCGTCGCGCCCGGCGTCTTCCGCACCGACCTCAACGCCAAGCTGCTCGACTCGACCGCGCGCGGCCAGGAACTGCTGATGCGCACTCCCATGGGCCGCTTTGGCAAAACCGACGAGCTCATCGGCGCCGCCGTCTTCCTAGCCTCCGACAGCGCTTCGTTCGTCACCGGCCACATCCTGGCGGTGGACGGCGGATTCCTGGCCAGCGGCGTGAACCAGTAACCAGGCGTTCGCAGCAGCATTATTTCCAGGGATCAGATATTTGCCGCAGCGTCACTTCCGCACCGGCAAGCTTGATAATCGCCGGCCCTCGCGGCGCAAAGATCTTCACGTTCTGCCCCATCACGCTCGCATAGCCCACGGTCAAGCCGGTCCCGGCGCCAATCTGCACATTGCGCAGCACCACACCCGTCACTGGCGACTCCGGCAGTCCCACAATCGCCCCCGCCGTCCCGATTTCCGTCGCTATCAGGTTCTCGATCAGGATGCCGTGGAAATGCGGCGTCAATCGCGTTACGGGCTGTGCAGTGTTGTCCTCGGGCGGCATCACCTTCGGGTAATACTCGCTGATAATCAGCGCATTCCTTACGTCTTTCATTGTGATGTCGCGAAACACAATGTGGCTCACATCGCTGCCGCGGTCGCGATTGGCCTTAATGCGGATTCCGTTGTCCGTTCCCTGGAAGACGATACGCTCCGCGGTGATGTTCTGCGCGCCGCCTGCAATCTCGCTCCCAATCGAAAGCCCATGGCCGTGCATGAAGGTGCAGTCGGAAATGGTAATGTCGCGGCTGGGCGCGTCCGGCCCCGGCGAATTGATGGCGCCGGACTTGATGGCCACATTGTCGTCGCCGACGTTCGAATACACGTGATCGATGGTCACATGCGACGACGAAAACGGGTCGATGGCATCGGTGTTGGGCGAGTGCTGCGGCGCCAGGATGCGCACATCGCGAATCACAACATCGTCGGAATAGTAGGGCACCAGGTGCCACATGGGTGAATTCTGAATGGTGACGCCTTCCACCCGCACGCGCTTGCAATGATCGAAAATGATAAGCTTGGGCCGCGGATGACTGCCCAGCACGCCGTGGTCGCGCATGCCACGCGCCTCCGCCCACCAGCTTGCGCCGTTGCCGTCAATCGTTCCCTCGCCGGTAATCGCGATATTCGAGGCGTCTGTCGCGCTCACCAGCGGCTGCAAATCGGGCTCGCGGAATTCGATCTTCTCCGGATAATCCGCGTGATCGGGAGAGCCCAGCAGCGTGGCGCCCTTGTCGAGCTCGAACATGATGTTGCTCTTGAGCACGATGGGCGCGCTCAGATAGGTGCCCGCCGTCAGGCGCACCGTGCCGCCACCCTGCGCCTCGCACGCGTCAATGGCTTTTTGAATCGCCGCCGTGTCTTTCGTGGTCCCATCGCCCTTGGCGCCGTAAGCGCGCGGATCGCACACTCCCGATGCGTGCAGAGAGCCGCCGGTTGCGAGCAGAAACAAGGCGGCGCCAGCATGCAACGGCAGGCGCCTGAGTGAAAGCAGGGTTTGCGTCATGGGAACGGCCTCTCGGCATCGGGATGCGTTGCGCCAATCATCATACGCGATCCGGCCCGCAGTGGTCATACCACTCATCATGCGCTCAATCGATCCGAGCCTTCGAGCCGGGTCTTTCTTCCCGGCAGTAAAATGAAATGGTCCTCGCATGGCTTCGCTCCTGGAACACCGAGGCGACAAACGATGAAGACCATTCTGATAGCCGATCCGGTGCGCTATGCGCGCATGACCACGGAAGAGCTGCGCGAGACGTTTCTGCTGCACAGCTTGTATGAGCCGGGGAAGATTCATCTCAATTATGTCGATCTCGATCGCGCGCTAGTGGGCATGGCGGCGCCGGTGGAGAGCGCGCTGCAACTCTCGACCTATCCGGAGCTGCGCGCGACGTATTTTCTGGAGCGCCGAGAAGTTGGCGTGCTGAATATCGGCGGCAGCGGCGGGGTGCACGTGAGCGGCAAGAGTTATAAGCTGAATAACCTCGACGTACTTTATATCGGGCGCGGCAATACGGAGGTGAGCTTTTCATCGACGGACAAATCCACGCCGGCGATTTACTACCTGTTGAGTTATCCGGCTCACGCCGAGTTCCCGATCACGCTGGTGCGCAAAGAAGACGCGGAGCCGGTCGAACTGGGGTCGGTGGAAACCTGCAACAAGCGGACCGTCTGCAAATATATTCATCTCGAAGGCGCGCGGAGCTGCCAACTGGTGATGGGCGTAACCCACCTGGCGCCGGGGAGCAACTGGAACACGATGCCGCCGCACACGCACATGCGGCGCTCGGAAATTTATCTTTACTTCAATCTTGACGCGGGCGCGCGCGTGTTTCATGTGATGGGCCCGCCGGATGAGACACGGCATCTGGTGCTCGCGGATAAGGACGTGGTGATTTCGCCGGGGTGGTCGATTCACTCCGGAGTGGGCACGCGCGCCTATAGCTTTTGCTGGGGCATGGGCGGCGAAAACCAGGACTACTCCGATATGGATCCGGCGCCGGTGGAAAGCCTGCGGTGAAGCATGGGCTCAGGACTGCGACTCGGAAAAACGCGGCGTTGAGGATGGAAATGCGATCGATCTTCCTGAGTGGGCATTTTTGCGTTATTGGCGCTGAGTTTCGCTCTTTGCATCGCCACGCTGTTTTTCTTCGCGCAGCGGGCCCGGCGCGCATCTGTGTCATCGAAAGCACAGCGGCCGGACCGCCGCGAAAAAGCTGGCAGCTAAAAGCTAGGAGCTGGCCTCACACGTTATACGTCCCCGACGACACGCGGCCTCCATGCCCTGTCCAATTGGTGTGGAAGAACTGGCCGCGGGGCTGGTCTACGCGCTCGTAGGTGTGGGCGCCGAAGTAGTCGCGCTGCGCCTGGAGCAGGTTCTGCGGCAGGCGTGCGGTGCGGTAGCCATCGAAGAAAGCGAGCGCCGTAGAAAACGCCGGAGTGGGCACGCCCACTGTGACCGCGTGGGCGACGGCCCGGCGCCACGAGGCCTGATACTGCAGCACCGCATCCGAGAAAAAGCTGTCGAGCAGCAGATTCGTTATGGCGGGATTTTTGTCGAAGGCTTCTTTGATCTTGCCTAAGAAACGGCTCCTGATAATGCACCCACCGCGCCACATGAGCGCGATGCCGCCCATATTCAGATTCCACTTATTCTCCGCCGCCGCGGCGCGCAGCAGCATGTAGCCCTGCGCGTAGCTGACGATTTTGGAGCAGTAGAGGGCGCGGCGCACGTCTTCAATAAACGTTGCGCGGTCGCCGGCGTCAGCCTTGGCCGTGGGGCCGGTGAGGACTTTGGACGCGGCCATGCGCTCCTCCTTGAGCGCGGAGAGGCAGCGCGCGAAAACCGATTCGCCAATGAGCGTGACTGGCTGCCCGGTGTCGAGCGCGCTGATCACGGTCCATTTTCCGGTGCCCTTCTGTCCGGCGGTGTCGAGAATCTTGTCCACCATGGGCGCGCCATCGTCATCTTTCTTCGCGAAGATGTGGCTGGTGATCTCGATCAGGTAGCTGTCGAGTTCGCCGGTATTCCAGTTGGCGAAAACCCCTGCCAGCTCGCCGGGCTTAAGGCCAAGGCCGTGCTGCAGCAGGTCGTAGGCTTCGCAGATAAGCTGCATGTCGCCGTACTCGATGCCGTTGTGAACCATCTTCACAAAATGACCGGCGCCGTCTTCGCCCACCCAGTCGCAGCAGGGGGTTCCGTCTTCGACTTTGGCGGCAATGGCCTGGAAGATGGGCTTGACGTGCGGCCATGCAGCGGGATTGCCGCCGGGCATGATGGAGGGGCCGTGGCGCGCGCCTTCTTCGCCGCCAGAGACGCCGGTGCCGATGAAGAGGATGCCTTTGTCCGCGAGCCTTTTGGTGCGTCGGTTGGAGTCGGTGAAGAGCGAGTTGCCGCCATCGATGATGATGTCGCCGGGCTCGAGGCAGGGCAGGATCTGGTCGATCATGTGATCCACAGTGTCGCCGGCCTTGACCATAAGCATGATGCGGCGGGGGCGCTTGAGCAGGCTGCCCAGCTCCTGGATAGAGTGCGCGCCCATGACTTGCGTACCCGTGGCTTCGTTGGCCAGGAAATCGTCGACCTTGGAGACGGTGCGGTTGAAGACGGCGACCCTGAAGCCGTGATCGTTCATGTTGAGGACGAGGTTCTGTCCCATGACGGCGAGGCCGATGAGGCCGATATCGCATGTGGGGTCTGGCATGGTGTGCTCCGAAGCGAGATTGTAGCACCGCGATTGGTGGGCAACTTTCATTGTAGCGGGGTGGTCTGACCGCCCGGCGCAGGTCGATTGAAGCTTGTGGCTTCCCATCCTTCGCGCAAAAAAACGCGCAAAGGATGGAGCACCCTCGTTTGACCCCGCCTGAGTGGCGCGCTGTACCGGGTGCGGCGCGCGGGGCTAGCATGATGGGGATGGAAAAACTGGTGCTGAATGGCGATGCGCTGACGCTTGCGGAGATCGAGCAGGTGGCGGCGGGACGGGGCGTGGAGATTGCGCCGGCGGCGACGGAGCGCGTGGTAGCGAGCCGGGATTGCATCGACGCGATTCTGGCGGCCGGGCGGGTGGTTTATGGCGTGAACACGGGTTTCGGGCGCTTGTCGGACGTGCGCGTGCCGGCGGAGAACCTGGCGCAATTGCAGGTAAACCTGGTGCGCAGCCATGCGGGTGGTGTGGGCCGGCCGCTGGCGGAAGCAGAAGCGCGCGCCATGCTACTGCTCCGGGCCAACGTGCTGGCCAAAGGGTTCAGCGGGGTTCGGCCGGAGGTGGTTGAGCTGCTGGCAGCGATGCTGAACGCGGGTGTGACGCCGGTGATTCCGGAGAAAGGCTCGGTGGGTGCGAGCGGGGATCTGGCACCGCTGGCGCACCTGGCGCTGGTGGTGATTGGCGAGGGCGAGGCCTTCTATGAAGGCGAACGGATGGCTGGCGCGGAGGCGCTGCGGCGCACCGGGTTGCAGCCGCTGGCGTTGCACGCAAAGGAAGGATTGGCGCTGCTGAATGGCACGCAGGCCATGACGGCGGTAGGTGCGCTGGCGGTGGTGCGCGCGCGGCGCGTGGCGCGGCTGGCGGACCTGGCGGGCGCCATGAGTTTGGAGGCGCTGATGGGCACGCCGGCGGCCTTCGATGCGCGCATTCACCGGGCGCGGCCTCATGTGGGACAGATTGCGGCGGCGGCGCATTTGGTGAAGCTGCTGGAGGGGTCGGAGATTCGCGAGTCGCATCGCGAGCACGACACGCGCGTGCAGGATGCCTACTGTCTGCGCTGCATGCCGCAGGTGCATGGAGCGGTGCGCGACGTGCTCGACCACGTGACCCGGGTGCTGGAGACGGAATCGGGTGCGGCTACGGATAATCCCCTGGTTTTCGCACTCCCCTCGACCAAAACCGAAGAGCACGGAGTGTTGTCGGGGGGGAATTTTCATGGAGCGCCGCTGGCGTATGCGTTTGACTACGCGGCAATAGCGCTTACCGATCTGGCGGGCATTGCGGAACGGCGTATTGACCGGCTACTCAATCCCGACATCAACGAAAAACTGCCGGCGTTCTTGTCGCCGCACGCGGGGCTTTCATCGGGCTTCATGATGGCGCAGATTGTTGCGGCGGCGCTGATCAACGAGTGCCAGGTACTGGCCGCGCCCAGCTCGTGCGGCAACATTCCCACCAGCGGCGGCAAGGAAGATCACGTGTCGATGGGGATGACCGGAGCGCTGAAGCTGCGACAGATTGTGGAGAACGTGGAACGGATTGTGGCCATTGAGCTGATGTGCGCGGCGCAGGGGCTGGAGTTCCGGCTTCCACTCAAATCGAGTGCTGAAATTCAGAAGGTTCAGGCCGCGGTGCGCGCGGTGACGGCGCGGCTCGAGGAGGATCGCAGCCTGGCTGAGGAAATTGAGGCGTTGGCGGCCGCGGTGCGCGCAGGCGCGTTCAACGCGTGGTGCGAGTGAACCGAGCTTCCAATTTTTAGCCATTAGCTCTTGGCTGGGCCCGGCTGGCCAGAGATTGTCTAATTGATGCGCGATTGCCACCGGTGCCGCAGATCCAGCTAAGAGCTAAAAGCTAATGGCAAATCGCTGCTTTTCTCACTTCACGCTGAGATCGCCATCGGCGTCGACGACCAGCGTGTCGCCCTCAATCACAATGGAATGGATTTTCAGGCGGTCGAGACTGACCGTGTAGCCGGATGAGGCGGTTGAGCCGGCCAACGCCTTGCGCAGCAGATCAGCGGCGTTGACCTTCATGTTCGACGGTATCTGGTGGCGGAGAAACGGAAGCAGCAGAAAATTCAGCTCCTTCTGGTCGGCGACTTTGTCGACGCGGGCGCCGCGGAAGCCGATGATCTCGCCCTGGGCATCTGGCGCCAGCGAAACTTCAGCCGGAGTGGTGAGCGAAATACCCAGGCAGGCGCCTCCCACGCGCCGGCCGAGGCGCGCCACGGTTTTGACGCGTACAACGATACGATCCTGCACGAAGCTGAGTTGAGGATCCTGAGCATAAGTGAAGCAGGGAGATTGCGGGTTGCCCTTGAGATAGTAGCGGCCATCGGGTCCGGCGAAGAGCTGCTGGCGGAGGGTGCGCTCCAGGGCAACGCGGCTCACGGTCAGCTCCACGGCGCCTGCATAGGTGGCCAACCCGGCCCAAAAAAGCAGGCCAGTAGCCACAAGGCGCTGCCGCGGAATCCATCCGAACCTGGATGTTGTCATAAGAGTATCGTGCCACCAGCGGCCGAAACTGCACATTCCGTCGCTGAGGAAAAACGTTTTCAAGAGTGTGCGATTGGCCAGAGAGGTGCGGGGCTTTGGCCATTATTTTCATACGTTTACGCCACACAAAGTGGTCCGTTGGAGAGAATGGCGATTTCATCTGGGAAGCTGACAATTTTCTATTGATTTTTGAAGAAAATATCCTTAAAATAACACTAAAGTTTCCTCTGGAGTTTCTAGGGTCCCCCAGGCCGCCCCAGAGGAAGTAAAGAAAAACCCATCCATCATCTAAGGACACAAAATCAATGGCAAAGCGTCGTGGAAATCCGAACTGGGGCAAGCCGGAGCCCATTGGTCCGGTTGTGCCCACTGTCACCTCCTTCGAGCAGATTGTGAAGGAGTTCAAGCTGCCCCCGGATCAGTACATCCGGTCGACCCGCCTGCGGGAGTGGGCGCGGCGGAACAAGAATTCGAAGTACATCCCCGAAGCGCTTCTTGAGGCCTGGGGATTCGAGATCGAGTCGACGTTGTAGGATCCCATCCCCTTTTGCCAGAGACCGAAAAGCGCCGCCTGCGGGCGGCGCTTTTGCTGTTTATAGTGGCATGGGGGAGAATTAAAGGGGTTAAGCAAGAGCCGGACGAATCCTCGCGGCCATAACGAATGGCAGGAGCCTTCAGGCCTCCTCAATCACGCTATGCAGAGGAGGAGCAGGCGCTTGAGGGCCCCTAAATCAGGCGCTACAAAGCGCTGGCTTTAGTCCCGGAGAGATCGATGCCGCAGAGTTCACGCAGCTTCGAGCCACCATTCACCGATGTGCCGGGCGCGCTGGCCGAGATTCGCGCCGGGCGCATGGTGGTGGTGGTGGACGATGAAGATCGCGAGAATGAAGGCGACCTGACGCTGGCGGCGGAGTTCGTGACGCCGGAGGCGATCAACTTCATGGCGCGGTACGGGCGCGGACTGATCTGTTTGACGCTGACCGAGGAGCGCGCCGATTATCTGCGCCTGTTTCCCATGACGCAGCAAAACTCATCCCGATTTGGGACTGCGTTCACCGAGACAATTGAGGCGCGCGAGGGCGTGACGACCGGAATTTCCGCGGCGGATCGTGCGCATACCATCCGGACGGCGGTCGACCCGAGGACGACATACGCCGACCTGGCGCGGCCGGGACATGTCTTCCCGCTGCGGGCGCGGCGCGGCGGCGTTCTGGTGCGCGCCGGGCAGACTGAAGCCTCAGTGGATTTGGCGCGGCTGGCGGGGCTCAATCCGGCGGGCGTGATCTGCGAGATCATGCGCGATGACGGCGAGATGGCGCGCGTTCCGGACCTGATTCCATTCTGCGGCGAGCATGGGCTGCGCATTCTCACCGTGGCCGAGCTGATCCGCTACCGGCTGCGCCACGAGCGCTACATTGTGCGCGCCGGCGAGACGCGCATCCAGACGCGCTACGGCGAGTTCCGCATGATCGCCTACGAGAGCGAGGTGAACGGCGGCGAGAGCCACATCGCGCTGGTGCGCGGCGACCTGTGCCCCGGCTGCCCGGCGTTCAATGACGGGCCGGCGGATGGCGGACGCTCGCTGTTGCAGGAGAATCTGGGCGTGCCCGATTCGGCCGCCACGCCTTCGCGCCCACCCTGTCCGCATCCGGTGCTGGTGCGTGTACACACGCGCTGCACGGCGGGCGACGTGTTCAGCGCCGATTGCCGCTGCCGCGAGGTTCTGGATCAATCGATGCGTATGATCGCGGAGGCGGGTTGCGGGGTGATTCTCTATCTGCACAACACTTCGCGCGGCTTCGAGATCGACCGCACGCCGGCCGCGGCCTTCGGGCCGGAGGGGTTGGCTGCGCCGGCTGGCGAGGAGACGGGGCGCATCATTCTGCACCAGGAATTGCGCTCCCGCGAAGGCGTGCAGGCGCGAAGCGGGCGCATTCTGCGCGCCATCGGCCTAGGCGGCCAGATTTTGTCGGACTTGGGAATTCAGCGCATACGACTGCTGTCGAATACACCCATGCACATTCCGGCTCTCGAGGGATTCGGGCTGGAGATCGTGGAGCAGGTGCCGATACCGGTGGAGGAGTGCCCGCAGGTTTCGGCGGTAACGAGCGGCGGGAGGCGGGGTCAGTAATGCGGGTGACAGGGCGCCGTGGTAGCCGGGCTCACCGGAAACCTGGTCCCCGGCGCTGCAGACGATGGCGCGCAGGCTGTTGAGCAACAGCTTTTCGATCCTACTGCGGTGGGGCCTGGATTTTATCCAGCTTTATAACGACGCCTGTATTCCGGTGCTCGGCGATAAGCACCCCGGGAGCGCCCTTGGGAAGCCGTTTCAAAAGTGCTGGGCGGAGGTGTACCACGTGCTGGGGCCATTGGCGGAAAAGCCATTTCATGGCGGCGGGAGAAGCCGCACATCGGGCCGGTGTGTCTGGAACCGAAGGATGCGCGGATTTGTGTTTGCAGTCGGTGAGCCTGGTGGACGCCGAAGCAGCGTGGCCGCTCGAGGAATGCCGCCGGAGCGAGCAGATCGTGCTGATACGCCGTTTAGGCTCGAGATTCGGCCGCGTGCCGGCCGGCCCCTGGGCCGACCTGCCGGACACGGCGGCAGTAGTTCCGATTCAATCGCAGTCTGCTCACCAGCTAGCCGGTTCCCGATCGCCGGCGTCAGTTCCCGTCTGCGTTTCGATGACGCATATAAGGGTTTTCTCGATTTGGCGTCGGCGCAGATAGCGGCCACGGTGGCGAATGCGAGAGCACGCGAAATGGAACGCCGGCGGAACGAAGCATTGGCCGAAATCGACCGCGCGAAGACAACGTTCTTCAGCAACATCAGCCATGAATTGCGCACACCGCTGACCCTATCCTTGGTCCTCTTGAAGACCTGCTAGGGAGCCCGACCGCTTTGGCGGAGGCCGATCGGGAGCGTCTGGAGATGGCGCACGGAAACGCACTGCGGCAGCTGCCAACGGTCCAACCCCAACGCATGGATGTTCATGGCTCGTTGTGTTTTTGGGAGGGAGGTTGGGCAGAGGCGGTCTGGGCGGGCGCAGGAGGATGTTGCACGGCGGCGGCTTTCCCGGTTGCGTAGGCGAGGAGGGCGGTGAAGCGGGGATCGCCGTGAAGCGGCTTAAGGTCGGGATCAGTGGCCATGCCGGCAATGACCCATCCGGCGAGGCCGTGATCGACGGAGTCCCGCAACAGGCCAATGGCGTCATCGCGACGGCCCTCGCGGAGCTTGAGGCAGGCCAGGTTATAGGTAGCGAGGGTACGGTGCGGGTCATCGCGGAGGCGGATGTCTTCGGCTCGGGCCTCGGTGAGGAGCTGTTCAGCGCGCGCGTAATTGCCGCGGCGGGTGAGAATTTCTGCAAGGTTGCTCATCGCCGAGAGCGTGAGCGGGTGATCGGGCCCCAACAGGCGCGTGCGCGCGGCGAGCACCTGCTCTCCGATGGTTTGAGCCTGATCGAGCTTGCCTTCATCGGTAAGCACGGCGGTGAGGGTGTTCATGGTGCGAATCGTCTCCGGGTGGTCGGACCCGAGGATACGGCGCTTGGTGGCGAGGATTTCGCGGTCGAGGGACTCGGCCTCGGCGAGACGGCCTTCGCGGTAGAGGACGATGCCGAGATTCTCCATGGCCGGGAGGGCTTGCGGGGAATCGGCGCCTTCGATGCTGCGCCAGATGACGAGCTGCTGGCGCTGCAAGGCTTCGGCCTCAGCCCATTGGCCTTCGCCGAGAAGGGCGAGACCGAGATGGTTCATGGCGACAAGGGTGCCGGGGTTGGCGTCGCCGAGCGTGCGGCGGCGATAGTCGACGACTTGGCGCTCCAGGCTCTCGGCTTCGGTGGCGTGGCCTTCTTCATTGAGCACGACGCCGAGGTAGCTCATAACGGTCATGGTGTCAGGTTCCTGGGAGCCGTAGCGGCGAGTGCGGATGGCGAGCGTCTGGCGGAGGAGAGATTCGGACTGGTGATAGCGGCCGAGACGGTAAAGATCCCAGGCAAGCGAAGTCTGCGACTTCAAGGTATCGGTGTTCTCGGGACCGAGTTGATGCTCGCGAATGGATGCAGCCTGGCCGTAGAGCGATTGCGCGCGCTGGTAAAGGCCGAGGTTTTCGTAGACTTGGCCCATGACCATCATCATCTGGGCCTGCATTTCGGGATCGCGGGCGAGGCCGGACTCGATCTGCACGGAGGCCTTGTCGAGGATTTCGCGCGCCGTGACCTGGTTGCCGCGGGCCTCGCTGGGATCGGAAACCTTGAACATGCCGGTCATGAAATCGGTGATGCGGCTGGCGCGGTCGCGTTCGCTGATGATGCGGCGCAGTTGCACAGCCTCAAGGACGGCGAAGCCGGCGAGGAGGAGGACGAGCGCGGCCGCTATGCCCACCGCGACTCGGTGCCGCCGGACATACTTGCTGATGCGATAAGCGGCATTCGCGGGGCGAGCTAGGACCGGCTGATGCTGGAGATGGCGCGTGATGTCGGCGACGAGCTCGGAGGGGGTTCCGTAGCGGCGGGTTCGGTCTTTCTCGAGCGCCTTCATGACGATGGAATCGAGATCGCCCTGGAGAAGGCCAGCCAGATGTTTGGGCTCGGCGGCGCGCAGCGAGGCGGCCGCGCGGGAGTTTTGCTTGTCCGATGCGAGGCGCGTGCTGGGGCGCGGCGGATCCTGCTGGCGGAGCTGCCGCAACACCTCATCGAGGGGCTGCTTGCGCCACTTCTCAGTGTCGAAGGGCAGCGAACCGGTGAGGAGCTCGTAAAGAACCACGCCGAGCGAGTACACGTCGGTGCGGGTGTCGATGTCGCCGCCGGCCGCCTGCTCAGGACTGATGTATCCGGGGGTGCCGGCGAATCCCCAAACGCCGGTCAGGCCCGGCTCGCCGGGAGCCTGCGGCGCGGCTGCCTTGGCCAGGCCAAAGTCGATGAGGCGCGGCGCCGGCTTGCCGTCGATTTCAACCACAAGAATGTTGGCCGGCTTCAGGTCGCGGTGGATGATCGCCTTCTGGTGAGCGTGTTGCACTCCCTCGCAGACCTTGACGAAGAGCTCCAGCCGCTCATGAATGCTCAACTTCCTGTGATCGCAGTATTTGGTGATGGGTTCGCCGGGGACGTACTCCATCACGAAGTACGGCTGCCCGTTGGCGGTGGCTCCCGCGTCGAAGACTTTGGCGATTGCCGGGTGGTCCATGAGCGCCAGCGATTGCCGCTCAGCCTGGAAGCGGCGGAGAAGGGCGTCGTCGAACGTTCCGGAACGGATCAGCTTTAGCGCCACCTGGCGGCGCAATGGCTCCGTTTGTTCGGCGAGCCAGACCTGCCCCATGCCGCCTTCTCCGATTTTCCTGATGAATCGGTAGGGGCCGATTGACTCAAGCGGTTGAGGCTCTGGGACTGTGGCTACGGAGATTGCCGGGCGAGAAAGCCCATCGGATTGGGCGTAGGCGGAGAGCAGCGATTCGATTTCTTCACGCAGGGATGGCTCGCCGGCGCATGCACTGGTTAGAAATTGGTCACGATCGGCCGGGTGGCATTCCAGGGCGGCGTCAAATAACTCCTTCACCCGCTCCCATTGTCCGGTCTTCTCCATGGAGTCCTCTCCCCATTTCACGCGTCAGCCATGCCTTGGCCATGTTCCAGTCGCGCTTGACCGTTGCCGGAGAGACCGCGAGCGCAACGGCGGTTTCTTCTATCGTCAGCCCGCCGAAAAAGCGCATCTCGACAATCTTTTCCTGCTGCGCATCGCGGCGCGACAGCAAGGTCAGCGCGCGGTCAATTGCCACAACATCGACGCTCTGTTGATAGGGGAGGTGAAAGCTTTCGTCCAACTCTACTTTGTACTGGGGGCCCCGTTTTGCCGCCCCGCGGCGGCGCGCATAATCCACAAGGACCTGCCGCATCAGTTTAGCCGCAATGGCGACAAAATGCGCGCGATTTATGGCAACGGCCGGTTCGTGGCCCGCCAGGCGGACATACGCCTCGTGGACCAGTTCCGTGCTTTGCAAGGTGTGATCGAGACGCTCGGACTGGAGGCAGCGGTGCGCGGCCAACCGCAACTCGTTATAGACGAGCGGGATGAGAGCGTGCAGCGCTTCTCCGTCCCCACTCCTCCAGCGAACGAGCAATTCAGTGGCCGGACCGGAGGATTGTGGCACCAGCATGCTCCCAGGGGCATTTGGTTAGTAAGATAGCCCCGCTTTGGGAGCCGAGTCAATGCGAAAGCGGGCGACTTCCAGGGTAATCGCACCTGGAAAGGTGCGCCGGTAGTGTTGATTTCAGGTTCATACTTACCCCCGGGGGGTGGGTACGTGGGGTTCTGCGATCAAGTTACTTGTTTTCTGATGGTTGGATGTGTTTTCGGATTCGATTAACATGCGGATTTGTGCAAAAAAACTTGGAAGTGGTTTCATAACCCGTCTGTCATCGTTCCTCAG
>JASHRF010000115.1 GCA_030037545.1 Acidobacteriaceae bacterium | reverse complement strand
AAGCCGCTCCCCAGGTGCTGGCGCAGTCCCTTACCGCTCCATTGCAGGTCGATGACGTTCTGCCCGCGAATCCCAGGGGACCCAATACGCGCGCCGCCCTGGCCTCGTATCTGACCTACGGCGTGGCTGACCCGCGCACCTACGCAGAGATTACCGTCGCGCCCAACTTCACCGCCGACAATGCTCAAAGCTGGTCGTTCGGCATCCAGCGCGAGCTTTCCAGCGCGCTGGTCGCCGAGGCCCGCTATGTCGGCAACCATGGCGCCAACCAATTCCAGACCATCAACGACAACCCCTATCTAGCAGGCCTCCAAGCCAAATTCCCCAACCAGATTCCCTCTTCGGTCAGCGTTTCCCCCATCAATGGGCGGGAGAACGGCAGCCTTTACCTCCAACGCGAGCGCACAAATACCGCGTGGTCGGATTATGACGCCTTGCAGACTGAGCTGCGCGCCAACAATCTCTATCATCAAGCGATGTTCACTGCTGCCTATACCTGGAGCAAGACCACCGACAACGCTTCGGAGATCTTCAGTAACGGGGCGGGCGGCGTTACCTCCGCCCTCTCTCAGAACCCGCTCAACTACGCCAATGAAGAACACGGACTATCGGGGCTTGACTTCCCGCAGAACCTCACCATTAACTTTGTCGAACAGATTCCCGCCTTTAGCCGGCAGGAGGGCCTGGTCGGCAGGGTTTTGGGAGGGTGGGATGTATCCGGAACGTACTTTATCGCCTCCGGCCAACCCTACACGCCCATCCAGTACTATTTTGAGTATCTGACCAGCGGCGCTTACGTCAACCCGGCGCTCGGCGTCACCGACTACACCTTCAATGCCGCCTACGGCGCAGGCTATGACGATCTTCGTCCATTCCTCGGCAGCCGCAGCGCGAACGTAAAGCAAGTCGGTGCCTACGCCGGCGACGTTTGCAACTACTATGGGGGCGCTTCGTGCAGCGTCTCACCAACTCAGCTCATCAGCTTCAACTATGCGAATCAAACCAACGATGGGATAACGATTGTAAATGGAGCACCCACCGTTACTGGAACAGCTCAGACCGTTACCAGCAACCAGGTGCGCTACATCATGAACGGCCCGTACTCCGAGGCAGCGGCGGGAACTCCGTGGGGCAATGTGGCTCGCAATGACGGCCGCGACGCCTGGACCAACACCGGCAACTTTGACGTCATCAAGGCCATCCGGCTGAACGAGCGCCTGCAGGCTCAGCTCCGAGCCAACTTCACCAACGTGTTCAACCACCCCAACTACTCGAGCATCGATCCATATCTCGAGGATGCTGGATACGACCAGGCGTACACGGGGTTCGGCAATCCCGAGGTCACATCCAGCAGCAGCCGCGCGATCACCTTCTCCGCCAAGGTTGCCTGGTAGGCAATTCGAAGCAGAAGCACAAAGGGCTGCGGCGCCTTGCCGCAGCCCTTTTTCATGCTCGCTTAAGTTTTGCACTTGAATTGCGGGCGGTGGCGCGCGGTCACACAGGCCGGTTCCGCTCGTGCGGCTTGTCTCTGAGCAGGCCCTCGCCTTTGGTGAGCCAGGCGACGCCGAAAGCGATCAGAGCCAGCGATTCGCAGCCGAGCAGCGAGTGCGCCGGCCGGGGCCAGTCGGCCACGCTCTCCACGGTGAAGATCACCATGACCACGATGCAGGCGACAATCACGCCCCCGCAGGCTGCGTAGACCCGGTTCCTGTGCTGCTTGCGCCGGGTGAGCCGCGCGTGCGGCGAGGAGCGGGGAAACAGAAACAGGCAGAAAAACGCGATGGCCAGAAACATGAGCGCGGCAAAGGCCGTATGCACGTAGCCGATCTCAACATCGAGTTTCGAGTACCAGGCGCTGTAAGGATTCTCGGAAGGGAAGAGCGCCACGCCGAGAGCGAATAGGCCGGCCAGGTAGCCGGCCATCTCATCCAGGCGGTCGTAGCCGCGCGAGCACATGAGAAAAGCCGCAATGACGCACAGGCCGCCCACGTAACACGTGCCCATGGGCGTGTAGTAGTAGTCGCTGATGGAGAGCTGGAGGAGCGGACGCGGCAGCGCGTGGCCGGGGCCGGCGAGAGACAGCAGGATGACGCCGCCGGAGAGCACGAAGGGAAGCGACAGGGCGACGATGCCTACCACCCTACGCAGCGTGTGATAGGAGAGGATGGCTGGATTCCTGGTGGCTGCTTGAACGGGCATGACGCCTCCCGCGCACAGATTCTTCGGAACCGGCCAGCATAACGCATTTGTGGCATACGTGGCGCAGAATGCAGCGGATAACCGGGCCCGGCGGCACTCCGGAGCTGGCGAGAAAAGTCAGAAATCGATTTCCCGCATATTACAATACTCCACAATATGGCAACGCACACTCCCGAGAGCCGGAAAGCCCGCGGAAGCGGCGCAGATATCATCCAGGTGGCGCGCCGCGCCGGAGTCTCGCCGGCCACGGTTTCCCGAGTTACCAACGGCCGTTCCACCGTGGCCCGGCACCTGGCCAAGCGCGTCTGGCAAGCCATCGAGGAACTGGGCTACACCCCCAATCCGCAGGCGCGCGCGCTGGTCTCCGGCCGCAGCCGAGTGCTCGGACTGCTGATCTCGGAGATCACCAACCCCTTCTTTCCAGAGCTGATGCAGAGCTTCGAGGACGTGGCCGGGGAGCACGATTTCGAAGTCATGATCGGGTCGACGAACTACAACCGCGAGCGCGCCAGGATTTTCATTCGCCGCCTGGTGCAGCGCAGGGTGGAGGGGGTCGCGGTGATGACCTTCCGCGCCGAATCCCATTTCCTCGACGAGCTGATCGCTGAAAATATCCCGCTGGTCACCATCGACGTGAGCGCCAACGCGGCGCGCTCGCTGGTTCTCGAAGTCGATTACGCGCAAGGCATCGACGAGGCCGTGCAGCACCTGGCGCGTCTGGGCCACCGGCGTATCGGCTTTGCCAGCGGACCCATGCCGCACCTGACCAACCTGCGCCGCAAAGACGCTTTTCTGCGCTCGGTGAAGCAGATCGGCCTAGCGGAGCAGGATGCGCCGCTGTTCGTCGGCGATCACACCTTTGAAGGCGGCACGCAGGCCGCGCTGCACTTTCTTGGCCTCGATCCGCACCCCACCGCGATCGTCTGCTCCAACGACATGATGGCCGTGGGCGTGTTGCGCGTAATGGCGGAGCGCGGCATTCGTGTTCCGCAGGAAATGTCGGTGATCGGCTTCGACGATATTCACCTGGCCGAGTTCGTGAACCCGCCGCTGACCACGGTGCGCATGTCGCGCCAGGACCTGGCTCGCGCGGCCTACAAGGGCCTGGAGCAGTTGTGGACGGAAAATCCAGCGGGCACCCGCGGTCCCATTCGCGTGGCAACGAGCCTGGTGGTGCGGCAATCCACGGATTCGCCCGGCGCGTAGCCGAAGCCCTCCAATGCAAAGCGCGCCCGCGCAAAACGATGGGCCGCGAATTGTTCTCGATGAGCGACTTGGCCTGGAGTCGCTAGCAGAGAGTCGTCTTAATCGACTCTAACTGACGATCCGGAGCTTCGATCTACGCCTCAAGAACTCCTGTGGGAGCGAAGCGCAGCGTAAGCACGGTAATGTCATCTTCCTGGCCGAAGGACTGTGCGGCTGCGGCAATTTCGTCGGCAGTTTGCGTGGACAAAGCCGCCGTGCGCTCGAATCCGAAAAGTTCGCCGGTCTTTCCTCGCGCTTCCACCACCCCGTCGGAAATAAAGGTCAGTCGGTCGCGGGGAGAAAGCCGGAAATGCGTTTCGTCATAGCTGCTCTCCGCGACAACTCCCAGAGGCAGGCCGGCCCCGACAGCCAGTTCTCGGCCGTTCAAGTACGGCGACAAGTGACCCGCATTGGCGATGGCCATCGTGCCGTCCGCCGCAATCAGCGTGCCGCAGCACGTGACGAATCCGCCGATCTGCCCCTGGAGAACACGATTCAAATAGACGAGCACCTCCGCCGGCGAGCGCAGCGTGCAGCCGCGCAAAGCGCCAACAATCGCGCTCACCGTCATCGCCGATTTCAGGCCCTTGCCGCTTACGTCGCCCACGACGATCAGCAGCGAGCCGTCGTCGCCGGGCAGCACCCGAAAGAAATCCCCGCCAACTTCGCTGGCCGGGATATAGACGCTCTCTACTGCGAAACCGGGTGTGGCGGGCGGGGTCACTGGCACCAGCAGGGACTGCGCGTTCCGCGCAGCCCCCATCTCAGTCGACAGCCGCGTTTCTTCCTGCCGCGCGAGAGAGAAACGACGTACCAGAAATATCAGCAGCGCAAAGACGAAGATGTAACGGACCACATCTAACAGATCAACCGGAAAGGGATGTTGCAGAAGTGGAATGTTGGCTGATGGCAGCTTTCGCCGACCGAGGCTCACACTTATGTAAGCGATGCTGTCGATAATGTAGGCGCCATAGAGCAGCGCAGCGGGTACCAGCAGCAATCGCGCGGATGCATCTTTTCTTATGAAAGCAATGGAGAGCGCTGCAATGATCCAGACATAGGCAGGAAGAAGGCAGCAGAGCTGGAGGCTGTAGGAGATTCCCACGAGCGTCCACTGCAGATAGTAGATTGCCACAGACAGCGGGCTAATCGCGGACGCAATACATACAATCCACCACCAGAAGGAACGATGAGTCTTCAAGACACTGGAGAAGAACGCCAAAGCGGCGAGCACACTAATCGCTACAAGCTCCTCGTCTGTGAGGCGGAAGAGGAGAAACGGCACAGTGTCGGGAAATCCTTCCACATTCAAGACGGCATCCGCTGCGCCTGCGAGCAGCAATATTGAGAACCAGAGATATTCACGATCCTCGCGATGGAGCAGAAAAAGAGCGAGAATCGTAAGCCCAACGACCGCGGCAAGAAGGCCATACGCATAGACGTTCACAAACTGCTGAGCCTGTGATGTCATGAGCCACTCCAGCCGCTGCGCCAGGAGCGCTGAATCGCCAGCAGCACTGCCAGGCCGCAGTGTTCCGCCACCCACCCAGGAAACGATTGGTCGGTATTCCCAAACGCGAATTGCGATCTGGATGGTTTGCGGCCCTGTATTTCCGGGGGGAAGCCGAAACAACTTTGGATCGGCGGCAAAAGCTGGGGCAAAGGTGGGAATGATTGAGCCAGAACCTCCGATAAGCTTGCCGTTGCCGTAGACCTGATAGCCCGTATATATCCGGGGCAGCAACAAACTCAGTGGCTTGCTGCCATCCGCAACCTGAATTGTGAAGCGGTACCAGGCATAACCTGAGTATGTGAAATAACCTTGCTCGGTCCAGCTTGTGCCTGAGCGTATCAGCGGCCATTGCGAGTCGTCGAAGCCCGGCGTTGCCCACTGCGGGCTGTCTCCTGTATGGAAGCGCCACAGGCCGTCCAAGGAGGTGACCGGCTCGCGATCTGTTTGCAGGCTAAAGGTCTGCGCGTGCGCCGGAAAATGCATGGCAGACGACAGAAACACCAGCCAGAAGATCCCAGACAATCGAAGCCGCGCATTGCTAAGCCGCATGAATCGCCCCCTGAGCACAAGTGTGGGTCAGCACGGTAATGTCATCCTCCTGGCCGTCCGTGATCAATGTCAGTTGTTCGTCTCGCGATTCTGAATCGGAGCTTTCTGGGCCCTCGATCCGGCGATGCAGATCTTGATCTCTGTTTACGCATTATCGCCAATGCGCTCATCGAGAGTCGATCAGAACCGGGATGTTGGCTTGGGTCAGCCTTCTTCGCAGTTGCTGGCAGCCGACCAAACGGCTCATTGACCTTGCCGTGCGCTCTTGGCGAGCCATCCATACGCACCTTCCAGAACGCTCGCTTACCACCAAAGCACATTCAGCAAAAGGCAGAGGCCGAGGAGCGCGGAGCTTAGGAGTACGAGCGTGCGCGTGGGGCGCAGAGATTTGCAGAGCGCGGGATCGAATAGGACGGCGCGCGCGGGCGCGTCGGAATCGGCTCGCCGTTCGCGCAGGAGAACGCAGACCATCAGCGCCACCGTGAAGCTTAACATCGCCTCGTAAAAATCCGCTGTCATCTGGCTGCCGAAACGGGCCAGGCCCATCCAGCAGGCGCATTGCAACGCCAGGGCCGCGTCCACTCCGGCGCAGATGCCGGTAAACGCGCCGCGCCCGGCGCTGCGCTGGCTCACAATCCCCGCCAGCACCGCCGCAAACACCGGCGCGTAGAAGAGTGCGACGATGAGCTGCAGAAATTCCATCATGTCGTGGAAGCGGAAGGTCGCTAACGCCGCGCCTTGCGCCAGCAGAAGACAGACGGGCACGGCGATCTGGCCCGCGCGGATATAGTGCTGCTCAGTGCGGCCCGGACGCAGGCGGCAGCGATAGATCTCCTCGGCCCACAACGCGGAAAAGCCGGAAACGTTTCCGGCTAGCCAGGCCATCAGCCCGGCGAGCAGCGCCGCGGTTCCCAGGGCCAGCAATGCCGGCCCGAATTCGAGCGCCATCAGCGCAGGCATGGTCTGGTCGAACGAGACGCCATTTCCGAGTAGCGACGGCGCGGCCACGCCGGGCAGAACCACCAGGAACGCGATGCCCATTTTGCCGAAGCCGGCCAGCAGCGGAACTTTGCGCGCACCTTCGACCGTGCGCGCCGTGAGCGCCCGCTGGATCATGACAAAGTCAGTACACCAGTAGGAGAAGCTGATGACGAATCCTAGCCCCAGCAGCACGCCGGCGCGATCGAGCGGCGCGTGGGGCGCCAACAGCGGCAACGGCTTCCACAAATGCCACCGGTCTGCACGCTGCGCCCAGCTCGCGGCGTTGAAGCGCACCGTAAAGAAAAGAAGCGGCGTGAGGCCGGCGACCATCACGAAGAGCTGAAAGACCGAGGTGAAGATCGAAGCGCGGACCCCGCCGGCCAGAACATAGGCCAGCACCACGGCCGCGCACACCAGCCCGCCGGCCAGAAACGGCCAGCCCAGGATCACGTGCAGCACCTGGGCCAGCGTGTAAAGCGCCACGCCCGCAAAACACACCGTTCCGATCATCGAGATGCAGGCATTGAGCAGGCGCACGGCGGGACCGAAGCGGAGCCCCAGATATTCGGGCAGGCTGCGCGCGCCTGTGCGCATGTAGACGGGGAGCACGACCAGCCCCAGGAAAACCATGCCGGGAATGCCACCCACCCAGTAGAAATGCAGCGCCTGCACGCCGTACTGGGCGGCCATGGCGCTCATGCCCACCACTTCAATCGAGCCGCAGTTGTAGGCCAGAAAGCCGAGCGCGGCTGCCCAGGTGGAGATGGAGCGGGAGGCATTCAGGTAGTCGTTCGCTGAGGTCCAGCGGCGCCGGGCGCTCCAGCCGATGGCGAGAACCGCAGCCAGGCAGAGCGGAAAGATTGCCAGGCCCCAGTGGCTAAAATCGCCGGCGCTCATGGAATGCTGCACATCCTTGTATATAACGGCGGCGCAGTTCGCGCAGGCGGGATACTGGAACGGCTGGATCCGAGAGGAGGTTGCCGGGAAACTTCGAGGCTCCGGAGGAGCTTGGGCGCAGGGATTGGTTGCCGGCAGGGTGGCAATAATTGGAGCGAGATGCGAATAGTTCTTGACGATAGTTATGGGATTGGGGTAAGGTTTTGAGTCGATTCAGAAAACGATTTCCCGACGCTCGCAAAAGTATCGAAACGGGTGAAATTCCGGAATGCTACGAGCGGATTCAGGAAAACGATTTCTGACCGACCCCTCGGGGGATCGCATCCACGCAGGCTGGGATGCTGGCGCCATTCCTGGCCCGCTCTGCTCGCGCGCGCCTTTTTCGGAGGCTATTGAAAATGAAGCATCCATCTCTTCCACGTATAGGTTTCAGGGCTTTCTGCCTGCTCGCATTCACCGCCTTGGCGCTGGTTCCGATTCCCGCTGCCGGCCAGGCGACCACCGGACAAATCTCCGGCCAGGTTACCGACCCCACCGGCGCCGTCGTCTCCGGCGCCACCATCACCGTCACCGATGAGGACAAGGGTGTCTCGTTCGAGGGCCGAAGCGGCGCCACCGGCGACTATACCGTCCTCAGCCTGCCTCCGGGCATCTATTCGGTAACCGCCGCGGCGCCTGGATTCAGCGAATCCAAGTTTGCGCATGTGGTCCTGGCCATCGACCAGCAACTGGCGCTCAATTTCAAACTCAAGGTGGGCACGGCGGCTTCGTCCGTGGAAGTCACTGAAGCTCCCCCGGTACTGCAGACGGAAAGCGCAGAAGTGGGCACGGTCATCAGCGGCGACGCTATTACCGACCTGCCGCTGCTGGGACGCGAATTTTCCGAGCTCACGTTCCTGGTGCCCGGAGTGACCCAGCTCCCACCCCAGAGCGGAAGCATCAACGGCCTGGGAGCCTCAGTGAGCGGGCAGCGCGAGTATGGCAATTCCATCCAGATGGACGGAATCGAGACCACTACCAATCGCACCCAGGATATTACGGTCGATCCGAACGTGGATTCGGTGCAGGAATTCAAGGTAATCACGGCGTCGTACAACGCCGAATTCGGCAACGCGGCCGGCGGCATTATTGCCATCCAGACCAAGGCGGGAACCAATTCGATTCACGGCGATGCATTCGAATTCTTCCGCCCCAATTACCTCTCCGCAAAAGAGACTTTACCGGGCGTAAGCACGCCGCAGCCGCCCTCCGCACTCAAACAGAACAATTTTGGCGGTACTATCGGTTTCCCCGTCAAGCGGGATCGCTCCTTCCTCTTTACCGCCTACGAGGGGATGCGCCAGAAAGACCCCTATTCCTATGTCGACTCCACCATTCCCTTCAACCTGATCACCTTCGATGCCAATGGCGCTGTGGATTTTTCCAGGCTTCTCGATCCGTATGCCGGCGTCAGCACCGCGCCCGGCGGCGGCGCGGCGGCTGGGACCATCGATCCCATCTTCGAGCCGGAGGTTTCATTGAATAACTATGGCGGCGCGGAAACACAGTTCCCGGGTAACGTAATTCCTCCGGCGTGCGGGATGCCGGGCACGTGCGTCAGCCCGGCCGGCCTGGCCACGATGCTGGATTTCTATCCCCAACCCAACCTCACCGGCATCGATAATGGCTGGTTCCGGAACTTCGAAGTGTATTCTCCCACCGACACAAACTTCGACAAAGTAGACGCTCGTTTCGACCAGGTGATCACCGACAAAGATCGCCTTTATTCCGTCTATCACTACCAGCGCTACAATACGCTGGTCACCGATCCGTACTGGGGCCACACCGTGGTGCCCGGCGGCGGCGACGCCGATCAGGCTAACAAGGAAGATACCGAGCCGCAATCCATCTCCCTCACCTATGACCGCGTCATCAGCGCTAACCGGCTCAATGAAGTCCGCTTTGGCTATCTCTTCTATCCGGAAAATCTTTACAGCCTGTTGAACGGCACGAACTACTCGACCAAGTACGGGGTGGGCAACGTGTACGTTCCGGGTTATCCGGCTACGGTAGGTTATCCGCAGATCTATCTTGCCGACGGGTATCTGGCCGGCGGATCGACCTATAAGCCGTACCACGTAAACGACCAGAACTATCAATTTACCGATGGTTTCACGTGGACGCGGGGGCGGCATGAGTTCAAATTTGGCGGCGATCTGCGCCTGCTCAACTCGCACCCCGACTTTTCGCTCTTTCCCACCGGCTTCGATTACTTCGATAGTTATGGATACGCCGAAACGTCCAACTTCTATTACACCTATATTCCCGGCGCCTATAACTGGGCCGGCGGATCGGATCTCGCCGATCTGGTTCTCGGCCTGCCGACAGACGTGGATATCGGCCTGCAGTTGACCAATCCGCACACCAAAAGCTGGAACCTGGATTATTATGCCCAGGATTCTTTCAAAGTAACGCCGCGGATCGTTATGAATTACGGTCTGCGCTACGAATTCCAGGATCCCTGGACGGAGGCCCACAACGAAATCTCGAATTACAGCCTGGCTACCGGCAATATCTTGATAGCCGGCCGCGGAGGCAACTCCGATTCGCTCTTGCTCCCGCGCAAGAACGACTATTCGCCGCGCCTGGGTTTCGATTTCCAGCTCGACCCCAGAACCGTAATCCGCGGCGGCGGCGCCCTTTTCTTCTCGCCCGAGAACGATGGCCGCGAGGATCTCCTCACCATGAACTATCCCTTTGCCGAGCAGGCCGCGTATTCCGACTGGGTTTACAACGGACCCTCAACCGGGCCGGATGCGCCGTGGGCCTATGAACTGGATGAGGGAGTGCCGCGCAGCACCGTAATTAATGTTCCCGGCAACGGCGTCATCGTTCCCTCCACGGTAGTCAACGGAAATTTGGAAACGACTTATGCCGTCAATCCCAGCATGAAGACCGGCACGACGGGGTCCTTCAGCCTGACCTTCCAGGAACAGGTCACGAAGACGACCTCGCTTGAAGCCGGCTGGGTAGGTTCCTTCTCCCGGCACCTGCCCTACGAGG
Organism: Acidobacteriaceae bacterium; assembly: GCA_030037545.1. Taxonomy (GTDB): domain Bacteria; phylum Acidobacteriota; class Terriglobia; order Terriglobales; family Acidobacteriaceae; genus Telmatobacter. Next base: position 7,653 of record JASHRF010000115.1, on the reverse strand, counting down.
TGGGCGACATCAACGCCAACCCCGCCAACTCCGCGAACAGCTATAACAATCTCCTCACCACGTCGTTGGGTTCAATCCAGTACCTGACCGATGTGGGCATGAGCAGCTACAACGCGATGGAGGTGAAGGTTACCAAGCAGACCTCGCGCAATACCAGTTTTCTGCTCAGCTATACATGGAGCCACAGCCTCGACAACGGCCCCGCGCCGTTCGATCTTGGCCATGTGAACAACGACGAGCCGCAAAATCCCTACGATCTGAGCGCGGAATATGCCAGCGGCGATTTCGACGAACGCAATAACTTCATTTTCAGCGGCGCCTTTATCCTGCCCGTAGGCAAGGGGCAGCGCTTCGGCTCGAACTGGGGTCGGGTGCCCGACGCCATTCTGGGCGGATGGCGCTACAGCCCCATCTTTACTGCTCATTCGGGCAATCCGGTGAATATCATCCGCGGCACCAACCCGGCTTCAATCCTGCCCGGCCTGCGCCCTGACCTGGTCGCCAATCCCATCATCCCGCGTGGAGAGCGCAGCTACCTCCGATGGTTCAATACCGCGGCCTTTAGCGTGCCTTCCAGCATCTATGGTCAATCGTTCGTTCCCGGCGATGCGGGTCGCAATCTGGTGATCGGTCCGGCTTACGTGAACCTCGACTCCTCGCTGGCCAAGGATTTCAAAATCTTGGAGCGGTATACGCTGGACATTCGCATGGAAGCCTTCAACACCTCGAATACCGTGCACCTGTCGAACCCCAACGCCTCCTGCGGCGCCATATCTACGGCCGGCTCCTGCGCCAACGCCGGCACCTTTGGGCAGATCAACAGCGTCCTGGGCGGCTCCGATCGCGAGGCGCAGCTCGCGGCCAAGGTAATCTTCTAGTTGCATTACAGTTCGACTTTTTCGCGCCCAGGCGGCGCCCACGGAAACGGGCGCCGCCCACGGGGAAACTTTCTCCACGTCAACTCCTTCCGCGCTGGCTTAACTTGGAGACTGCTGTCATGATTCGACTCGTGCCCGGCCGCTCCCGGAATGCAAAGCCCGAACCGCAAGGCCTGGCACGGGTTGCCGCGCTTCTTTTGGTTCTTTCGTGCGCCGGGATTCTTGCCGAGCAGCCGTCTCCGGCTCCGCACACTTACTTTATCGACTGTGCGGCCGCGCCAGCGGGCGACGGCTCGCAAGCTCATCCCTGGAATAGCATGGCCGCGGCGCAGGCGCATCTGTTCAGCGCCGGCGACCGCATCGCCTTGGCGCGCGGCACGGTCTGCCATGGCAGCTTTTCTCCGCGGGGCTCGGGCGCGGAGGGAAAACCGATCCGCCTTACGGCGTACGGCAGCGGCCCGCGTCCGCGCATCGTAGCCGGCTCCGCAGATCGCCAGGTGCTCGGCCTCTTCAACCAGGAATACTGGCAGATCGATTCGCTCGATCTCTCCGGCGCCAACAAGTACGGCATCTTTGTCAGCGGTGACAAGGGCACGCTGCACCACATTTACCTCGAGAATCTCTACGTCCACGACGTGCGCGGCGGCGAGTTCAAGAACAAGGACAACGGTCTGGTGGTGGTCGGACCCAGCGGTCACGATATGACTTTCGACGACGTTTTGGTGGACGGCGTGGACGCGACGCACACCAATCAATGGGCCGGCATTCTCATCGGCGGCGGCGATTTTGGCATGGATATGCCGCTCAACCAGCACGTAATTGTGCGCAACTCCAGCGTGCACGACGTCTACGGCGACGGCATCATTCTTTTCCGCGACTCCGACGGCCTGATCGAAAACAGCACCGCGTGGGAAACCGGAATGCAGCCCACCGAAACCACCGGCACGCCCAACGCTATCTGGACATGGTCCTGTACGGACTGCGCGGTCCGCGACAATGAGGCCTTTCTTACCGACAGCCCCGGTGTGGACGGCGGCGCATACGATATCGACTGGAACAACACCCGCAATTCCATCGAGCGCAACTACGGGCACGATACCGAGGGCTACTGCATCGCCGTCTTCGCGGCCGGCTATGTGACCAGCGACAGCGTGGTGCGCGGCAACCTGTGCATTGCGAACGCGCTGAGCCCGCGGTTGGCAGCGCTGCAAGGGGCCATTTACCTGCACACCTGGAATGGCGGCGTAATCCGCGGCCTGCGTGTGGAACACAACACTCTGGTTTGGAACCCGGCCGATTCCGCGGCCGCCGCCATTGTCGACGATGCAGCCATTGGCAATGCGGCCGGCGAGACGCCTGCCGGCGGTACTCCCATTGAGTTTAGCGGCAATCGCATGGAATCGAGTGCACCCCCTTTCTATCGCGCCAATGCCGAGTTCGCGCCTTCGAACAACGCGTACACCTACTACGGCGAAGGCGAAGCGCGCTTCACGCTCGGCGATCACAGCCACGCGACGCTGGCCGCGCTTCAGGCAGCCGGCCTCGAAAAGGGATCGACGCTCGTCAAGACACGGGCGCCGCAGCCAACCGAGATTGCGCTGCGCCTGGACGCCACGGTCGACTTCACGCTCAACGCCGACGGCCTCCTCGCCGATGCACCGCGCGCGCAGTTGATGGTTCTGCGCAGCCTGGCCGCGCAATATGGCGATGGCGCGCTGACGGTTGCGGTGCGTCTGCGCGAGCCGGCAAATCCCACGCCCGAAGAAGCTACCGAGCTGGCCAATGCGCTGCTTGATCTCGATGCGCCGCAACTCCATTTTGCGCATGACGGCCAGACGCCCGGCCTCATTCGCCTCTTCACATCCGACGGCCGTTTGCTCAACGAGTGGCATGGGTTTCAGAATGCCGCCACCCTGGGCGGCGCGGTGCGCGTAAAGCTTGGCGCGCCGCGTTTTGCCGCGATGAAGGGGTCGCAGCCGGAGGAGCAGCCATGATGCGGCGTATCGCCCATGCAGGGCAACGATGGCTCTGCGCACTTGCGTGGACCGCACCCGCTCTCGTTGCCTGCGCAACTCAGTCTGCAGGTCAGCAATTCGCGCTTAAAGACGGCCAGATCGTCGTCTTCTACGGCGATAGCATCACCGCGCAGCGGCTTTACACGCGCCAAGTGGAAGACTTCGTGCTCACGCGTTACCCGTCGCTCCATATCCGCTTTGTGAACGCCGGCGTGCCCGGTGATACGGCAGCCGGCGGCTACGCAGGCACGATGCCGGAACGCGTCACGCGCGATGTCGCACCCTGGCGCCCCGACATGATCACCGTGATGCTGGGAATGAATGACGGCGGATATGGTTACGGATCGCCCACCCAGATCGAAGCTGATTTCCAGTCGCGTTACAAGGCACTGCTCGGCGCGCTTCATCAGGCAGCGCCGGGCGCGGCTCTCACGCTCATCTCTCCCACTCCTTACGACGAGATCACGCATGGCACCGAGTTTTCAGGCTACTCGCACATGATCGATCGATTGGCCCAAGATATCACGCACATGGCCGAGCAGATGCAGGCGTCGGGCGAGCCGCCGGTCCTGTTCGTCGACTTCCATCGTCCTATGGTCGAAGCCCTGGAGCGCGCCAAGGAAAAAGATCCGCAGCTTGCGCCGCTGCTCATCCCCGACCGCATTCATCCCTCGGAGACCGGCCATTGGATCATAGCTGCGGCGCTGATGCAAGCGTGGCACGCTGACCCAGTGGTGAGCAATGTAGCGCTGAATGCGGCCGGCGCGGTAGTCATCTCAAGCGAACGAACCACGATTACCGGCTTGCAGAAATCGGCAAACGGGCTGCAGTGGACGCAGCTCGATGAGGCACTGCCCTTGCCGCTCGACTTCAATAACGTCATGACGCCGCTTTTGCTTCAAGTTTCCAATATCGCCGATCTCGACCGGCAGATGCTGCGCGTCGAGTCGCTCCCGCCGGGGAAGTACGAGCTTTCCATCGACGGCAAGTCAATCGCAACGTTTTGGCGCGATGAGTTGCAGCATGGCGTCAACCTGGCGCTCTACAAGACGCCCATGCTCGACCAGGCGCGCGACATTGCTTCCACTGAAGTCCAGCGCGCCGAACTCGATGAAGCGGGTTTCATTCTCAGCGCCAATGTGAAGCAGGTCGCAACTACAGGCGTCTCCGAGGCCACGTTGCGCGCAGCGCAGGACCAGCTCGAAGCCAAAATGCGCGAACATCTCAATCCCGAGCCGCACCACTTCACGCTCCGCCGGGTAGAGGTGGGCCAGGGTGCTTCAGGGAGCGCGTTGAAGTGAAAGAGATCCGTTTCAGGGGAAGCAAAGCATGAGGCTACACCGCAAGTTTTTTATTATCTTATTCGCGTTCGTTCCTCTTGCCTCCGGCATCGCGGCAGCGCAGCAGAATACGCAGCAGAATCTCTCCGCATTGGCCGCGCCCATCGCCGGCCCGCAAGTCGATTTTGACCGCGTGCTCTACGGCGCAGCCTACTATCCAGAATATGAGCCCTACGACCGGCTCGACAAAGACATTGCGCTGATGAAGGCCGCGGGTCTGAACGTGGTCCGCATGGGCGAGTCGACTTGGAGCCTTTGGGAGCCGGAAGACGGCCAATTCGACTACGCGTGGATGGATCGCACCGTGGACGCCATGGGCAAGGCGGGCATTCAGGTCATCCTGGGCACGCCCACCTATTCCATCCCCGCATGGATGGCGCACGAACATCCTGAAATACTGGCCAGCACGCTCAACCACGGCACGTATGGTGGCCCGTCCACGCCTGGCGTCTACGGCATGCGCCAAAACATGGATACCGATTCGCCCGCGTATCGCTTCTACGCCGAGCGCCTCATCCGCCACATCGTGGCCCATTACCGGGATAACCCCACGGTCATCGGCTGGCAGCTCGACAACGAAACCAGCAGCTACGACGCCGACAATCGCGACGTTTTTATCGGCTTCCAGCACTATCTCGAAAAGAAATTTGTCACGCCGGAAGCGTTGAGCAAAGCCTGGTTCCTCAACTACTGGGGCGAAAACCTGCACACCTGGGAGGACTTACCCACGCGCGATGGCGCACAAAGTACCGGATACAAGCTGGAGTGGACGCGCTGGAGCCAGTTGCGCGTCACCGATTTTCTGCGCTGGCAGGCCGGCTTGGTGCGCCAGTGCGCTTCGCCGCGCCAGTTCATCACCACCGACTTTGCCGGCATGATGAAGCGCGATGTCAACGAGGAAGCCGTCGCGCAGTTCCTCGACATTCCCGCGGTCAACGTTTACCACGGCACGCAGGACCACTATAACGGCGCCGAGCAGTCGCTCACCGAGGACTTCACGCGGTCGCTCAAGCATGGCAACTTCCTGGTGACGGAAACCAACGCGCAAACCACCGGCTGGTCGTCGGCGTTCCAGTTCCCGCCCTATGACGGTCAGTTGCGCGAGGACGTTTATACACACCTGGCCAACGGCGCCGACATGGTGGAGTACTGGCATTGGGCGTCGATTCCAGCCAACCAGGAAACCTACTGGAAGGGCGTGCTCTCACACGATTTCGAGCCCAACCGCGCCTATGCCGAGGTGAGCCGCACGGCGCACGAGCTCGAAAAGATCGGCCCCGAGCTTGTGGGATTGAAGATTCACAACCAGGTGGCGATCCTCTGGAGCCGGGACTCCATGAACGCCATCAGCTTCATGCCCTTCACCTCATTGGGTACGCAGTGGAGCGCCGATCCACCGGCGGCCACTTACACCACACTTGTGCGCCAGATGCACCGCTCGCTCTACGACCTGAATGTGGGCACGGATTTTGTTTTTCCCACCAGCACCGATTTTTCCGCGTACAAACTGCTGATTGTACCCGCGCTCTACATCTCCGACGATGCGCTGCTCCAGCGCATTTCCGATTACGTGAAGAACGGCGGGCACGTGGTGATGACCTTCAAGAGCGGATTCGCTAACGAGAATTCCGCCGTCCGCTGGGTGCGCGCGCCCGGTCCTCTGCGCCAAGCGGCCGGCTTCAGCTACCAGGAGTTCTCCAACCTCGAACATCCGTTGGCGCTCAAAGGCGATCCATTCCACGCTGGCGATGGCAACCAGGTCGAGTACTGGGCGGAGTTTCTGAATCTCGACCACGCCAAGGCGCTCGCATATTACGACCATCCTTTCTTCGGGCGCTGGCCGGCCATTACGGAAAACAATTATGGCGCGGGAACGTTGCTCTACGAAGGCACTTATCTCTGTGACAAGCTGCAGACCGCGGTCCTGCGCAGCGCGCTGAATCAGGTCGGGCTCATCGGCTCCGATCAGCAACTGCCGACTGCCGTGCATACGCAGCAGGGCATCAACCGGCAAGGCAAGCGGGTTCATTACTACTTCAACTATTCGGGTGCGGCGGTGAGCTTCCGCTACGCATATGCGGACGGGACCGACCTTCTGACCGGCAAGCCAGGGGCCAGAGGCGCCGAGATTTCGCTTGGGCCGTGGGATGTGGCGATCGTGGAAGAAAATGCGGCAGCGGAGCCGTCGGAGCAGGCGCAAAACAGAAGCACGGCGGCTGCAAAGACCAGAGCCACGGTCGACGCAACCATCGCCCATGGGATATCCAGCAGGTGAATGTGGTCCACATGTTCAGGAAGCCCAGCAACCAGGCAAAGAAGGTGACCAGAGCGGCGCTCCACCGCGAACTGCGCGTGGCGAAAAGCAACACTGGCAGCGGCGCGAACCACATCAGCGGCCAAATTGGATGGAGGCCTTTGCCGAAACCTGCCAGGACTGCCGTGGCCGCGACAGCCCCAACTGCTGCGACGATGCGCCGATAGCCAGGTGCGAAAGGCATGTGCATTTGCCCGGGAGAGCCCGGGAAGATCCGCGCTAAGGCTTCATGAAGTCGAGAGCCCGGATGAGGTACGGCTTCAGATCGTTGCGGTGCACCACGGCATCGAGGAAGCCCTTCTCTAGCAGGAATTCGGAACGCTGGAAACCTTCAGGCAGTTTCTGGCGGATAGTCTGTTCGATGACGCGCGGGCCGGCGAAGCCGATCAGCGCGCCGGGCTCGGCGATATTCAGGTCGCCCAACATAGCGAAACTGGCAGTTACGCCACCGGTGGTGGGGTCGGTGAGCACGCAGATATACGGCATTTTGGCGTCGTCGAGCTGGGCCAAGGCGGTGGAGATCTTGGCCATCTGCATCAGGCTCACCACGCCCTCCATCATGCGCGCGCCGCCTGAAGCGGCTACGATGACCAGCGGCTTGCGTTCGGTGCGCGCGCGATCGACGGCGCGGGCGATGGTCTCGCCCACCACCGCGCCCATGGAGCCGCCGATAAAGCCGTATTCCATGGCGCTGAGGACAATGTCATGCAGGCCCATGCGGCCGACGGCGTTGAGGATGGCGTCGTCCAAGCCGGTCTGCTCGCGCGCCTTGCTAAGCCGCTGTTTGTAGGGCTTCACATCGGTGAAATTGAGAGGATCGGTGGAGCGCAGGCCGGTGTCGACCAGCTCATAGCCGGGTTCGAGGAGCATCTCGATGCGCCGCCGCGCGCTGAGCTTGAAGTGATGCTGGCATTTGGGACAGACGCTCAGATTCTGTTCGAGATCTGCCTTCCAGATGGTCTGGCGGCAGCCAATGCACTTGATCCACAGGCCCTCGGTGCGCACGTTGCGTTCGCCATCGCCGGCGTTTTCGCCGTCGGGGCCGTTAGGGCCATTGGGCGGGCCGGGAAAATCGCCGTTCTCACGCTTGAACCAGGACATACCGA